>CAMZIX010000050.1 GCA_947307375.1 uncultured Clostridia bacterium | reverse complement strand
CGGCGCCGAGGTCCATGCATTCCTGCACGCTCGAGGACGCCAGCTGCGCCCAGCCGATCTGACGGCAGGCCATCACGTCCTGGTGGTCGCCGAAAATGGAGACGCTGGAGGTCGCCACGCTGCGGGCGGCCACGTGCATCACGCCGGGCACCAGCAGGCCCGCGATGCGGTACATCGGCGGGATCATCAGCATCAGGCCCTGGGCGGAGGTGTAGGTGGTGCCGAGAGCGCCGCCCTCCAGCGCGCCCTGCATGGCGGCGCAGGCGCCGGCCTCGGCCTGCATCTCCATCAGCTTCACAGGCATGCCGAACAGGTTTTTCTTTCCCCGGGCGGCCCACTCGTCCACGTGGTTGGCCATCGGGCTCGAGGGGGTGATGGGATAGATGGTCGCTACCTCGGTAAATGCATAGCTTGCGTACGCGGCGGCTTCGTTGCCGTCCATGGATTTCTTTACCATGATACAAACCTCCTGAATTTGATTGCTTTCTGTCTATATTCGGGCCGCGCGGCCTGCCGGCCGACGGCCTTCGGTGGAAATCGCCCACCTTTTATGATACTGATTTTCGACCCGGTTTGTCAACCGGTATTTCCGCTTTACAGCAGTCCCGCGAGGTTGAACCAGAGGATCAGACCGGAAAAGACGATCGAGACCGTGGAGCAGAGCTTGATCAGGATATTCAGGCTCGGGCCGGCGGTGTCCTTCAGCGGGTCGCCCACCGTGTCGCCGACGACGGCGGCCTTGTGCTGCTCGCTGCCCTTGCCGCCGTGGTGCCCGGCCTCGATATACTTCTTGGCGTTGTCCCAGGCGCCGCCGGCGTTGGACATGAACACCGCCATCGCAAAGCCGGAGACCGACACGCCGCCCAGCATGCCCACCACGCCGACCGGGCCGAGGATCAGGCCGGTGACGATCGGGACCACGATGGCGATCAGCGCCGGGGCGATCATCTCATGCAGCGCGCCGCGGGTGCACAGCGCCACGCATTTGGCGTACTCGGGGTCGGCCTGGTAGTCCATGATGCCCTGGATCTCGTGGAACTGGCGGCGCACCTCAAGCACGATCGACTGGGCGGCCCGCTCCACGCCGTTCATCGTCAGCGAGGAGAAGAGGAAGGTCAGGAGCGTCCCGATGAAAAGGCCCACCAGCATCAGGGGATTGGTCAGCGAGAGGTCCAGCACCGCCTCGGTCTTCCCCTGCACGATGTCCACATAGCTCACCAGCAGGGCCAGCGCCGTCAGCGAGGCCGAGCCGATCGCAAAGCCCTTGCCGGTCGCGGCGGTCGTATTGCCGAGGGAGTCGAGCGCGTCGGTGCGCTGCCGCACCTCCTCCGGCAGCTGCGCCATCTGCGCAATGCCGCCGGCGTTGTCCGCCACGGGGCCGTAGGCGTCGGTGGCCAGCGTGATACCCAGGGTCGAGAGCATGCCGACGCCGGCGATGCCGATGCCGTAGAGGCCCTGCTCGAAGATGATGTGCCCGCCCGCGGCGTAGAAGCTCGTCAGCACCGCCGCCGCGACGATCAGGATCGAGACCATCGTGGAGCGCAGGCCGAGCGACAGACCGCCGATGATGATCGTGGCGCTGCCGGTCTCGCTCTCGGCGGCCAGCTCCCGCGTGGGCTTGTAGGTGTCCGAGGTATAGTACTCGGTGAAATAGCCGATCGCGCAGCCGGAGATGAGCCCGGCGAGGATCGCGGCGTAGATGCCCCAGTTGTGCAGGGTCAGCCAGGTCAGGGGAGCGTCCAGCACGGCGGCCAGGATCGCCGCGGTGTAGGTGCCGGTGCGCAGGCTCCTGAGCAGGTCCTCCTGGCCGGCGTTCTCCTTGGTGCGGATCAGGAAGGAGCCGATGATCGAGCAGATCACGCCGCAGACGGCCAGCAGCAGCGGCAGCAGCATGCCGCGGAAGCCGTAGCCCGCGACGGCGCCGAGAGAGAAGGTCGCCAGGATCGAGCCGACGTAGCTCTCGTAGAGGTCGGCGCCCATGCCGGCCACGTCGCCGACATTGTCGCCCACATTGTCCGCAATGGTCGCGGGGTTGCGCGGGTCGTCCTCCGGGATGCCCGCCTCCACCTTGCCGACGAGGTCGGCGCCGACGTCGGCCGCCTTGGTGTAGATGCCGCCGCCCACGCGTGCGAACAGCGCCATGAAGCTCGCGCCCATGCCGTTCATGACCATGATGCTGCCGATCACCTTCGGGTCGCTGATCCCCAGGGCGTAGCGCAGGAGGAAGAACCACATCGTGATGTCCAGCATGCCGAGGCCGACCACCGAGAAGCCCATCACGCTGCCCGAGGAGAAGGCGATGCGCAGGCCCTTGTCCAGGCTGTGGCTCGCGGCGTTGGCCGTGCGGGCGTTGGCGCTGGTGGCGATGTGCATGCCGGCGTAGCCCGCCAGCATCGAGAAGACGCCGCCCGTCAGGAAGGCGAAGGGCGTCACCCGCGAAAGCATCCTGCCGCCGGAGCCGAAGGCCAGGAGCAGCAGAAGAACGAATACGGCGGCGAAGACCTTGAACACCGTCGTATACTGGTGCTTCAGATAGGCGTTGGCGCCGGCGCGGATCGCGGCCGCGATCTTCTGCATGCGCTCATTCCCCTCCGGCACCGAGAGGACCTTCCGCCGCTGCAGCATCGCAAAGCCGATGCCGAGCGCAGCGCCCAGAAAGCCGAGCAGAAACAGCTTTTCCATAAAACCAGCCTCCTTTGATCAATGATTGGTGCATGCGGCTCCCGCGAGCCGAAAAAAGCCCCCCGAAAAAAGCCAAATCCGCCCCCTGGGAATTAGGAGCGGATTATACGTATCGTTACAATATGGAATTCGTATGGCATTCGCAGGAGGGGAATCAAAGCCGCGACCTCCTCAGTCGGGGCCGAGGTGCGGACAAGCCGCCCCTCTCCCTGTGTGTTGGGGTTCCTGTATGACAGAGTTATTATAATCTCCCGCCGCTCCAAAATCAAGACTTAATTAAAAATTTTTAACCAACCGCAGGGTCTCTCCCGTCCTTCGCCCGCCGTAGAGCGCGTTTGTTCCTCCTCTCCGAAAAGGAGAGCCCGCTTTTCCCTCTCCGATCCCCCGGCGGCGCTCTACTTCCGGCCCCTGCCGCTGGACGCGGCGCGCCGCCGGGGGTATAATCCGGACATCCGATCCGAGCGAACAGGAGCCATTCCGATGGAGCAACGAAACCGCGATCTGCGCTGGCTGCGGCTGGACAACGCCGCGCTCATCTTCCCCGCCGCGCTGCGGCGGCACTGGAGCAACGCCTTCCGCCTTTCCTTTACTTTTACCGACCCGGTCGATCCCGCGCTGCTGCAGCAGGCGCTGGATACCGTCGCGCCGCGCTTCCCCTCGGTGCTCGTGCGGCTGCGGCGCAGCGCCTTCTGGTACTATCTCGAGGAGCTGCCGCAGCCGCCCGCCGTGCAGACAGACGCCAGCCGTCCGCTGCGGGGCATGACGATGGCCGACGTGCGCCGCTGCGCGATCCGCGTCCTATATTACCGCGACCGCATGGCCGTGGAGTTCTTCCACGCCGTCACCGACGGCACCGGCGCAATGGTCTTCGCCAAAACGCTGGCCGCCGCGTATCTCCGGCTCCGTTATGGCGCGGCGATCCCCGCCGCCTGCGGGATCAGGGATCCGGCCGAGCCGCCGCGCAAGGAAGAACTGGTCGACAGCTTCCGCGCGCATGCCGGCCCCGTCGCGGCGCCGCGGGACGACCGGAACGTCTACCGTCTGCGCGGCACGCCCGAGCCGGACCGCTTCCTGCACGTGACTCTGGGCGTCCTCGACAGCGAGGCGCTCCGGGCGCGCGCCAAAGCCTCGGGCGTCACGGTGACGGCCTGGCTCTGCGCGCTGCTGATCCAGTCCATCCTGCGCGTGCAGGCCGCCGAGCAGCCCCGGCGAAGCCGGCAGAAGCCCGTCCGCGTGCAGATCCCGGTCAACCTGCGCCGTCTCTACGGCGGCGAGACCCTCCGCAACTTCGTCGCCGTGGCCAACATCGGCGTCGACCCCCGCCTCGGGGACTACGAGTTTGAGGAGCTGGTACAGCTCGTGCACCATCAGATGCAGCTGGCCATCACGCCGAAAAACATGGCCGCCGTCTTCGCGCCGAATGTCCGGGACGAGCGCAATCCCTTCCTGAAGATCATCCCGCTGTCGCTGAAAAACCTGGTCATGCGCCTGGTCTTCGACCGCGTCGGCGAGAACGTCTCCACGCTGTCGCTGTCGAATCTCGGTCAGGTAGAGCTGCCGGACGAGATGGCGCCGTATGTCGAGCGCGTGGAATTCGTCCTCGGCCCGCAGGCCAGCTCTCCCTACAACGCCAGCTGCACGAGCTGGCGGGGAAAAACCTTTTTCAACATCGTCCGCAACAGCGTGGAGCCGGCGCTGGAGCGCGAATTCTTCACCGCGCTGGTTCAAATGGGCTTCCATGTGAAGATCGAAAGCAACGATTCGTGAGGTGAGACCATGTACTGTGTGCAATGCGGCGTGGAGCTGCAGAAGGGCGCGGAAAAATGCCCGCTCTGCGGCCTGCGCGTTTATCATCCGGAGCTGAGGGAGCCGCCCGAGCCGTTCCCCTATCCTCAGCGCGCCGGGGAGGAGAGCGTCAGCCACGGCGGGCTGCTGTTCATCGTCAGCGTACTCTTTCTGCTCCCGGTCCTGATCTGCCTGCAGGTGGATCAGCGCCTCAACGGCAGGATCGGCTGGAGCGGCGTCGTGGCCTTCAGTCTGCTGGCGGCCTATCTGATGTTCTGCCTGCCGCTGTGGTTCCGGCGGCCCAATCCCGTGATCTTTTTCCCCGTCTGCATGGCGGCCGCGCTGGGCCTGTGCCTGTATCTGTGCCTGGCAAGTGGCGGACATTGGTTCCTGTCCTTTGCCTTCCCGGTCGGCGGCGCGGTGCTGCTGATCGCGGAGACCGTCATCGTGCTGCTGCGCTATGCGCTCGGCGAGCGGCGCCGCCGCGCGCTCTTCGTTTTCGGCGGCGCCTTCCTCGCCGCGGGCGGGCTGTGTGTGCTTATCGAATTTCTGCTGCGCGTGAGCTTTGGTGTCGCGATGCGCTGGTGGTCGCTGATCCCTCTGAGCGTGCTGAGCCTTCTGGGGATCATGCTGATCGTCATCGGCGCCTGCCGCCCGCTGCGCCTGTCGCTGCACAAAAAGTTTTTCCTCTGAGCGCAAAAACGCCGGGACTGTGAGAGCCACAGCCCCGGCGTTTCCTGTTCTTCCGTTCACTTGTTCTTTCTGGACAGCAGACGCAGCAGGCGCAGGAAGAGGTTGGCGATATCGAGGTAGATGTCGAGCGCGCAGTCCACGGCGTTGTCCAGGGTTTTGGCGAACTGCTGCGAGCGGTGCACGTCATAGCCGATGTAGAGGCAGAACATCCCCGCGACGATCCAGTCCGTCACGCTCTGCTCGACGCGGAAGATCAGCAGCAGCAGTTCGCAGATCACCGCGCCGATCAGTACGCCCAGCAGCGCGCCGCCCAGCTTGTCGAACAGACTCGGGAAGGCCAGCGCCGCCGCGCCCATGCCGAGGCTGATGAGCATCGTGTATAGGAAGGCGTCCTTCACGGCCGCACTGTCCACGCCGCCGTAGGCCGTCACCGCCGCCGCGATCGCGAGCCCGAAGGGCAGTACGACCAGGTTGTAGCCCAGGAAGCTGACGAGCGGCTTGTGCGACCTGCCGGCGATCACCGTGCCGACGATCGCGCAGACCAGATAGCCGATCAGAAAGACGCCGGACGGGATGTAGCGGGTCACATCTCCGACATAGACGCACAGCAGGACGTTGATCAGAAAGCCCCAGAGCAGCACGCCCAGCAGGACGCCATTGTAGGCCCGCGCGCCGATGAGCTGGTCCTCCTCCCAGACCGCCTCCAGCCGCGCCTGCCGGGCCGCCTGCCCGAGCATCAGCCCGGAATTGCCGACCATAGCCACGTCATCTTCCCGCCTTGCGCGGGAGACGGAGGCGATGGGGGCGCCGCATTCCGCGCAGTATTTGCTCCCCTCTTCGTTTTCGGTGCCGCAGTAGGGGCAAAGCGCCATGATCGATCCCTCCTTAGATTTCATTGCTGTCAGTTTAGCACGGATCGCTCCGCTCCGCAAGCGGGGAAAGCCCCCGCGTTCTTACTTTTCTCCGAATCTCGTGTTTACAAGGATCCTTCCGTATGATACGATAATCATACAGCGTTCCGGCCGCCGTTCGGAGCGGTTCGGACATATACGGACACCATTTCATATGAAGCGGAGGAAGCATCGATGCAAAAGAAACGTCTGAGCTTCACGGTGAAGCTCCTCGCCCTCATCCTGATCGTCTCCATGCTGATGGGCGGCGTCGCCGCCTATGCCTCCACGCCCCGCAGCTTCACCACCGCGCCGGAGATCTACCAGCTCGTGCGCGACGGCTATAACGGCGGGGAAAAAGGCCCCATCAGCGTCGTCAAGGGTACCCTGAAAAGCGGCTTCAGCAGCAAAACGGTCTACCTTGTGACCCTGTCCGGCACGGAGCTGGTCTTCAACCAGTCCACCGCGGTGATCACCGACCTCCTGTCCGGCTTCAATCTCCAGAGCCCCTATTACCACAACGTCGTCAAGGTGATCACGCAGAACATCCCCCGCGGCTCCAACCTCATCCTCGCCGGCCACAGCCTCGGCGGTATGATCGCCCAGCAGGTCGCGGCCGACGCCACGGTCAAGGCCGGCTATAACGTGCTCAACACGGTCTGCTTCGGCTCTCCGCTGCTGGCCGCCGGCTTCCGGGAAGGCACCGTCCGCCGCCTGGGCGACATTTCCGACCCGGTGCCCTATCTCTCCGGCAACCTCTTCGTCACGCCGGTCCGCGCCGTTCTGGGCCTGAACCGCGAGGACGGTCACTACTATGGCCGTCCCATCACCGCGCACAACGCCTCCTACGCCCGCGCGGATCTCTGGGGCAAGTATGACGTGCTCGGCTATAAATACGGCGGCGCGAAGCTCACGCTTGACCTTGATTCCCGCGTCTTCTACCCCAACCCCTTCATCGAATGGTAAGAATCCACGCGCATAAAAAGAACTGCAGTACAGGTACTGCAGTTCTTTTTTATCCCGGGAAGCCGGCTTATTTTGTCTCACCGCCGACGGGCTTTACAGGCTTGATCGCCGGCTCGGGAAATGTCAGATAGCCCCGGCGCCGTCCTTGTCGATCTTGATACAGACATTGTTCAGGCTCAGCGAGGAATGATATGTTGTTTTATTATACTTCGCTTCTACATAATTGTCCAATGAAAACTTTCTGTGTATTTCCCCGTCACACGCTGTGCCGCACTCGGAGTATGCCTCCCTGGGAATCTGTTTTTTACTAGTATTTGTCGCAAAAAGTCCCGGAACCATTGCGGTTCCGGGACTTTTCTCGTTTTATATAACCCAATTAGCGCTTGCTGAATTTCCTAATCTCTGATTTCATTCTTTTAATATATGCTTGTACTGTGCACTAAACGCCTTGTTGAACAAATCCGTTATCTTCTTTGCGGAAAGAGCGAATGTAATAACAACAGAAATCGCAAAACAGCTTACAAACGATATGAAATCTGATGAGAGCATTTTAAAAAACCCTAAATGCTGACATATCTCACGAATCAATCTGTGAATGATATATATTGCCAGTGTCCGTTGTCCAATATATGTAAAGAAATACCTTTTCCGCGGAACAACATAAAAGAATGCTGCGATTATTATCGTGACTATGATGTACCAAACAAGTCGTTCCATTAACCCTGATACCATGTTTGAGTATCCGATCGCGCCATATATTACCCATTCATGTTGAGCAAAGAACGCAGGAAACATCCAGATTAACACAAAAAGAGCAACCAGCATAATGCCGGACACAATTCTGATAGAGGGCTTAGCTTCTAAAACCGTTTTTATGTCAAAATGATATCCCAACAGGAAAAAAGGGAAGAATACAAAGCATCTGGATAAGGCAAGAAAATCTCCGGCCTGTCGTTCAAATCCGACCAGCAAACCAGCCAGCACGGATAATGCAATGATACTTAGTGGTCGGAACTTGGCACAATAAGGGATCATACAGTACCACAAAAACATACACAATAGATACCAAGGCGCTTCAGAAGCCGTGAAAATGAACAGCATCGAAGTATCATGTTTGCATAACATTTTTATGATCCAAATGCTTATGCTGAAAAAGACATAAAGAACAAGGAAGCCAACGAGTCTTCTGATGTCCGAGGCTCCCTTTTCAACATATCGCCTGGAGAAATAGCCTGAAACAAAGACAAAAGCGGGCATATGGAACAGATATATAAATATAAATATCGAAAAGACTATTTGCCCTTTTGGGGAGACGGGCAAAAGGAAATGCCCCATCACGACCAATAAAATAAGGATTGTTTTAACGTTATCCCAAAAAGCTATTCGGTGAGAAGAATTGTTGCCCATTTTAACCCGCCTCGAAAACAACCAATCAACTTTTCTTGAGTAATGGATAATATATTATAGCATAGGAGAGCATGCCTTTCAATCCTCGGGAATCGTCTTGTTCCGTTCTGTCCCTCGCCGGTTTTCCCTCATTTTTACTTAAAGGGGTCTAAAACGGGCGGTTCCCTCAGTATGATCTACTGATTTCTTGTCAGATTTCGTCAGATCAAATCAAAAGGATTTGAAAAAGAAAAAACCCTGGAAACATTGATTTTCCAAGGTTTTTCGATGTTTTGAGATCTCGATCAGCGCTTGCTGAACTGCGGAGCGCGGCGGGCGGCCTTGAGGCCGTACTTCTTGCGCTCTTTCATGCGCGGGTCGCGGGTCAGCAGACCGGCGGCCTTCAGGATGGCGCGGTTGCCCTCGTCGACGAGGAGCAGGGCGCGGGCGATGCCGTGGCGGATGGCGCCGGCCTGGCCGGATACGCCGCCGCCGGCGACGGTGGCTTCGATGTCGACCTTGCCGAGGGTGTTGGTGGCGACCAGAGGCTGACGGACGATCAGCTTCAGGGTGTCGAGGCCGAAGTAGTCGTCGATATCACGGCCGTTGATGGTGATGACGCCGCTGCCGTTGGGGATCAGGTGAACGCGGGCGACGGAGGATTTCCGACGGCCGGTGCCGTACATGTAGGGCTTCTTGGTCTTGTAGGTTGCCATAGTGTGTTACCTCCTTCTCAGCGATCCCAGACTTCGGGCTTCTGGGCGGCGTGGTCGTGCTCGG
>CAMZIX010000049.1 GCA_947307375.1 uncultured Clostridia bacterium | reverse complement strand
AGCGCCACCTTGCCAAGGTGGAGGTAGCGAGTTCGAGCCTCGTTGCCCGCTCCATATAAAATTGCAGTCGCGGGTCTGTGTTTACAACCCGCCTCTGTTTTATATAGATGGCGCCATAGCCAAGAGGTAAGGCAGCGGACTGCAAATCCGCGATTCCCCGGTCCGAATCCGGGTGGCGCCTCCAGAATGAGCAGAGATCCGGATCCTCGGATCTCTGCTTATTCCTTAAAGTTTCTAAAGAAAGCTTTTCTTTTCAGCCATGCTGGAGTATAATGATGCCATTCTGATTGCCTGGTGACGCATATGAAAAAAAACTTACGAACCATTCTGATCATCGTGTTTGTCATCCTGGTGCTCGTCTTCGTATACAGCGCCTATCGCGTGACTCATACGATCCATGAGTATAATGAGAGCGCCCGCTATTACGAGCGTACCCGGAAAGACGCCGTCGTTGTTGACGGCGACCCGGCGTCTCCCGTGAAGCCCGGCTCCACCGCCTCCCCGGAAAAGCAGCAGATCAAATCCCCGATCAGCGTGGATTTCGACGCTTTGCTGAACATCAACCCCGACATCAAGGCCTGGCTCTATTGTCCCGACACCAAGATCGATTACCCGGTCGTGCAGGCCATGGACAACGCCTACTATCTCTATCGTCTGATGGACGGCAGCTACAACCCCGGCGGCACGCTCTTCATGGACTTCCGCAACATGGGCGATTTCAGCAGCCGGAATACCGTGATCTACGGCCATCACATGAGCGACGGCTCCATGCTGGCCTCGATCGTCAACTATCAGGACCAGGCCTACTATGACGAGCACCCCGTCCTGTATCTCAACACGCTGCAGGGCAACTATCGGCTCGATATCTTCGCCGGCTTTGTGACCTGGCATGACTCCCGTGTCTATTCCTTTGATTTTGAAAGCCGCACGGAGTTTGAAGAATGGCTCGGCCTGATGCGCAGCTATTCCGATTTCAGCTGTGATGTGGAGGTCGGGCAGGACGACCGGATCGTGACTCTGTCCACCTGCACCTATGAGTATGACAACGCGCGCTATGTTCTGATGGCAAAGCTCGTCCCTCTGGACGGCTGAAGATAATCCTCTCTATCCCCTTCGGACGGGCTGCCTGGCAGCCCGTCCTTTTCCATGCAATCTTAATCATTCTTAATGGGCCGCTTGCTTGTATTTCGCATATTGATTCAGTATAATGAAAACACAAAGAACGATCGCTTTTTCCTTTCCATGAGAGGTGATTCCATGAAAAAGCAAGTCAAAACCATGATCTGTTCCCTGCTCTGCGCATCGATGCTCCTGCCGTCTGTCGGCCTCAGCCCGCAGGCCTTTGCCGACGACAAAAGCGAGCTGCCTCTGTATATACAGAAGCCTGTGACAGAGAAGGGGCCGGACGGACGCGAGATCCTCAAGCCGGACGAGATGGGTCAGCCGGTTTTCGAGTATGTCACCGATCCGGTAAAAGCCTTCGGCGAAGACAGCGGGCTGGACATCAGCGTGAACGGCAAGCCGCACAATCTGCTGGGAGCCGAAAGCGATGCGTCGGAGTCCGAAAAGCGCTCCGACACGGACGCTGAGCCGACGCCCGTGCCGACGCCGGATCCGACGCCCGAACCGACGCCGGAACCCACGCCCGAGCCCACGCCGGAACCCACGCCCGAGCCCACGCCCGAACCGACGCCGGAACCGACACCGGAACCCACGCCGGAACCCACACCCGAACCGCTCGGAAAGCTCTCTCTCTCTTCGCTTCGCGAGAACGGCCTGTATATCATGCCGCCGAAGGGCTATTTTGTGCTGGAGCTCCGGCTGATTGCCGATGAAAAAACCGAATCCGCAAACCTGACCGGACTGGCGGAGGCTTTTGCTGACAGCGCCGCCGTCTTCCTGCCTGCTGCACTCTTTGCCGAGAGCGCCGGGAAATCCGTTTTTCCTGCGGACGCCGACTCCTGCACGCTGCTGATCCGGTTCGGACTGCTTGACGAAACGGCAGACCGACGCATCCGGTATCTCCCCGGCGATTATCAGACTGAGGAAGCTTTATTCGGCGGAGACGACATCTTCACGGTATCAGATTCGCATGCTCTGCTTGCGCTGAGCGAGGCGCATCTGCAGGCGGCCGCCGCACAGGGCCTTCGTTTTTCGGGCTGGAAGCTGTGTTATGCCGCAGACGACAAGCTGCCGAATCCCTCGGTCTTTCAGCCGAACGGCTCGCAGCTGCTGCTCTCCGTCGGTGAAGAACTGAAGCCTTATATGAATTGCCTGCTGATCGCACAGTGGGATCACAGCGATCCGGAACCGACGCCCGAACCCACGCTGGAACCGACGCCCGAACCCACGCTGGAACCGACGCCCGAACCCACGCCGGAACCGACGCCGGAGCCCACGCCCGAACCTACGCCCGAGCCGACACCCGAACCCACGCCGGAACCCACGCCGGAACCCACGCCCGAACCCACGCCCGAACCCACGCCGGAGCCCACGCCTGTGCCCACGCCTGTGCCGCTGGCTCTGAGCATCAGCGTCAAACCGGGCACCGCACTGGAAAGGGTTTATGACGGAACGCCCTTCCGCCTGATCGCGGACGACTTTACTGTATCCGGTCTGCCGGCCGACGCCGTGTGCGAGCTTGAGCTGAAGAGCAGCGCCGAGCCGATCAAGGCCGGAGAACGCGCGGAAGTCACCGTCGTCATCAAATCTCTTAGCATCAACGGCAAGGCGGCGGAGTCAGGCTCTTACACCTGTCCCCCCCTAAAGGTCGAGATCAGCGTCACCAAGCGCAGCGTCAACGTCTCCGCCTCTGCGGAGAAGGTATATGACGGCACGGCGCTGACCCTGAGCAGCGCGAGCTCTGTCAGCTACAGCGCCGGCAGCAACGAGCTGCTCCCGGGTCACCGCATCGCCTCCGCCTCCAGCGCCGTCACCCTGACGGACGCCGGAACGGCCAGCGCCGCGATCGAGGCCTCCAGCGTGCGGATCCTCGACGGCAGCAACGTCGACCAGAGCGCCAACTATCAGGTGATCGCCGGCAGCGCCACTTTGAAGGTGACGCGCCGGCCTCTGACGATCCGCACCTCCAGCGCCGTCAAGGTCTACGACGGCACGCCGCTGACCGACCACACCGCGCCCACGGTCACGGGCCTGCTCAGCGGCCACCGCCTGCCCATCACCTTCACCGGCAAGCAGGAAAAGGCCGGCAGCTCGGCCAACACGATCAAGACCGATTTCAAGATCACCTGCGACGACAAGGACGTCACCAAGAACTACGACATCAGCTACGTTTTCGGCACGCTGACCGTGTTGAAGGCCTCGGACACGACCTACATCAAGGGCAGCAAAAAGGACATCACCCTGCACCTGGACGTCGAGTACAGCGATTTCCGCGACCTTCTGATGGACGGCGAAACGGTGAGCAGCTCGAACTACACCAGTTCCTCCGGCAGTACCGTCATCACCCTCAAGGGCGCTTATCTCGAGACCCTTAAGGTCGGCGACCACAGCCTGACGGTACGCTTCAAGGACGCCAACGACATGAAGCTCGCTGTCAGTGTGAAAAACTCCAGCGACAAAGACGGCACCAAGCCGCGCACCGGCGACGAATCCCATCTGGGTCTGTTCATCGGTCTGGCCGCCGCTTCCCTGCTGCTGATCGTCGTACTGCTGATCCTGCTGAGAAAAGATCGCAGGAAGAAGAAACGCAGCAGGAAATAAAAAAAACAGCTCCCTCGATGAGGGAGCTGTTTTTTTGCCTTTATTTGATCTCAACGCCGGCGTCGGTGAACAGCTGCTGCATTTCCGGGTTTCCCCTGGTAAGGCTCCGGATGCTCAGCGCCTCAGCCTTGTCGTTGGCGTGGCGCAGGTGCTTTTCCGATACCAGCAGCGCGTCCTTGACCTTCTGCAGCGCGGCGATGGATTTGTCGATCTCGTCGATCGCATCGCTGAAGCGCTCGGAGGCCAGGCGGTAATCCTTGGAGAAACGGTCCTTAAAATCCATCAGCTGCTCGGTAAAGCGCTCGGCGGCGTAGTTCTGCTTCTTCGCGGCGACCAGCTGACGGCGGACCTCCAGGCTGTTCTGCGCGGCGTTGGAGAGCAGCGAGATCAGCGGCAGGAAAAACTGCGGGCGGATCACATACATCTTCGGATAGCGGTATGAGAGATCGACGATCCCCTGGTTGTAAAACTCGCTGTCCGCCTCCAGCAGGGAGACGAGCACCGCGTATTCGCAGCGCTTTTCCGTTCTGTCCTTGTCGAGCTTTTTCAGGAAATCCTCGTTTTTATGCTTGGTCGCGGTCTCGTCCATCTCGTTTTTCATTTCAAACATGATGGAGATATACTCCGTGCCGTCGATATCGTAATCACGGAAAATGAAGTCGCCCTTGCTGCCGCTGCGCGCGTCGTTGTCTTTTTCGAAATAGGCGTTCGGATAGGCGCGGGTGCGGATGCTGTTGAACTCGATCTCGCAGTGCTGCTCCAGGGTCTCGCCCACCATTTTGGTGCTCATGCGCGTTTTCAGATCCTTATAATAGGCGATCTCCTCGTCCTTGCTTTTCAGCAGACGGTCGCGCTCCTCCAGCAGCTGCTTTTCCCTGAGCTCCTGCGCGCTCTCCAGACTCGCGATCTGCGACTGCAGCTGGAGCAGCTGCTTGTCCCGCTCGTGCTGCTCCTCCTCGCTCGCCCGAACGGCCTCCTGCACGGCGAGCCGCTTCTGCGCTTCAAAGACCTCCGTCTCGGACTGCAGACGGCTGCGCAGCGTGGCGATCAACTGATCCTTGGCCGCGGCTTCGTTTTTGAGCCGGTCCTCCGCCTCGCGCACCGCGAGATCCTTCTCCGTGTGGAGCTGATGCAGCCGGCCCTGCAGGGCCGCGATCTCCCGGTCCTTTTCGGCCTCCGCCAGCTGAACGGCGGAATCTCTCTGCCGTTTGAGCTCTTCGTTGAATTCCCGGTCTCTGACCTGCTTCTGGATCGCGGCATAGCTGTTTTCATCGATCGTAAACACCTTGCCGCATTCCGGGCATTTGATTTCCTTCATGAGATCGTCTCCTTGCTGCGCGGTCTACGCGGCCGCTTCCGATTCCGTTATGCCAAGAAAGTCGAGGATCTGCTCCGCCGTTATTGTCTGCTGTTCGGCCGCGGAGATCTGCGCCATCCCATCCCCGGCCTGGGGCCCGTAGCTGCCGAACTGCGCATGGCTGCCGCCCTCGATCACAAACTCCTTCGAATCTGCAGGCCAATACGCTTTCCCCTTCTCGTACTGCTCCATCCGCAGAACGCCGTCCTCCGTCCCGTATATCGACAGCAGGGGCAGCTCGCCGCCGAGGGCTTTGCTCGGATAGGCCGCCAGCAGGATCAGTCCGTCCAGCGCATCGCTGTGTTCGGCCGCATACCAGGCCGCCATCGCGCCGCCCAGCGAGTGGCCGCCGATGGCCCAGCTTTCATAGGAATGCCGCGCCATGACGGCGTCCGCCCGATTCATGCCCAGCACCGCCAGGCGGAAGGGCATCTTCACCAAGCACACGTCCACGCCGCCCGCGGCGAGCTGACGAAGCAGCGGCGCGTAGGCCGTTTCCTCGACCTTGCCGCCGGGATAAAAGATCAGCGCGCGGTCTTCCGAAGGGCCGTCAAACAGGAAGCCGTAGTCTGTCTGCACGACGGAGACCGTCTCGTCCGGGCGAAGCGCCGCAAGGGCCGTTTCGTCCGCGTGATAGTAATCCGCCGTGTAGATAAGGACGATCAGCAGCAGAACAAGAACGACCGCGGCGGCAAGCAGCAGGGCCGCGCCGCGCCGACGCGCGGCGGCATGCTTTTCCCGATCACGCTTCATGACAGCTCATTCGCTTCGACCGCGCAGGAAGCAGAGCGTTCCCTCCTGGTAGATGGCAAAGAGCAGATCGTCGAGCGCGTAGCGCGGAAGCCCCTCCTCCGTGGAACGAAGCTCCTCCAGCACCGAACGATCCTCGCCCAGAACAAAGACGGCCTTCGGCTCGCCGAAGCCGCGGCGCAGCTGCCAGTTGAAGCAGCGCGCGAGCAGACGGTCCTTTGCCCGGCCCTTGCCTTCCCCGCAGAACCAGCGCTCCAGCACCTCGCTCAGCTTTTCCTCCGCGGGAACGAGCGCGAGCTTCTCCGGCGAGACCTCATAGCGCGTGACGAACTCGGTCAGATAATTCTTTTTCCCATAGGCCTCGACCGCGATCATGGATTTGCCGGTGCCGGACGCAAAGGATGAGAACATCTTGGCCAGGCTGTTGATATAATTCACGGATTCAATTTTCAGCACAGGAATCCCCCCAGAATTGTTGTCAATTATGTATTATCATATTATGCCGCCGCGTGCAAGAGACTTTCCCGCTTGCGGGCTATGCCGCGCCGGTCAGCGTGCTTTCTTATCGGGCGCAGGCAGTTCGTCCTCGATCCCGAAACCATTCGGCACATCTTTTTATTCATCATACCACAGAAACCGGGTTTTTGGAAGCGGATATTCAGAGGAAACGCGAGACCTGTCCAACAGCAAAGCCGGCATGCCATTCACTCCCGCTCGGGTTCAAGTCCCACAAAAAAGCAAAACACAGGGGCCCCATAAGGGGCCCCTGTGTTTTGGTCCGAGTGAAGGGACTTGACCTGCCCTGCGGGGCAGGCCACCTCGCGGCTCTGGCGTGCCCCCGGCACGCCATTCACTCCCGCTCGGGTTCAAGTCCCACAAAAAAGCAAAACACGGGGGCCCCACAAGGGGCCCCCGTGTTTTGGTCCGAGTGAAGGGACTTGAACCCCCGACCTGATGGTCCCAAACCACCCGCGCTACCAACTGCGCTACACCCGGTCATCGTCAGAAAAAACTCGCTCCATTCCGTTTCCGCGTGTTCGCGAAAACTATATATCCGCTCCTTCCTTCTTCCTCTCCCAAGCAGACCCGCTTCGCCGGGCTCTGATTGGGCCTGTTGCCGGCATATTATAACCCATCGGACGCGGCGGCGCAAGAGGATTCTTGATGTTTTCGGGCGAATGTGATATTCTGTTGACGGGAGTGTGAAAACCCATGAGAATGAGAAAAAGGCGCAATCTCTCCCCGCGAATGGAGAAATGCGCCGCCGTTTTGATCGACGATCCCGGGGAATACCGCGGCCGCTGGCTGGCACGTTTCCCCGCTTTCCGTCACGTTCATCTGGAGATCGGCTGCGGCAAGGGCCGCTTTACCGCCGAGACCGCCGCTTCCCTGCCCGACACGCTGCTGGTCGCTGTGGAAAAAGTGCCCGACGCGATGATCATCGCCATGGAGCGCACACTGGAGCGCGGCCTGGACAACGTTCGCTTCCTCGATTTTGACGCCGCCCGTCTGCCGGAGCTGTTCGCGCCGGGTGAGGCGGAGCGCATCTATATCAATTTCTGCGATCCCTGGCCGAAAAGCCGGGACGCCAAATTCCGCCTGACTTCTCCGGCTTTCCTGCGCCTGTATGCGGACGCGCTGCCGATCGGCGGGCAGATCTGGTTCAAAACCGACAACGCCCCGCTCTTCGCCTGGTCTGTGGAACAGTTTAATCAGGAAGCCTGGGCAATCAGCGAGCTGACGCACGACCTGCACGCAAAGGGGCCGGTCGGCGTCATGACGGATTATGAGGCTAAATTCACCGCCGAGGGCGTGAAGATCAGCCGTCTCGTCGCCACCCGCACGTCGGAAACCAAAACCACCGCCGCAGGGCCCGTGCCTCGTCTGCGCGAAGCGGCCCTCGCCGACGCGCGCGGCCACAGAGCGCCGGACGAAGCCGAACTGCAGCTCGTGCCTTCGACAAAAGAACTCTGCCGCGCCTATTACCGGGTCTTTGAGCATGACCCCGCTCTGTTCGAGGACAAGAGCAAGCTTGTGCCCTACGTTTATGACGAGGCCGCGGCAGACGCAAAATTCGAAGAAAGGCAGAAGCACACGGACCGCCGGCCTTTCTATATCCTGCTGAAGGGCGAGGTCATCGGCGAGCTGGTGCTCAAGCACATTGAGCCGGAGAACAAACGCTGCACGCTCGGCATCTGTCTGGTCAACGACAAGGTCAAAAACCGGGGCTACGGCACAGCCGCGGAGAAGCTTGCGCTCGCCTACGCCTTCGGAGAGCTCGGCATGGACGAGGTACTGGCCGACACGCTGCTCGGCAACACGCGCAGCCAGCACGTGCTGAACAAGCTCGGCTTCCGCTTTGTCTCCGAGGACGAGCACTTCAAGTATTACCGCATCACAAAAGCCGAGTATGAAGCGCGCCGCGCAGCCCTGGACTGAGCCATGGACTTTCTGGACACTTCCTTTTTGAAAACCGACGAGCTTTTTCTCGCGCTGGATCACACCGCCGAGGCCGATCCCGTACGGGACTGGGTGCCGGCCTATCATTTCAACATCTGCCTGCCGGACGGGACGCGGATCGGCCGCTGCGACCTGCGCATCGGGCATAACCGAAAGCTCTACTACGGCGGCAACATCGGCTACGGGATCTTCCCCGACTACCGCGGCCATCACTGCGCCGAAAAGGCCTGCCGCCTGCTGTTCGAGCTGGCGAAACGGCACGGCCTGGATTACGTCGTCATCACCTGCGATCCGGGCAATCCCGCCTCCCGCCGCACCTGCGAGCGCCTCGGCGGCAAACTGCTGGAGATCGCCGAGCTGCCCGAGGACAACGACATGCGCCGCGACCGGGGCTGTACTCACGCCTGCATTTTCCGTTTTGAACTGTGAGGGAACGCTATGAGATTCATTTCCTGGAACGTCAACGGCCTGCGCGCCGTGATGAAAAAAGGCTTTGAGGACATCTTCTGGAACCTGAACGCCGACTTCGTCTGTCTGCAGGAGACGAAGCTCCAGGCCGGACAGATCGAGCTGGACTTTCCTGGCTACGAGAGCTACTGGAGCTATGCCGAAAAGAAGGGCTACTCCGGCACCGCGGTCTTCACGAAGCACCACCCGCTTTCCGTACGGTACAATCTCGGCCTGCCGGAGCACGACACCGAGGGCCGCGCCGTGACGCTGGAATATGAGGATTTCTTCCTCGTCTGCGTCTACACGCCGAACGCGCAGGACGAGCTGCGCCGCCTCGACTACCGCATGCGCTGGGAGGACGATTTCCGCGCCTACCTGCAGGAGCTGGACCAGTCGAAGCCGGTCGTCGTCTGCGGCGATATGAACGTCGCGCACGAGGAGATCGACCTGAAGAACCCGAAGACCAACATCGGCAACCCCGGCT
>CAMZIX010000048.1 GCA_947307375.1 uncultured Clostridia bacterium | reverse complement strand
TGCGCAGCGTCGATCTGATCCCGGCGGACGGGAGCCCCACGCCGCTGACGGCGGAGGAGCTCGGCCGCCTGGCCGCCGCCGCGCCGCAGGCGCAGCTGGACTGCTGCTTCGAGCTCTACGGCCAGCTGGCCGGACCCGATACCGAGGAGCTGCGCTACACCCGCGTGAAGATCGGCAACGAGGGGATCGCACGCTTCCGCGAGGCGCTGCCCTATCTGCGCTCGCTGAAGCTGCTGCGCCTCAAGCAGTGCGGCGTCGACGACTACGACGCGATGGACGCGCTGCGCGCGGACTTCCCGGCGGTCAATGTGGTCTGGAGCGTGGAGATCGGCGAATACCCCTTCATGACCGACACGATCCTGATCAATTCCCAGCTGATCACCGACCAGAACGCCCATCTGCTCCGGTACATGCACGACGTGCTGTATCTGGACGTCGGGCACAATACCCGGCTGACCAATCTGGACTTCGTCCGCTATTTCCCGAAGCTGAACACGGTGATCATCTCCATTACCCGCATCAGCGACATTTCGGCGCTGGCGGAATGCCCGGAGCTGGAATTTTTCGAGTGCTTTTCGACGCCGATCTCCGACATCAGCTGTCTGAAGGGCATGGAAAACCTGGAATACCTCAACCTCGGCGACATGCCGAACCTCAGCGACATCTCGCCCGTGTACGGGCTGCCGTCGCTGAAGCTGGTGCGGATGTGCCAGCGCACCTTTGACCACGTCACGCAGGAGCAGATCGACGAGCTGCAGCAAAGCGTCCCCGACTGCGTGCTCAGCATCGGCCCCGGCCATTCCGGCTTTGCCGGCGGCTGGCGCTACAATCCGGACGGCAGCAAGACCGAGCGCTACGAGCTGCTGTGCCAGCAGATGCTCTATAAACTGTCGGACTGGGACAGACAGTCCAATTCTCCCACAGAAACTGGAGATCGTTCATGAAGCAAGAGAAAACCCGCGGCCTGCTCCGCGGCTTCGGCCGGGCGCTGAGCCTGCTCGCCGTCACGCTGCTGTGTCTGGCGCTGATCCTGCTCGGCATCGTCTGGGTCTTTGAAAAGGGCCCCTCGCCGACGCTGACGGCGGCCTTCTGCAGCTCGGTGCGCGAGACCAGCGCGATCCGCTGGATGTCCCGCATCTTCCTCAGCGACGAGGAGCTGGGCGCCTATATCCAGGAGCGCACCGCGGAACAGGAGACCGAACAGGTCAACACCTCGCTGATCCGCGTCGCCGCCCGGGAGGCGGCGGCCGCCGAGACGCAGGAGGAGCAGGAGCCGGAGCTGGTCGACATCTCCTACGGCAACTGCCGCGGCAAGCTGCTGATCGTCCCCGATCCCACACGCGTGATCCTCGGCTATGCCGGCGATCACGTCAGCGGCCGGGGCCTGCAGCTGACGGAGATGGTGGAGCTCTGCGGCGGGATCGCCGGCATCAACGCCGGCGGCTTCGTCGACGACAACGGCCTGAGCAACGGCGGCACGCCCACCGGGATCGTGATCTGCGACGGCAAGCTCGTTTTCGGCAATGAGCTGGGCCGCTACAGCGTGATCGGCCTGGATCGGGACGGCGTTCTGATCGTCGGGACGATGAGCCCGGCCGAGGCGCTGGAGGCCGGCGTGATCTGGGGCGTGAGCTTTGTGACGCACGACGGGATCGCCTCCTCGCTGATCATCAACGGCGAGGTGCAGACCCAAAACCTCGGCCCCGGCGTTAATCCCCGCACGGCCATCGGCCAGCGGGAGGACGGCGCGCTGCTGCTGCTGGTGCTGGACGGCCGCGGCGTGCGGACGCTGGGCGCGACGCTGGAGAACGTCGTCGACATCCTGCAGCAGTACGGCGCGGTGAACGCCGCGAACCTCGACGGCGGCTCCTCGTCGGTGATGGTCTGGGACGGAGAGATCGTGAACGTCTGCGCCTCGGTCACCGGCCCGCGCAGCATCCCCACGGGCTTTATCGTGCTGGGGGAGGGCGAGTGACATGGAAGAGAAAAAAAGACGCCTCACCTGGCCGCGTTTTCTCCTGATCTGGACGCTGGTCCTGCTCGCCGTCGGAACGATTGCCTGCGTGAATTTTTACCGTTACGCTGCCGTGTATGAGCGGACGAGACCGGAGCCCGTCATGGACGCGCTGCTGGCGCGGAGCAAGGACGAATGGAAAGCCGATCTGCGCGCCGCGCTCCCGGAGGACGGGGAGGGCTTTGAGGATATGGACGCGCTGTTCGACCAGTATTTCGAAGCCAATCTGCGTTCCGCCGAGCTGCGGTACCGGCCGGATCTCGCGCGGACCGACGCCGAGCACGCGGTCTTCCTCGTCAGCGCCGGCCGTCAGCCGATCGCCGAGGTGACGCTCCGCCCCAAAGCGGACGCGAAGCGGAGCTTCGGGCGCTGCGAATGGGAGCTCGAGCGGCTGGACTGCCTGGACTTCCGCCAATCGCTGGCTGCCGTGACCCTGGAGATCGACGCGCCGCGCGACGCAGCGCTGACGCTCAACGGCATCCCGATCGGCGAGGAATCCCTCAGCGGCGAGGCGGGAGAGCCGCCGCATCTGACGCCGCTGGAGGCGCGCTTTGAGGGACCGGGCGCCTATGTGCGCTATCGGATCGAGGGCCTGCGCGGGGAGCTCAATGTGGCCGACGCGGAGGGCCGCGCCTTCCTTCAGGCGGACACGGGGGACGCGTCGCGCATCCGCCTCGTGCTGGACGAGACCGGGCGGAACGCCTTTGCCCTGGAAGCGCCGGCGGAGGCTGCGGTCAGCGTGAACGGGGCGATCCTCGGCGAGGAGGACGCGGCGGGCGGCTTTGATCTCACGCGGGATCTTCCGCTGCCCGAGGGCGTGAGCTACCGGACGCGCGACTACCGGGCGCAGGGCCTGTACGCTGAGCCGGAGCTCCGCGCCGTCGGCAAAAACGGCGAGGAGCTGAGCGCCGTCGCCGGCGGCAACGGCACGCTCTATTTCTTCTATCCGGACGACCCGGCCGTGCCCGAGGAGGCGCGCGCGGCGGCGGAGGAATTTTTCCGCGCCTTCCTGGCCTATTCGGCGGCCGGGAGCGCCCGCCACACGGCCTATCGCGAGCTGCTCGGCCGCATCCTGCCGGACACGGAGCTGTACCGCTATGTGGAGGACTCGTCCGACGCCATGTTCTGGGCTTCGAAAACGGAGATCGACTACCGCGAGCTGAGCTTCGATCACTTCCATGCGCTGTCGGAGGACTGTGTGTTCTGCACGGTGTCCTTCAGCGCCGATGTGACGGCCGGCACCTGGTACGGCAAGCTCAACTACGATATCCGCAGCGGCTATCAGCTGGTGCTCGTCCGCGTCGACGGCGTGTGGCTCGCCGCCGCACAGGCCAATCTCGGCGACTGATCCGCCGGAAAAGCGAAAAACGGGAGGATACGCGAAAGCGTATCCTCCCGTCGGCGTTTGCCGGGTTATTGTTTTGTATCGATGCTCTTGCCGAAGACGAAAAAGCGCTGGTACAGGAACTCGGTGACGAAGTTGACGGCCATGTTGAGCGCCGTGACGAGGAAATCGTTCCAGCCCAGCGTGTCGGCCAGATAGTGCCCGGCCCAGGTGCTCAGCGGCGTGAAGACCGCGTAGTAGGCAGCCACCTTCAGCATCGCGATCGGCACGTTCGAGGCCGATTTGAAGGTGAAGTTGCGGTTGAGGGTGAAGTTCCACAGCACCGAGAGCGTCAGCGCGATCAGATAGCGCGGCCAGTAGCTCCAGTCGGTCAGCGCGGTCAGCAGCGCGAAGCTGCCCATCTCGATCAGACCGGCGCTGATGGAAAAGAGCGTGAATTTGACGGCGCGCCAGGCTTCCTTCTTCTTGTCCACGGCAAAGCCTCCTCTCGACAGCGACAGTATACGGCGAAAGAAGAAAAATGGCAACAGAAACTTTTAATATTTGAAGCAATCGCGCCGCGTGCATAAAAGGCACCTGTCCGCCATATAGTAGCAGCGGGGTGATCGTCATGAAAGGGAAGAATATCAAGACGCTGCTGCTGTGCCTGGCCGTTCCGCTGCTGGCCGGAGGGCTCGGGGCGCTGCTGGCGGGCGGCTTCGGCGACAGCTACGGCGCCATGCACAAGCCGCTGCTCTCGCCGCCCGGCTGGCTGTTCCCGATTGTCTGGACGGCGCTGTATCTGCTGATGGGCTACGCAAGCTGGCTGGTGCTCTCGTCGGAGGCCTCGGAGCCCCGCAGGCGCAGGGCGCTGACGGTCTACGCCGCGCAGCTCGGGATCAACCTGCTCTGGCCGCTGTTTTTCTTCCGGCTGGGCTGGTACACCTTCGCCTTCGTGTGGCTGGTGCTGCTGATCGCGGCCGTGCTGCTGTGCCGGGTGCTGTTCCGCTATATCGAAAAGCGCGCCGGCGATCTGCTGCTGCCTTATCTGATCTGGCTCTTTTTCGCCGCGTATCTGAATCTGGGCGTGGCGATCCTGAACTAACTCACCGAAAACCCGCTTCGCTGGGCTTTTCGGTGAAAGGGATTCGCCCTGCTGCATGCACTCGCTTGCGGGAGACGCTCGCACACTGGCAGGGCGCATCGTGTTTTTTGCGAGGTACACGCCCCCGCAAAAAACGATTTATTTCTTTTTTCGCTGCGGCGAAAAAACTCTGCGAGGCTTTTTGAAAAAGACGCAACAGTCCGGGCGGAACACTCCGTCCGGGCTGTTTTTGCGTTTTGTGCTATAATGGAAAAAACGGTTAATGCCCGCGCGCGGATCCGTAGTATATGGGTGAAGGCGGAAAGAGGTGACAGCCTATGACAGACAAGGAGATCATCGACCTGTTTTTCGAGCGCTCGGAACAGGCGATCACCGAACTGGACAAAAAACACGGCGGCGCCGTGGCCCGCGTGGCGCGGAATATTCTCGGAAACGAACAGGACGCCGAGGAGGTCGTGAACGACACATACCTCGGGACCTGGAACGCCATCCCGCCGCACCGCCCGGACCCGCTGCGGACCTTCGTCTGCAGGATCGCGCGCAATCTTGCGACAAAGAAATATCATACCAACACGGCCGATAAGCGAAACAGCCGGTACGACCTCGCGCTGGACGAGCTGGAAGACTGTCTTGCCGACAGCGGCGGCGTGGAAGAGGCGCTGGAAGCGAAAGACCTCGCCGAAGCGATCAACGGCTTTATGGCGACGCTGAGCTGTTCCGATCGCGTCCTCTTTACGCGGCGCTACTGGTATGCCGATCCGCTGCAGGACGTCGCCGCGATGGCGCATTCGACGACCAACAGTGTGACTGTCCGCCTTTTCCGTATCCGAAAGAAACTCAAACGCTATCTTGAAAAGGAGGGATTGCTTGTATGAAGCGGGAAACGATCAGCCTGATGCTCAACGGTCTGGACGACCGGTATATCAGCGAAGCGGCGGTCCTTGAGCCCGACGCCGTACAGGAAGGCCCGGAGAGGATCGTACACATGAGCAAGAAACGGATCATCACTTTTGCCCTTGCCGCCGCGCTGATCCTGGGGTTGGGCGTCGCGGCTTACGCGATAGGTAGTACGGCACTGGGTCCGGAGAGCGCGGAGCGGGTCGCTATGGAGCAGATTGAAGTCTGGAAGGAACTCGGGCTCATCTCCCGGAATGTGGTTCTCGAAGGCCCGGCGACAGAGATCGCGGAAAATCGCGAGCGGCGCGGCGGAGACTATTGGTATGGCCGCCTATTCCCACACAGCTATGAACTGCGCTGGTATTCCGATGCGAGGTATTGGGGTACACTGGACGTTGATACGATCAGCGGGAAGATCGTGCTGGCCTGGCTGAGCGTCAGAGAGGGCGGTACAGATGATCTTTTCCCTGCAGGGATGACCGTCGACCGGCTCTGCAGTCTGCTGGCGGAATACTGGGGCTTCTCGGGATACCGGATCGAGGACACGACGGATGAGGAAATGTATCATTCACACTGGGTGGCAGTCGACGGTTCGACCTTGCTGAAGGATTTGCCCGAGCTGTATCCAATGAACTATTATCTCACTGTGTTTTTCGAAGGCGACGAGGAAGGAGCGCCGATGTACGTTTATCTAAGTACCGGCGAAAAATCGACGTCCCTGATGCTCGGCAACGCTCACCCGATAGGATAAAAAAACAGCTCAATTTACACAGGCCCGCCGCGCGATGCGCGGCGGGCTTTTCGCGCATTTTGCCGATTTTGCGGCGCCGCGCTTGTCAATAACGCCCAAAAGTATCCCGGGGCGGGGGTTTTT
Organism: uncultured Clostridia bacterium; assembly: GCA_947307375.1. The sequence goes on along the minus strand of CAMZIX010000048.1, from coordinate 3,175 downwards.
CTTGCAAACAAAGTGACAATGTGTTACAATACCTACGATATAATACCCGCATAGTGTGCGCATGTTCAAGGGGGGACGCATATGGAACACAAAGCCAAGATACTCACGGTTGCAGGCAAGGGCGGCGTAGGCAAGACCTCGATCTGCGCTTCGATCGTCCGGCTGATGGTGGAGAAGTATCCAGACAAAAAAATCCTCGCCATCGACGCCGATCCCGCCGTCGGCCTGTCCGTCGCTCTTGGCGTGGACGTGAAGCTGACGCTGGACGACATTCGCCAGAGCATCGTCGACAGTGTCGAAAACGGTGAGACCCGGGAAGCGATGGAGCTTCTCAGCGAGGCGCGCTTCCGCATTTTCGACGCGCTGGTCGAAATGCCCGGCTTCGCCTTTCTGGCGATCGGCCGGCCGGAGAGCTCCGGCTGCTACTGCAAGGTGAACTCCTATCTGAAAGAGGTCATCAGCCTGCTGGCCAACAGCTTCGACTACGTCATCATCGACGGCGAGGCAGGCATCGAACAGATCCAGCGACGCGTGATGGACAAGGTCACCCACCTGCTGCTCATCACTGACCAGAGCAAAAAGGGCGCCCAGGTCGTGGAGACGATCAAGGGCGTGGCGGACGAGCTGATCTCCTACGAGAAGATCGGCGTCATCATCAACCGCGTGACCAATCCGGAGCTCGTCGGGCTGACCCAGGTGCCCGGGGTGGAGATCCTCGCCGCGATCCCCGCGGACGCGGTCTTCGCCGCCAACGAGATCCGGGGCAAGAGCGTGCTTGAACTGTCCGAAGATTCCGCTGTACTCAAAGGAGTGAGGGAAGCACTCCAAAAGATAGAGATCCTGTAATTTTTCAAAAGAAGAGGTGTAACATTTGAAAGATCTTAAGCATCTGATCTACTTTGAGCGTCTGCTTGAGAACGCCGACAATGAGCTCATCGAACAGGCCAAGGCCGACGGCGGCGTCTGCCTGGGCTATACCTGCTTCCATATCCCGGAAGTGCTGCTCAACGTCGGCAACTGCTTCTCCACCAGACTGCGCGCACCCAACACCGGCTCCATCGACATCGCCACCTACTACATGTCCAACTACACCTGCGAGTACGCCCGCGCGCTGCTCGAGCGCGCCATCGAGGGCGGCTACCGGTATCTGGACGCGCTGATCGGCGTGGACGCCTGCTCGATGATGAACCGCTCCATGGAGCACTTCGAGATCCTGAAGGTCAACGAGAATCCCAATTTCTTCGTGACCCACACCGACATGCCCTTCAAGATCACGGACTACACCATCGACGCCTACGTCAAGCAGATGCGCGCCCACGTGCTGGGCCGCATCCACGACACCTTCGGCGTGGACGTGTCCGACGAGGCGATCCGCAAGGCCGTCGAGGAGCACAACGAGGTCTGCCGCATCATCTCCGAGATCAGAGAGATGCGCAAGGCTGACAATCCGGTCATCACCGGCTATGAGTTCCATGTGCTCAACCTGGTCACCTACACCTGCCCGAAGGCGCTCATCCTGCCCTACCTGCGCGAGACGCTGGAAGAGCTGAAGACGAGAAAGCCCGACAAGAAGAGCCCCTTCCGCGCCCGCGTCGCGATCGTCGGCTCCGAGATCGACGACCCCAGCCTCACGAAGCTGATCGAAGGCTGCGGCGCCCTGGTCGTGTCCGACCGCTACTGCTTCGGCTCCACGCCCGGCCGCGAGGTCATCGAGCTCAACGACGAGGAGGACGTCCTGTGGCAGATCTGCCGCCACTACATGGAGGTCTCCGAGTGCGCCCGCTACATCTCCGACGAGAAGGTCATGCAGCGCCGCGAGACCGCCGACCGCCTGGCCAAGGAGTTCAAGGCCGAGGGCATCATCTACGAGCAGATGAAGTACTGCGACTACTGGGGCTTCGAGCGCGCGCTGGTCAGCCACATCATGCACGACGAATACGGCTGGCCCGTCCTCTCCATCGACCGTCTGTACAACAACGGCAACTCCGGTCAGCTGCGTACCCGTGTCCAGGCCTTTGTGGAATCCCTGGAGATCAAACGCATCCATAAAGAGGAGGGAATCAAGTAATGGCAAAGGAAAAGATTCAGTTCCCCAACCCCAAATTCTGGAAAGCCAAAGATAATATCGACTGGAAGAAGCAGGGCGAGAACCTGAAGGAAGTCGTCGGCATCTTCGGTGAAATGCTCAAGGAGACCGACTGGAAAGCGGTCGGCAAGGGCTTCGTCGACGGCATCAAGGCCGACGGCGAGCGCATCAAGGGCGAGTACAAGGACTTCATGGCGCTGGACAACAAGGAGAAATGGGACCGCGTGGTCAACGGCGAGCGCAGCCTCGGCCGTCTGTACCGCAAGGGCGCCATGGCCACCGTCCGCCGCGAGTGGCGCGGCGTGAAGGACACCGCCTATGACTTCTGGGAATGGGCTCACATGTGGGGCATGCTGCTCGGCACCTTCTCCAAGGACCTGATCCCCGCCATGAACAGCGCGCTGTGGTACCGCTGGATGATCTCCTACTTCTGCTGCCACGGCTTCATGGACAAGAACATCATGGGTCTGCGCGGCTCCAACCTGCGCATGAGCCATGAGGTCACCTTCCAGATCTTCCGCTACGTCGCGGAGAACCTGGTCTTCCTCTCCAAGGCGGACCGCAAGAACGGCAACAGCGAAGAGCTCAACAAGATGCTCTTCACCTTCGACGAAATGACCATGGGTCAGATCGCGGCCGGCTTCCCCGACCTGCTGAGCATCCCGCATCAGCTGCTGCCGATGTTCCTCGTGTCCGAGATCGACCAGCTGGTCTGCATCCCCTACATCGACGCGGTCGAGAGCTACGGCCTGCCCTCCGACACCTGCCCGGTGCCTTCCTCCGAGTGCGGCGCCCTGGTCATCAACGCGCTGCCCGACATGGGCTCCTGCTTCATCTCCTCCTCGATGCCCTGCGACGGCTCCACGATGGCTTCGTCCTACTTTGCCCGCCGCTTCCCGAACATCCCCGTGTTCCACCTCTGCTTCCCGGTCCGCTACCTGGACGATGAGAACACGGTGCAGTGCGCGGCCGAGGATATCAAGGCCTGCATCAGGTTCATCGAAGAGAAGACCGGCGCCAAATGGAACTGGGAGCACTACTTCGAGTGCATGAAGCGCTTCAACCAGGAGACCGACCTCGAGCTGCAGA
>CAMZIX010000047.1 GCA_947307375.1 uncultured Clostridia bacterium | reverse complement strand
GCTACTATGAGAAGGCCGTCCGTATGCCCGGCAAGGCCGGCGACAACCTGCTGATCCAGCTTGAGAGCCGTCTGGACAACGTCGTCTTCCGCCTCGGCTTCGCCGCCACCCGCCGCGAGGCCCGCCAGCTTGTCAACCACGGTCACTTTACCGTCAACGGCAAGAAGGTCAACATTCCCAGCTACCAGGTCAAGCCCGGCATGGTCATCACCCTGAAGGAATCCAGCCGCAGCATTGAGCGCTTCAAGCTCAATCTCGAGGCCAACGCCTATCATGTGATCCCCAAGTGGCTCGACTTCGATGCCGCCAACATGGTTGGTAAGGTTGTTGCCGCTCCCACCAGAGAGGATATCGATCTGCCCATCGAAGAGCACCTCATCGTCGAGTTGTACTCCAAGTAATCACACCCTCGAATTGGTAAGCTGAACCACTGCACGCGCATCTTTGCGCACAACTTAATAAGGAGGGTACTGTAAAAATATGATTGAAATCAAAAAGCCGCGGATCGAATGTGTCGAAAACCCCACGGACAGCTCTTACGGCAAGTACGTGATCGAGCCCCTGGAGCGCGGCTATGGCACAACTCTTGGTAACTCTCTTCGCAGGGTACTTCTCTCTTCTCTCCCCGGAACGGCCTGCACCAGCATCAAAATTGCCGGTATCCAGCATGAGTTTTCCACCATCCCCGGCGTCAAGGAAGACGTGACCGAGATCGTTCTGAACGTCAAGAGCATCATCGCCCGTCTTCACAGCGCCGAGCCCAAGACGGTTTACATCGAAGCGGCCGGTGAGGGCGTCGTCACCGCCGGCGACATCAAGGCCGACAGCGAGGTGGAGATCCTCAATCCCGAGCAGCCGATTGCAACCCTCGGCCCGGACGGCGCCCTGAACATGGAGCTCGTCCTGGACCATGGCAGAGGCTATGTTTCCGCGGACAAGAACAAAAATCCCACGATGGCCATCGGCACGATCCCGGTCGATTCCATTTTCACCCCGGTCCTCAAGGTCAACTACACGGTGGAGAACACCCGCGTCGGCAACCAGACCGACTTTGACAAGCTGACCATCGAGGTGTGGACGGACAAGACCATGACCTCCCGCGACGCCATCTCCCTGGGCGCAAAGATACTCTGCGACCACTTCCGCCTCTTCACGGAGCTGTCCGACGTCGCCGGCAGCGGTTCCACCGTCGTCGAGAAGGTCGAGACGCAGCCCGACACCGTCATGAACATGACGATCGAGGAGCTGGACCTCTCCGTGAGAAGCTTCAACTGCCTCAAACGCGCCAACATCAATACTGTCGCAGACCTGGTCAGCAAGACCGAAGAGGAAATGATCAAGGTCCGCAACCTCGGCCGCAAGTCCCTGGAAGAAGTCGTCCACAAGCTGACGATGATGGGCCTTTCGCTGGCCAGCGAGGACAACCAGTAACTATTAGGAGGAAATGCAATTATGCCCGGAACTAGAAAGCTCGGCAAGACCACCGCTCAGCGTATGGCGATGCTCCGCCAGCAGGTGACTGATTTCCTGGACAAGGGCCGCATGGAGACCACCGTGACCCGCGCCAAGGAGATCGCTCCGATGGCTGAGAAGATGATCTCTCTCGGCAAGGCGAAGGATCTGGCTTCCTACCGTCAGGCTCTGTCCTTCATCACCCGTGAGGACGTGGCCAAGAAGGTCTTTGACGAGATCGCTCCCAAGTATGCCGACCGCAACGGCGGCTACACCCGCATCACCCGCATCGGCGCCCGTCGCGGCGACGCCGCGGAGCTCGCGGTCATCGAGCTGGTCTGAACCAGTCGAGAAGAAAAGCTCAAAATTCCCGAAAAGCACTGCTTTTCGGGAATTTTTCACGTTTCTGATTGAATCGATCCCTGCGGGATGCTATACTGACCAATGAGGTGAGCACATGAATGTCTACGAGACGGCTTTGACGGAAGCCGTGGAAAATGAACTGATCCGCCTTTCCGCCGACTGGGAGGCGGAGGACAGCTGCCGGGGTTACCGCGCCAACACGCATGAGGATCTGGCCGGACGCCGCGTCTTTCTCGCGGAGGAGGACGGCGTGATCCTCGGCTATCTCTTCGGCCTGCGCGAGACGGCGAAGGAGAAAAGCACCGTTATGGACGCGGACACGCCCTATTTCGAGCTCGAGGAGATCTATGTGATCCCGTCCCGCCGTTCGCAGGGCGTCGGCCGCGCGCTCTTCGCCTGCGCGGAGGAGACGCTGCGGGCGGAGGGCTTGCCGTATCTGTTGCTCAGTACCGCGACGAAAAACGCCCGCGCGATCCTGCATTTCTATCTGGACGAGCTGGGCATGGAATTCTGGAACGCCAGACTTTTCAAGAAACTGTGAGGGCACCATGGACTATCTGAACGAGTATTACAGCCGCTACGACGAGGAAGGACGCCTCCTCTCCCGCCACGGGCAGGTGGAATACCGCACGACGATGAAATATATCCGCGAGAGCCTGGCAGACGCCGAGGATCCGTCGATCCTTGAAATCGGAGCCGGAACGGGGCGGTACAGCGTGACTCTGGCGAAGCAGGGCTATCGCGTGACCGCCGTGGAGCTCGTCGGGCATAACCTGGAGCTGCTGCGGGCGAAGCTCGACGGCACGGAGCCCATCGTCACGATGCAGGGCAACGCGCTGGATCTGTCTGCGCTGCCGGACGAGAGCTTCGACCTGACGATGCTGCTCGGACCGATGTACCATCTGTACACCCGGGCAGATCAGCTGCGGGCCCTGTCCGAAGCGGTGCGGGTGACCAGGCCCGGCGGACGGATCCTGGTCGCCTATTGCATGAACGATCCGACGGTCGTGCAGTATGTATTCGGCCTCAAGCATCTGCAGGAAGTGACGGAGCTGAACATGCTGACCGAGGACTGGCACTGCATCAGCGAGCCGAAGGATCTCTTCCAGATGGTTCGGACGGAGGAGATCGCGTCATTCGATGCGGAACTGCCGGTCCGGCGCGTAAAGCTGGTGGCAACAGACGGCGCTACCAATTACATGCGGGAAACGATCGACGCGATGGACGACGAGACTTTTGAGCGCTGGATGGACTATCATTTTGCTATCTGCGAGCGCAAGGATCTGATCGGCGCCTCGCACCACACGCTGGATATTCTGGAGAAGGAGGCGGAGGCATGACGCTGGAACGCTCCTGCGGCGCGGTGGTCTTCACTCGCGTGAACGGGGAGATCCGCTACGTGCTCGGGCACGCGGTCGAGGGCTTCTACGGCTTTCCCAAGGGACACATGGAGCCCGGCGAGACCCCGGAGGAGACGGCCCTGCGCGAGATCCGGGAGGAAGTCGGGCTGAAGGTCGCGCTGCTGCCGGGTTTTCATACGCAGGACGAATACCCGCTCCCGAAAAAGCCGGACACACGCAAGCGCGTGGACTTTTTCCTGGCCGAGTACGCCGATCAGCCGCTCGTGCCGCAGGAAACGGAGTTCCGGAGCGCCGAGCTGTATTCCTATGACGAGGCGCTGCAGCTCCTCCAACGCGAGGGCTCTCGGCGCGTCCTCCGCGAGGCAAACGAGCATTTGATGAATAGAAAAAAATAAAATATCCCCCGGGAGTGTGGCTCCCGGGGGATCGTTTTACTCCGTTTTCCGGCAGGTGAAGAGGATCACCTGCCGCTTTTTTGCGATTTCGCGCAGCAGCTGCATCGCCTGGTCGAGACGCGTCTCGTCGAGATTGACCAGCGCGTCGTCAATGATCAGCGGACAGGGCTCGCCCGCGGGCATCGCCAGCTCGCAGACGGCCAGGCGCACGGCCAGATACATCAGGTCGAGCGTTCCGGCGCTCAGGTACTCCGACTCGCGGGCCACGCTGTCGTCCTGGGTACGGGCGCGCGCGGAGAAGTCGCGGTCGATCAGCACGTCGGCATAGCGCCCGCCGGTGACCTTCGCCATGTATTCCGAGGCGACGCGCCCCAGCTCCGGCGAGAAACGGCTCTGCAGCTCCAGATCGGCCGCGCGGAGCGTCTCGATGGCGAGCGTCAGCGCGTCGTATTCGGTCTGAATGTCGGTGTAGCCGGCCTCCATCTGCTCGAGATCGCTGGCCAGCACCAGCGGATCGCCCAGCACGGAGAGGCGGCCGTTGAGCGAGGCGATGCGCGAGGAGACGCGCTCCACCTCGTCGCGCGCGGCGGCCAGCTCGCGCCCGAGCCGGGCGGCCTCGCTGTCCCCGCCGCTGAAGTCCAGCGCGGCGATGGCCTCGTCCTCCAGCTCGTGCAGGTCCTGCCGCGCCTGCTCGTAGAGCTCGCGGCTCTCCAGCTCGCGCTGCTCGGCCTGCGTGACCTCGTATAGCTGCGCCTGATAGTCGCCCCAGCGCTGCAGGATCTCTTTTTCGTTTTTGGCGCGGTATTTTTTCAACAGCTGCAGCCTTGCGCTGCGGGAGGCCTCGGCGGCGCGCCGCGCGGTGCTCAGCCGGATGATCATCACCACGGCGGCGACCAGGGACGCGACGCTGGGGATCAGCAGCCACCACAGGTTCTGCCAGAGCGTATACAGCCCGACGCAGACCAGCGACAGCAGGACCAGCAGAAGCGCCGGCCAGACCGGCTTTTCCGCCGCGCCCTCCGATTTCAGCCGCTTGAGCGTTTTCAGGTCCGCCTGGATCTGTCCCTCCAGCTCCTTCGGGTTCTGGCCGCCGAACAGGCCGCGCGAGAGCTCCTCGCGGCTGCGGGAGAGAGAGGCGAGGGCCTCGTCGTGCGCCTCGCTGCTCTGCTTGAGCAGCAGTCGCCCCTGGTTGAGGTTGTCCAGCGCCCGGCGGCGCTGCTGCTTGCGGCTCTCGGTCATGGCGGTCTCCAGCCGCGCGCAGTCCTTCTGCCGGGCGGCGAGCTGCTCCTCCAGCTGATCCAGATCCGTTGAGGCCTTGTGCAGCTCCTCGAGACGCATCCGGGTCTCGTCCATCTGGCCCTCCAGCTCCGGCAGCGCGCCCTTGCGGTGGAAGCGCCGCTTGCGCTGCCAGTCGCGCAGCTGCTCGTCGGCCTCGGTGTAGGAGGTCTGCTCCTCGCCGGTGGAGACGATCGCGTTGATGCGCTTTTCCAGCTCCGGGCTGCCGGAGACAGCGACCGTGCCCTGTTCGATGAAGGCGCTGCGGCAGAACACGTCCCGGCTGACGCCGGTCAGCAGCTCGCCGGCGTTCTGCCCGTCCATGCCCTCGACGGGGATGGCGGTGCCGGTGTAGACGGCGGAGAAATCGCGCATCGGCGCGCCCTTGGCGCGGGTGCGGCGGGTCAGGGTGATGTCGCTGCGCTCGGCAGTCAGCTCCATGCTGCCTTCCATCGGCGCGCCGGACCAGGGGGCGTAGCGCAGCTTGTCCGGCAGATAGCCGCTGCGCACGCGTTCGGAGGAATCCACGCCGTAGAGCATGGCGCGGATGAAGGCGCACCAGGTGGATTTGCCGCTCTCGTTGGGCGCGTAGATCACGTTCAGCCCGTCGTGCAGCTTCAGGGTCTCGTTTTCCAGCTTGCCGAAGGAGGCGCGCAGCTTACGGATGATCATGCACCAGCACCTCCTCCCTGTGGTCGAGGGCGGCGAGGCCCCAGCGGGCGGCCTGCTCGATGAGCGCGCGGCGCTCGGGCGAAGCGCCCTCGGCCTCCTCGCGCAGCTTTTTCAGAAACAGGCCGCGCAGGCTGTCCTCGCCGGCTCGATCCCACACGCTCTGCCGCAGGCGCGTTTCGTCGCGCAGCTGCAGCGCATAGAAGAGCTCGCCGAGGTTCAGATGCAGGCGCTGCAGGTCGGGCGGGCTGTCCACCTCGCCGGTCAGCACGATGCGATAGATATCGCGCGCCGTGTCGTCGGGCAGCAGGCTGTGCACGGCCAGCAGCGGATCGCTGCCGGTCACGTTCACCGTCAGCTTCTCATAGCGCCGCAGCGCCACGGAGACCGGGCGCAGGCGGCAGTCCGTCCCGTCCAGCTCGACGATGCTGACGGTCTTCTCCCCGCACTCGTCGAAGCCGCGCCCCTCGGGGCAGCCGGGCCAGGAGTACCAGGTGCCGCCGGCTTTTTTCAGGCCGCCGGCCTGGTGGACGTGCCCCAGCGCCGCGTAATGCAGGCCGCTCGCGGCGAGCTCCTCCTCGCGGATCGGCGCATAGGGGGACTCCTGCTTCGTCACCTCGCCGTGCAGGCAGAGGAGCTTCCACAGCCCCTCGCCGGAGGCGCGGAAGCCCTGCAGCAGGGGAGGACTTTCTTTTCCCCGGTAGGCGGCGCCGTAGACCTTTACGCCGAGCTCCGGCAGCGTGACGGCTTCGATCTCATTTTTTGTAAACACGCGGACGTTCTCCGGCAGCGGCAGGCGGGCATAGGGCGAGTGAGCCGAGTACCAGTCGTGGTTGCCGGGCGCGATGAACACCGGCACGGCCATCTGCCGCAGGCAGGCGCAGAGCGCCTCGCCGGTCTCGGCGTAGCTCAGCTCGCTGTCGAGCAGGTCGCCCGGCAGCAGCACCAGCTGCAGATCTTCTTTCTTCACCAGCGCCGCCAGACGCTGCAGCAGCAGGCGCTGCTCGGCGCGGCGCACGGCGGCCTTGCCGGCGCGCAGGCCCTCGAAGGGCGAATCCAGATGCAGATCGGCCGCGTGGAGAAAGCGGAGCGCGCTCATGTCAGCCGCACCCCCTCCGCGCGGAGGCAGCGGCCGGTCTCCGTGTCGATCTCAAACAGGCAGCCCTCCAGCTTGGCGGGGCCGGAGGCGGCGTTGTAGCGCTGCGGCGGATCGCCCAGGAATTTGCCAATGCTCTGCTCCGGGTCGATGCCGAGCACGGAGTTGACCGCGCCCGTCATGCCGAGGTCGGTGATGTAGCCGGTGCCCTGCGGCAGCACGCAGGCGTCGGAGGTCTGCACATGGGTGTGCGTGCCCCAGACGGCGCTGGCGCGGCCGTCCAGCAGCCAGCCCATCGCCCGCTTTTCGCTGGTGCCCTCGGCGTGAAAATCGACGAGAATGATCTTTTCCCGGATCTCCTCCATGTAGCCGTCGGCGATGACGAAGGGATTGTCGGTGTTGACGTCCAGCGTGAAGCGGCCCATCAGGTTCAGCACGCACACGTCGCCCTTGTCGGTCGAGTAGACGTTGATGCCCTTGCCGGGGCACTGGGGCGCGAAGTTGGCCGGACGCAGGATGCGCCGCCGTTCGTCCAGATAGGGCCGCAGCTCCGTGCGCGTCCAGGTGTGGTTGCCGAGCGTGATCACGTCGGCTCCAGCGCGCAGGATCGCGTCCGCCTGCTTCGGCGTGATGCCGACGACGTTCGCGTTCTCTCCGTTGACGACCACAAAGTCGATGCCGTTTTCTTTTCGATATGCTTTCAGCCGCTTGTCCAGAAAGGCCAGACCCGGCTCGCCGCAGACGTCTCCGACGGCCAGTATTTTCATCGTCATGGCAAAGACCTCTCTTTCCGTTTGATTCCGTTACACTATATCATACCACAAATTGCCTGTACGCTTCAAGCCGCTTTCCGCACATAATAGTTTTGCAGAAATTGACAGGGAGGTACCAAGAATGAACAACAAGCAGTTCCTGCTCGGCATGTCGGCGGGCCTGATGGTCGGCGGCGCGGCGGCCGCGGCCATGAGCATGAAGAAGAGCAAAAAGACCGGCCTGGGCAAGACTCTGAAGACCATGGCGCAGATCGTGGACAGCGTCGCCGGCAGCTTTGCCAGGTAAAAAAAGAGCCTCCCCCTGCGGGGAGGCTCTAACATCTGGATGTAAACCGGAGAAAAACAGAAGCAAATCTAATAACTCTCGTTGATCTTTGGCTTCTTCCTTTTTCTTGAGGTTTGCTGCAGATTAATCACTGGAATGAATTATTATCTTCGGCCAAGTATTTTTTTAGAAAATCGAATGATACGTCTCTTCCATGAGATACGCGGCGCATGTATTTCTTCCTGCTGAGTTGAGAGCTCTTGATAAATACGAATAAGCGAGAGACTATCTCGGTTGAGAAAAGATGATACAAGCAGCTCTTCATTTTGAGATCGCGGAGTAATACGCTGTACCCAGTCATTCATGGTTTCATTATCGAATAGTTTTTGTAGCAATTCGTGGAAAGATGTCGCGTCGTTTTTCTTGTAATATTTTATCAACAGGGCATGGACGACATCAAAAAAATGTCTGGGTGTATAATAGTTATTGTAATCATATTCCGAGCCAAACTGTTTCACGTTCTTCTCATAGCCAGAAATATAGGTAAAGAAAAGAGCTGCATCTACATGACTAGATAAATGATCTAGATGAGGATAATCGCATGGGATGAACAAGTTGTCCGGAATAATAACCAAAGAACAGCACTTATCGAGACATTGAATTAGGAATGCGTTGTCTTCCCATAGTTTTCTCTGTTCGTCAAAACGTATGTCGGTATCTTTGATAAGTGAAGACCTGTAGCACTTGTTCCATACATACGGGTACAAAAAACCTTTGGAATGAGGAATTATATTCAGGTGTTGCGGGAGCGAATTGTTACGAATCCAGGTACGATCCAATAATTGGTGGTAAGGAGGATCAAATGGCATCCCGGATTGAATAAAGGCGAATGCTATCATATCAGCGTCATGGTCTTTTATTACAAGAGAAAGGGTAGCAAGAGCATGTGACGCCAAACAATTATCAGAGTCAAGGAAGAGAATATACCCATCCCTGGTGACCATATCTAATCCATAATTCCTTGCTGCTGAAACACCGCAGTTTTTTTCCAGTGAGAAGAATCTAATTCTTGAATCCTCTTTCGCTAATGCGGAGCAGATTCGCGCGGTGTCATCTGTTGACGCATCATCGACCACGATACATTCCCAGTCTTGATAACTCTGATCTAGTACACTTCGAATGGCAAATTCTACGGGAACGGGTCTGTTATAAACAGGTATTATTATTGAAAAATGCATTGTATCTTTCCGCTTCCTTCTTATGATTTTCCAACCGAATGAATGATTCACTGGTCATCTGGATTTGCTATACTACATTTAATGAAGTGGTTCCCGGGCGGGAGCTATATTGATTCATGGTCACATGGATTCCGGAGCAGAGACGCCGAGCAGGTGCAGCGCGTTTTTCAGCGTGATCATCGTCGCCTTCACGAGGCCGAGGCGCTCGTTCGTCAGCTCCGGATCGTCGGGATTGATGACCTTGCAGCTGTTGTAATAGCTGTGGAAGACCTTGACGAGGGAGAGAACGTAGTCGGCCAGCTTGTTCGGCTTGCGCAGCAGGGCGTCGTTGGCGACCTCGGAGGGAAATTCGCCGATCATCTTCAGCAGCTGCAGCTCCTTCTCGTCGGTCAGACGCTCGTAGCTGTCCTGCGTGTGGAAGGCCGGGGTCTTGGGATTGGAGAGGATCGAGCACATGCGCGAGTGGGCGTACTGCGCGTAGTAAACCGGATTGTTGTTGTCCTTGGAGCGGGCCAGCTTCAGGTCGAGGTCCATGTGCGTGGACACATCCTTCGAGGCGAAGAACCAGCGCGCGGCGTCCACGCCGATGTCCTCGCAGAGCTCGCGGATCGTGATCGCGTTGCCGGTGCGCTTGGACATCTTGACCTCTTTGCCGTCCTCCACCATGCGCA
>CAMZIX010000046.1 GCA_947307375.1 uncultured Clostridia bacterium | reverse complement strand
AATCCGTTAGGACGGTGACCTCCCTCTGAGCATCGATGAAGTCCTCAAAGAGCTTGCTCAATCTTATTCCGTCACAATCAGAAGGTGAAAACCGCTTTTGATTTCTATAAATCTCATTTTTTCGATTATGATGAAGAGTATAATAATTCACAACCGAATCCGCTGCAGAAAATGCAGAGACGTGATCGAGAGCGAGACGGTCCACGATTTCCGTTTTTGCTCTTGTGGCGCGTGCGCCGTTGACGGCGGAAAGAACTATCTTCGAAGATGCGGCTATCCTGAAGACTGGGAAGACTGCAGTGAAGTGAAATGGCTGCGCTCTGAAACGGAGAAATGAGATCAATACAAGCTTCCAACATCCCGAGTTGTATGGTATAATCCATTCCGACAACTCGGGATTGTTCTGGAGGTGCGCCGATGATTACCGTTAATTTGCGATATAAAGGAACAAACGGATCGGCAAAGGCGTTTGCGGAAGCGATGATCTCATCCGGCACGGTGGACTTGATCCGGTCCGAGCCGGGGAATATGCGGTATGAGTATTATCAGGCGTTGGATGATCCGGAAACGATCTTGCTGATCGATTCGTGGGCGGATCAGGCGGCTATCGACGCGCACCATGCATCTCCCATGATGGCGACCATCGCCGCGCTACGGGAGAAATATGATCTGCACATGACCGTAGAGCGATATGTGAGCCTGGAAGATAACGAAGCAGACAGGAGGTTTATCCGAAAATGAGCAAGAGCCTGATCATCTATTTCAGCAGGGCCGACGAGAACTATGCAGTCGGCTGGATCGACAAAGGCAACACCGAGATCGTCGCGGAATTTGTGCAGGAGCTGACCGGCGCAGACATGTTCAAGGTTGAGCCGGCCGTGCCCTATGCAAAGGACTACAACACCTGCATCAAAGAGGCAAAGAAAAGGATCGGCAACGCGCCGATCAAGGAGAAGCTGGCGGACATTTCCGCCTACGATACCGTCTTCATCATGAGCCCGGTCTACTGGGGTACCTACGCGCCGGAGATGGCGACCGCGCTCACAGGTTTGGATTTCAGCGGAAAAACTGTGCGTGTTATCAGTACGCACGAGGGCTCCGGCCTCGGCAGCATGGTTTCCGATGTCAAGAAGCTGTGCAAAGGTGCGGACGTGAAGCCCGGCCTCGCCGTCAAGGGTTCTCAGGCGAAGAACTCGAAACAGAAGGTTGCCGACTGGCTGTGATCTGAAAGGATGAGGTGAACGAGAGCTTTTATGAGTACATGCAAATACTTGCAGGGAACACTCCACGGAGAGATGAGTTTACATAATTCTTTTCTCTGGTGTACTTTTGTTTGTACTTAGCGCAGTTATGCTTCAACAAACCGGGATTTGAAGAGGTGAAAACATAGTGGATACTGATACCTTGCTGTTTTTTGATAAGAACCCATCGGCGTTACTGTTATATGAAGTATTTGAAACCAAAATCTATGAGTTGTTTCCTGCAGCAAAGAAGAGGGTGCAGAAGACACAGATCTCCTTTTCAAACAGGCATATATTCGCTTGCGTGTCCTTTGCACGGGTAAAAAAGAAAGCAGAGCTTCCAAGTCCCTATCTTGTAATCACATTGGGATTGCCCTACCCGTTGGATTCTGATCGGGTCGCAGTAAAAACAGAGCCGTATCCTGGAAGATGGACAACTCACATTGTCATTGGAACTGCGGATGAGATAGATGATGAGCTTTTCTCATGGATTCATCAGGCGTATGTGTTTTCAGAAATAAAGTAAGTTGCCCAATTCCGGTCTATCGAGCCGTTCGGCGCGTACCTTTTAGGCGTACTTAGCTCGGTTTTGTACCTTTTGGGCGTACTTTGGCACAATTTGTCCGAAAACTCGTTTTTAGTGCGAGTTTTCGGACATTTTTGTTTGCCTGTATGCTGTTTTACGTGAAAAAAGTGAGCATTCTCTGCTCACATGGCCGCAATCAATGACCTGACTCCCACGATGTTGATCGCTCTTGTCAGGTTATACGCGAGAAAGCTCAGTCCCAGCTCCGCCGCGGCTTTCGTCTTTCCCTTGCACAGCAGGTAGTGTGCGCCTCGGTACCACTTCACCGTTCCGAAGGGATGCTCTGACAGGCACATTCGCTGCTTTAACTTTTCTTTGTTGTCCTGTATCCTCAGGACGACCTTCTTTTTCGGCACATGCCCCGTGTCCAGCGTGTGGTTGCTCGGGCTGATCCGCGCATTGTATGGAATCTTCTGCACCGGCGCTGTCAGATTTCCGAACATCTTTACCGGCACGCAGTCCGTCTCCGGCCCGAAGCTCAATTTTCGGACAGTCTGGCCATAAAAGGATTGCTGTATTCTTTTAGCGGGAGCTTCTCTTAACCCTTGCTTCCTGCTTCGAGATGTGTGACAAGGACTGTGCTGCAAGGCTCGCCGGGCAGGCAGACAAATCTGCCTTTTATATCCCAAAAACGACCAAGTATCGTAAATCGCTTGCCAAAGCACGCCGTGCAGATTATGATACAGGCGTACCAGGGAGGTGGCGTTATTGAAGGTCGAAATCAAAATCGACAGCACGGTGCAGGAACCAAAGCTGCTCATTCTCACCGACCGTGTGACGGAAGAAATCAACGAAATCGTCCGGAAGATCTCAGATCCCGAGCTGCATGTGCTCGCAGGGATGCGGGATGATACGGTGAAAGTCCTCGAACCGGACAGTATCTTGCGCGTATATGCCTCGGGCGGAAAAGTATTCGCAGTCACAAAAGAAGGTGAATATCAGCTTCGGCTGCGGCTGTACGAGCTGGAAGATCAGTTGAAGAGAAACCACTTCGTTAGAATCTCCAACTCTGAGATCATCAATTTGAAGAAGGTGCGGCATTTCGATCTCCAGCTTGCCGGAACGATTTGCGTGAGCCTCCTTGACGGCAGCACGAGCTATGTTTCCCGCCGCTATGTTGCCAAAATCAAGGAAATATTGGGATTGTGAGGGTTTATCTATGAAGAAAAAGATCATTATGAGAGCTTTGCTCGGCGCGCCGATTGGCCTTGCAATAAGCACGATCATTTCCATCGCTATCTCCTACGCGCTCGGCGGAGGAAGCTATCGCGCGATCGTGCCGGAACTCGCGGCGGACTGCGGCAGCGAGCTGAGCGCCGTTACCCTGCAAGCGCTCTGCTCCCTGCTTTACGGCGCGGCCTTCGCCGGCGCGTCGGTTATCTGGGAGCGAGAGGAATGGAGTCTGACAAAAATGACGCTTACTCATCTGCTGGTCTGCTCGCTGGCAACCTTCCCGATCGCATATTGCATGTACTGGATGGAGCACAGCGTCTCCGGCGTCCTGCTTTACTTTGGCGTTTTCCTTATGATTTACGCCGCCATCTGGCTGGGACAATATTCATCCATAAAGCGGAAGCTCGACGCCATCAACCGCAAAATGAGCGAAAAGAATTTTTGATGTAAGCAAAACAAGCATTGTATGAAGCGCTTTCCTTATGCCATCGAGTGTGTTCAGACGGACAACGGTTTCGAGTTTACCAATCGTCTGAACGCCCAATGCTCCAATAAAGAAACACTGTTTGAAAGAACACTGCGGGAACTCGGTATTCGTCATAAGCTCATAAAGCCCTTTACGCCCAGGCACAACGGCAAGGTTGAGAGAAGCCATCGTAAAGACAATGAATACTTCTATGCCTCGCATAAGTTCTATTCCTTTGAGGACTTCCAAAAGCAGCTCTCTGCTTGGAACAGAAAGTAAAACGACTTCCCTATGCGCCCTCTCAACTGGCGATCTCCCAAAGACGTTCTTTTTTCTTTTCCAGACTGTAAAGTATGATTGACTAACCTACAAAACTCTGTCATTTTCCCGCCCCGACCGCTGCGCAGCGTGCGCAAGGCCTTTCAGCGCAGGACGGCAAAGGACTGCGGCAAAACGCTCAGCCGTCTTCCGTCGAGCTCCGCCTCGCCGATCTGATACAGGGCTTTGGAGACGTCGAAGGGCAGGGTCACGCTGAGCGTCCGCCCGCTCGGATTGAGCGCGAGCGTCAGCTCTCCGCGCCGATAGACGAAGGGCTTGTCCGGCTCGGTGCAGACCGCACGGAACGCCGCATCCGCCTGCAGATCCTTTTCCCGGTGGCGCAGAGCGAGCAGGGCGCGCACCGTGGAGAGAAGAGAGTCGGGATCGCCCTCCTGCCCGGCAACCGTCGGTGCGTCGTCGGACGCATCGACCGGCAGATACAGTTTTTCCGGCTCGGAGGAAGAAAAACCGAGGTTTTTCCCGCTCGACCACTGCATGGGCGTGCGCGAGCCGGTGCGGGTATAGCCGCCCTCCTTTGTGGGCAACTCGAGATAGCGCATGCCGATCTCGTCGCCGTAATAGAGGAAGGGCACGCCGGGCATGGTAAAGAGGAAGGCATAAACGAGCTTCAGCTCTGCTTCCTCCAGCGTTTTCCGGAGCCGGACCGTGTCGTGGTTTCCGGTGATCAGGGAGACGTAGCCATGCCCCTTCGCGCCGTCAAGCAGGCGCAGGTAGTCGTCGAGGAAGCGGTTGATGCTGCCGCCTGCGTCCTTTTTGAAATAGCTGTGGTCTTCGCCGGCGTGGTTCTCGTAATCTCGCAGCAGGGTGCTGTAGCCGTTGCCGCGCCAGTCCAGATAAAAGTCCGCGTCGAAGCCCGCGCGCAGCGACTGATGCGGCCGTCCCCATTCCGAGACCAGCACCGCCTCCGGGAATTCCAGATCCAGCATCCGGCGGATATCGCGCCAGACCGCGCTCGTTGCGCTCTTGTCCGCGTCGTCGTTTTTCACGAGGGAGTCGGCCATATCGACGCGGAAGCCGTCGCAGCCGCGGCTGAGCCAGAAGCGCATGATGTCTTTGAGCGCCTCGCGGGTCGCGATCGCGGCGGGGTGGTTCGCGGGCAGCTGCCAGGGCTCGGTCCGGTGCAGAAAGCCGTAGTTGAGCGCGGGCTGGCACTTGAAAAAGTTCAGGATGTACGCGCCGCTCCGCTCGCTCTCGCCGCTGATGTAGGGCATCCCCTGCGCGCCGCAGATCCAGAAGTCCGTCCAGATATAGCGGTCGGAATACTCGTTCCGCTCCGCCTTTTTGCTCTCCAGAAACCACGGATGCTCCTCCGAGGTGTGCCCCGGCACCAGATCCAGCAGGACGCGAATCCCCTTTTCGTGCGCGGCGTTGAAGAGTTGGATCAGATCCTCGTTCGTCCCGTAGCGAGCCGCCACCTTTCGGTAGTCGCGCACGTCATAGCCCGCGTCCTTGAAGGGCGAGTCGTAGCAGGGGTTGATCCAAAGCGAGTTGCAGCCGAGACTTTTGATATAGTCCAGCTTTTCCCGGATCCCGTTGAGATCGCCGATCCCGTCGCCGTTGCTGTCATAGAACGACTGCGGATAGATCTCGTAAAAGACCGCGTCGCTCAGCCATGTTGCCGCCATACTTTTTCCTCCGTTCATGTTGTCTATGTTGTCGCTTTACAAAAGAATACTGCAAATGCTCGCGTTTGAAAAGACATAATCCAACCATCCGGCAGAAAAGTTTATTCTTTCCGAGTTCTTTCCGAGTTCGCGAGTTCAAAGCGATGTAGGTGTTACAATGATGCTTCCGGTTGATTGGCTACTGTTCCTGCGGCGCGTGCGCCGTTGATGGAGGAAAGGATTACCTACGAAGATGCGGATATCAGGAGGACTGGGAGGACTGCAGCGAAGTACAATTCGAAGAAGCCGTCACCGACAACAAAGAACCGAGAGGCACGTAAAGGCTGTACTGCAAAAGCGCCTGGACCTTTTTCCAAAGCCGCAATCGCAGGGAAAGAGTACGAGTTAACAAAATATGCAATGATTGTTCACACACTTTTAGCACTCTCACCTTGACAGTGCTAAAAACGGTGCTATAATGATAATCGAACAAAGGAACAGAGATCGAATGGATGACCTCCATCCCCTTGCTCAGGTAACAAACATAGTGATTGCAAAAGGAGGCATGACTTATGTTACCGAGTATTTTTGGAGAGAGTTTGTTTGATGACTGGTTTGACTTTCCGTTCAGGGGCTTCGAATCCGATGTGGACCGCAAGCTGTATGGGAAGCATGCGGCACGCGTGATGAAGACAGATCTTAAGGAGCACGATGAAGGCTATGAGCTGAAAGTAGACCTGCCGGGCTTCAAGAAAGATCAAATTGATCTGCAGCTGCAGAACGGGTATCTGACGATTACAGCGACCAAGGGCATTGATGAGGAAGGCAAGGACAAGAAAGGCAGGATCGTTCACCAGGAGCGGTATTCCGGCTCTATGAGCAGGAGCTTCTATGTGGGCGAGCATGTCGCCGAGGAAGACGTGAAAGCCAGATTCGAGGACGGCGTCCTGACGCTGGACTTCCCGAAGGAAGAGCCGAAGAAGCTGCCGGAGCGCAGGTCGATCCAAATCCAGGGATAATGTTGCCGCAACAGCGCCCCGCAGATAGCGGGGCGCTTTCTGTTATTGGAAAGGAAAGAGACTGTACGGGCATGAGGATAACGGCTTTCTGGAAGCAATGGGATGAACGCTATCAGAACAATTCGCTGTGGCAATTTGTGAAATTCAATCTGGTCAGTACCAGCGTCTCGCTGCTGCAGCTGCTGCTGGCAAACATCCTGCCGCTTTTCTTTAACAGCGTGAGCGTGCCGCTGCCGGGCTTTCTGCGGGGGATTTTCGATCCGGCGGCCCTGTTTGACGGCCCGTCGCCTTACGTGGTGAACGGAGTCGTTACGTGGGGCTATGTGCTTCCGTTCTTCCTCTCCAATTTCATCGCCAACGTCTACGGCTACTTTATAAACATGAAGGCCACCTTCGAGGGCGAGGGGACCCGCGCAGGCCTTTCCGCCTATCTGGTCACGCTGATCCTGTTGATCCTGTTCTCCACCTGGCTGCAGGGATGGATCACAGCAAAGCTGGCTCTCACGGCGATCGCGCCGTTTGCGCGGACGCTGGCTGCGATGGCGGCCGGCCTCATTCAGTTCGCCGTTCTGTTCCCGCTGGAGAAATATGTACTGTTTAAGAAGAAGGATCAACCATGAATAAAGTCAGCATCATCATACCCGTATACAACGGAGAAAAGCGTTTGAAGCGCTGCGTGGACAGCATTTTGATGCAGGATTATCCCGACTTCGAGCTGATCCTGGTGGACGACGGGAGCCGGGATTCCTCGCTGCAGATCATGGAGGACTATGCCCGGCAGGACGCACGGGTGAAGGCGATCCACAAGGCAAACGGGGGCGCGTCTTCCGCCCGCAACCGCGGTCTGGCCGAGGCAGTCGGCAGCTACATTCAATTCGTGGATGTGGACGACTGGCTGCCGATGGAATCGACCAAGCTGCTCGTCCGGGAAATGGAAGCGCATCCGGTGGAGCTGGTCGTCGGTGACTTTTACCGCGTCGTCGGTGAGAACGTTTCCCAGAAGGGTTCCATCGAAAAGAGCGGGATCCTGAGCCGTCAGGATTTCGCGGACGAGATGCTGCGCAGCCCGGCGGACCTGTACTACGGCGTCCTCTGGAATAAGCTGTACAAACGGGAGATCATCGAAAAGCAGGCTCTCCGCATGGATGAAAGCATCAGCTACAGCGAAGACATGATCTTCAATCTGGAGTATCTTCTCCACGTGGATGCTGTCGCCGTCACGAAAGCGCCCGTTTATTACTATCATTACACCAAAGGCTCTCTGGTCGATCAGAACCTGAACCTCAGCAGCACGATCAAGATGAAAACGGGAGTCATCGGATACTATGCCCGGTTTTATAAAGGCACGTTCGACACGCAGGGCTATCAGGAGCGCCTCCCGGTGATCTACAGTTATCTTCTGGCGTTCAGCAGGGACAGCCTGTCTCTGCCCTTTGTGCCCGGTACGAAGAGACTCGGCACGGAAGCCGGAGAGCCGGTGTATTACGACCGGAGGCTGGACGGCTCGCCGTTTCAGTCCGCCTATCTGAACGCGCGCTGCAGAAAGCGGCTGCTTGACACGCTGGCGAAGAAGCATGAGCTGGAGCCAGGTGAGCTGTCGATCCTGTATACGATGAAAAAGCTGGACGCGCCCTGCTCGGTGGAAATGCTGGCGTCATTCACCGGCTTGAGCCGGATGAGCGTGGTCGTTTTCCTGGCGAAGCTGCTGGCCGCCGGACTGATCACGCGCGACAGCGCGCTGGACGTCCCCGCGGAAGGATATTGTTATCATGCGCCCATGCTGTCGGCGGATCTGGAGCAAATGGAACGGGATTATGCCGCCATCTGCTTTGCCGGCTTCAGCGCCGAGGAGCTATCCTCGTATCGCCGCCTGGATGAGAAAATGGATCGGAATATCCTGAGCCATCTGACAAAACAGGAACTCTGATTTCAAAATAGACGTGTGTTGTCTGCCGGGAACAGAATAGGAGAGGATCCAAACATGCCTCTCCTTTTCTGTTCGCTGTTTCACTTTTGACCTGTCAAATCCTTTGATCTCAATCCCCCCGGGGACTTGTAAGCGGGCTTTCCCTCGTGCTAAAACGGAGAAAAACAGAAAGGGCGACGTGACGACGGTGAATCGACAGACGATCCTTGAAGAAAACAGAGACTATTGGACGGGGCGCGCCTCCGGCTATTCGGAGGTCAGCCGGCTGGAGCTGAATACCGCGCAGCGGCAGAAGTGGAAGGCCTGTCTGCGTGCCGAGCTTGCGCGGCAGTTCCCCGACCGCGGCTTTGCGGAGCTGCGCGTGCTCGAGGTCGGCACCGGACCGGGCTTTTTCGCGATCTTGCTGCGGGAGCTGGGCTGTGACGTGACCGCGATCGACCTCACGCCCGCCATGCTCGCCCAGGCAAAAGAAAACGCCGGCACTCTGGCCGGCGAGATCCGCTTTATGGAAATGAACGCGGAAGCGCTCTCTTTCGCGGATGCGAGCTTCGACGCGGTGATCAGCCGCAATCTGACCTGGAACCTGCCGCATCCGGAGCAGGCCTGCGCCGAGTGGGCGCGCGTGCTGAAGCCGGGCGGCCTGCTGCTGAACTTCGACGCCAACTGGTACGCCTATCTCTTCGACCGTGATGCGCAGGCCGCGTATGAACGCGACAGGCTCAACAGCGCCGAGCAGGGCGTATGGGACCAGAACGTCGGAGAAAACTTCCATGTCATGGACGATATTGCCCGCCGTCTGCCTCTCTCAAACGTCCGCCGCCCGGATTGGGACCTGCGGCAGCTCGGGGCGCTCGGACTCTCCGCCGAGGCGGACGAGAGCGTCTGGCGGCGCGTCTGGTCGGAGGAGGAAAAGCTCAATTTCGCCTCCACTCCCCTGTTTATGGTTCGGATTATATTGCTCACCCTACTCGCGCGGCGAAGAGATCGTGAACACGGTCGAACCGCTTTCAGCCTGCCGATCACGGCCGGCGGAACTATTACGTTATACGTGCTGTAGAGGTTTTCTGCTATGAATAGAGACATTCTTCAAAACGATACCATATCCGGAGGCAGGAAGATCCCGTAAAAAGAACGGTATTTCTGGTTCGCCTTCGTCCTTGCGCTGCTGGGCAATCAGATCCCCTTCCAGCTTGCCCGCTTTTTGGCGCAGGGAAAGCGCCATTATTGTCTGGCGCTTC
>CAMZIX010000045.1 GCA_947307375.1 uncultured Clostridia bacterium | reverse complement strand
TGCTCGTCCCTGCGGAGAGCGGGGAGATTTCGCCGAGCGATGCTCGGCGCTACGGGGTATCCCCCAGTCTGCTGCGCAGACAGCCCCCTTTAGGCAAGGGGGCCTTGCGGGCGGGCAGCAGATTGCCGCCTCTGCAGGAGGGGGTGCGGACGGGCGGTGCTCGTCCCTGCGGAGAGCGGGGAGATTTCGCCGAGCGATGCTCGGCGCTACGGGGTATCCCCCAGTCTGCTGCGCAGACAGCCCCCTTTAGGCAAGGGGGCCTTGCGGGCGGAGACAGGCGGATATGACAAAAAAGCCATCGGCTGTGCCGATGGCTTTTTTGAATTGCTGCGTTCAGAACTTTTCGTCGAATTTGTAGCTGATGTCCTGCTCGAAGCTGAGCTTCGGCTCGGTCTTTTTCGCCATGCGCAGGATGGCCGGGATGTGGAAAAAGATCACGAGCGCGGCGGCGATGACGCCGAGGCGCATGGTCAGCGGATCGTCGACCATCAGCACGGCCGTGATGATCATCACCAGAGCGCAGCCGATCGCGCCGAGCGAGTAATAGCGGCTGATCCAGACGGCGGCGATCGCCACGAGCAGCAGCGCGACGCCGATGGAGATCTCCACGAAGAAGCCCATCAGGACCAGCGGGAAGATCGCGTGGCTGCCGCGGAAGCCGTAGGAGGCCGGATACAGACGGCCCAGCACCAGGCAGACGCCGGCGAGGCAGGCCCCGATCGAGCTGTGATGGCCGGCCTTGAACAGCAGCGCGCCGAAGGCCAGCGGGATGAGATCCAGCGCCAGCTCCACGAGCAGCAGCTTCAGCGCGCCCTTCCAGCCGTAGATGCGGCGGAAGTTGGAGATCAGCACGTTGCCGCTGCCGAGACGGCGCAGATTCCTGTGAAAGACGAAATTCGAGGCCAGCACGATGCTGCTCAGGCAGCCCGCGCCATAGGCCAGCAGGGCCGTGACGACGGAGAAAACCCAATATCTCATTCCTTGTCTCCTTTCTGCCGGATGACGATGCGGATCGGCGTGCCCTCCAGCCCGAAGACCGCGCGGATCTGGTTTTCGATGTAGCGCTGATAGGAGAAGTGGAACAGCTCCTTCGCGTTGCAGAAGATCACGAAGTTCGGCGGCTTGACGCCGGTCTGGGTCATGTAGTAGATCTTCAGGCGGCGGCCCTTGTCCGTGGGCGGCTGCACGCGCGCCTGCGCGTCCGCGAGGACGTTGTTGAGCATGCCGGTGGTGATGCGCATGCTGCTCTGGTCGTTGACGAAGTTGACGAGCTCGAAGAGCCGCTCGATGCGCTGGCCGGTCAGGGCGGAGATGAACAGAACCGGCGCGTAGCTCATGAAGCTGAGGTCGCGCATCACGTCCTTGCGCATCTTCTCCAGCGTGCCGGTCTCCTTTTCGACCAGGTCCCACTTGTTGACGACGATGATGCTCGCCTTGCCCGCCTCGTGGGCGAGGCCGGCGATCTTGGTGTCCTGTTCGGTCACGCCGTCGCGCGCGTCGATCAGGATCAGGCAGACGTCCGCCCGCTCGATGGCGAGCTGCGCGCGCATGACGGAGAACTTCTCCACGCGCTCCTCCACCTTCGACTTGCGGCGGATGCCCGCCGTGTCGATGAAGGTGTAGCGGCCGTACCGGTTCTCCACGAGGGTGTCCACCGCGTCGCGGGTCGTGCCCGCCACGTCGCTGACGATCAGGCGCTTCTCGCCCAGGATGCGGTTGACGAGCGAGGATTTGCCGACGTTCGGCTTGCCGATGACGGCGACCTTGATCGTATCGTCCTCCTCGGTGTCCTCCTCGGCGGGCGGAAAATACTTCATGCACTCGTCCAGCAGGTCGCCGGTGCCGTGGCCGTGGATGGCAGAGACGGCGATCGGATCGCCCAGGCCGAGTGAATAGAACTCGTAGAGTATCGGATCGGGCTCGCCGGTGGAGTCGGCCTTATTGACGGCCAGCACCACGGGCTTCTTGGCGCGCAGGAGCATATTGGCCACGTCCCGGTCCGCCGCGGTCATGCCGGTACGGATATCGGTGACGAGGATGATCACGGTGGCCGCGTCGATCGCGATCTGCGCCTGCTCACGCATGAAAAGCAGGATCTCGCTGTCGGTGCTCGGCTCGATGCCGCCGGTGTCGACGATGTCAAAGGTGCGGCCGCGCCACTCGCAGGGCGCGTAGATGCGGTCGCGCGTCACGCCGGGCGTGTCCTCCACGATGGAGAGACGCTGTCCGGTCAGACGGTTGAACAGCAGGGATTTGCCCACGTTCGGGCGGCCGACGATGGCCACCAACGGTCTGCTCATTGGGCAAAACCTCCTTTTTCTTTCAAGTTCTTTCGTCCGTCACGATATGGCGGACCGTGGGGACGGGGTCGGCAAGCTCGGTGCGGAAAAAGGCGGGAAAGATCGTCTTTTCCGTGTCCGGCGAGACCCATGCGAGATGCTCGCCCCGGCCTTCCCGCCTCAGGCTTTCCTCGTCCGGCTCGAAATCGGCCGGCGTTTTCATATAGAAGTAGAAGCCGACTTCATAGATCAGCTTTCCCTGCTTGGCGAAGGAA
Organism: uncultured Clostridia bacterium; assembly: GCA_947307375.1. Next base: position 7,506 of record CAMZIX010000045.1, on the reverse strand, counting down.
TCCCCGATGAAGAAATCCTCGTGGATGAAGCCGAGCCGGTCGATCTCCAGCTCGCGGCCGGTCTCCTCCCGCACCTCGCGGCGGACCGCCTCCTCAGCGCTCTCCCCGATCTGGATCCGGCCGCCGACGGAATAGTAATAGTCCACGTCGGCGTTGGTCACCATCAGGACCCTGCCGCTTTTCATGATGATCGCGCCCACCCGGACGTTGACAAAGCCCTCGCCTACGGGCACGCAGATGTCTTGTGGCTGCGGCATAGCTCTCTTCCTCAGTTCTGATTGTACTGATAGTACGCGGTGTTTTCGCTCTCCTGCGGCGCGCGGATCGCCGGGAGCTCCCCGGCCATCGCGTCCCAGAGGGCGAAGCCGTCCGCCTCGACGGGGTAGATCGGCAGGCCGAGCGCCCCGGAGGCTTCGGCAAGCGTCACGTCGTCAAGAAAGTCCAGCTCCTGACGGCGCAGCATGTTCTGCGAGATCAGCAGACGCCTTCCGAGCTCCCTGCCCCTGAGCTGGGCGATCAGGTCCTGCCCGGTGATCAGGCCGGAGACGTTGATGCTGTGGCCGAAAAAGTCGTTGACGATCGCGTAGACCCGGCCGTCCAGCCGCGGGTATTTTTCCTTTGCCAGGGCCAGCAGCTTCTCGAAATACGGCGCGGCGGACACACCCGTCGCGATCGAGAAGGGCACGCCGTCCGGCTCGTCCGAGAGACGCAGCGCGGACCGGAACTCGGTCTCGAGCAGGCGGAGCATGCCCACGCCGTTTTCCAGCTGGGTGTGCTCCTCGTAGAACTCGTCCGGCGGCAGCTCCCGCCCGGCGAGCAGGTACAGCTCGTCGCCGCAGAAGAAGATGCGCGTGCCGTGCTTTTTCAGGCACTCGTCACCGAAGGCCGTGACCATGTCCAGGGTCTCCGCCGCGTGCTCCGGCGTGAAGGGTGTCAGCGGTTCCAGCCCCTCGCGGTACTTCGTCAGGCCGACCGGCACGATGGATACGCTGTGCACGCCGGGCGCCATCTCCTCGAGCTCGCGCATCGTGCGCAGGAGCTCCTCGCCGTCGTTCCAGCCGGGGCAGCAGACGATCTGGCAGTTCATCACGATCCCGCTCGCGGCGAAGCGCCGCATCACCTCGATCGTCTCCCCCGCCCGTCTGTTCTTCAGCATCCGGCAGCGCAGCTCCGGATTCGTCGTGTGGACGGAGACGTTGATCGGGCTGATGTGCAGGGCGATGATGCGCTCGATCTCGCGCTTCGAGAGGTTCGTGAGCGTGATGTAGTTGCCAAGCAGAAAGCTCAGGCGCGCGTCGTCGTCCTTGAAGTACATCGTCGGGCGCATGCCCGGCGGCAGCTGGTCGATGAAGCAGAAGACGCAGGAATTGGCGCAGGAGCGGGGCGAATCCATCAGATAGCTCTCGAAGTCCAGGCCCAGGTCGCCGCCCTCCGGCTTGCGGATCTGCAGCTCGTACTCCGTGCCGTCCGGCCGGCGCAGGCGCAGCGCGAGCGACGGGTCGTAGGCGAAATACTTGTAATCGAGCACGTCGATGATCCGGTTGCCGTTGATGGAGAGCAGCACGTCGCCCGGCTCCGCCCTGTGACGCAGAGGGCTGCCCGGGTCGATGGATTTGATCTTGTTTTCCGGCATCCGTCTCAGCTCCGTTTCTTTTTGGGAATGACGCAAAAGGAGGAAAGGATCTCGCCTTTCCTCCTCAAGCTTTTTTACTTGCTCTCCTCAACGTTGATGACGACACGACCCTTGTACTGGCCGCAGGCCTTGCAGACACGGTGAGGCATGCAGAAAGCGCCGCAGTTGGGGCACTTGATGATGCCGGGGGCTTCGAGCTTCCAGTGGGAAGAACGTCTCTTGTCACGTCTTGCTCTCGATACTTTTCCTTTCGGGACCGCCATGATGACACCTCCTGATAACCGCTGTTTTGAGCAGCATAATGTAATGAATGATTATTTATCCAAAAGCTGCTCAAGCACAGCAAATCTTGGATCGATTTCTTTCCCGCACCCGCAGGGGCCGAGATTGAGGTTTTTGCCGCATTTCGGGCAGAGGCCTTTGCAGTCCTCCCGGCAGAGGAACTTGGTCTCCATGTCCAGCACGAAGTTCGTGACCAGGATCTCGTCCAGGTCGATCTCCGTGCCCTGAAGCAGAAAGAGCTCCGGATTCTCCCCGTCGTCCGCGTCCACGATCGTGGCGTGCAGCGGAGTGATCTTCGTGCTTTCGAATTCGGCGCCGCAGCGGTCGCAGACACACAGGAGCTCCGCCCTCAGCTCGCCCTCCACGCGGAGGACGCCGGCCTCGTTCACGACGCGGCCGACGGCGTGGGGCCTGGTCAGATACGCCCGGATCGCCGGGAAATCGAGCCCCTCGGGATCCAGCTCCGTGTCGAAGGGAACGGAGCCGCCGGGTATTTCGATGATCGCACTCAGATTCAGACGCATAGCTCCACCTCAAACAATCGCTTTAGTATTATAGTTGCTTTGTATGGTCTTGTCAACAGAAATTTTATCGTGTATAATCCAAAAAGAACAAAAAATCCGTGCTTTTTTTGGGGGAAATGCCCATGAAGGAACTGGAGATCAAAGCCAACGACGCCGGACAGCGCCTGGACCGCTTCATCGGCAAGGCCGTGCCGCTGCTGCCGGAGTCGCTGCTGCAGAAATATATCCGCCTCAAGCGCATCAAGCTCAACGGCAGGGGCGCCAAACGCGACGCGCGCCTCTGCGAGGGCGACCGGGTGCAGCTGTACATCAACGACGAGTTCTTCGAGAAGCCCCGGGAGGAAAACTCCTGGCTCAAGGTCGGCACGCCGCGGCTGACGATCGTCTACGAGGACGAGAACCTCCTGCTGCTGGACAAAAAGCCCGGCGTTTTGTGCCACAGCGCGGGCGCCTGGGATTATAACACGCTGATCGCCAACGTGCAAGCCTATCTGGCGCAGAAGGGCGAATGGCGGCCGAAGGAGGAAAACGCCTTCACCCCCGCGCTCTGCAACCGCATCGACCGCAACACCGGCGGCATTGTGATCGCCGCGAAAAACGCCGAGGCGCTGCGCATCCTCAATGACAAGATCCGCGACCGCGAGATCGAGAAATACTATCTCTGCGCCGTGCAGGGACGGCCGAAGCCGCCCGAGGGCAGGCTGGAAAACTATCTGTTCAAGGACGCGCAGAAAAACCAGGTCTTTGTGAAAGCGAAGCCGGAGCCCGGCGCGCGCACGGCCGTGACCGAGTACCGGACGCTCTGCGCGAAGGGGCCGCTGAGCCTCGTGGAGTGCCGGCTGCTCACCGGGCGCACGCACCAGATCCGCGTCCAGATGGCCCACGCGGGATTTCCCCTGCTCGGCGACGGGAAATACGGCAGCGAGCGCTTCAACCGGGGCTTCGACGAAAAGGGCCAGGCGCTGTATTCCTACCGCCTGCGCTTCGACTTCCCCACCGACGCGGGGATCCTGAACTACCTGCGCGGGAAGGAGTTTCGCGTGGAAAAGGTCGATTTTGCCGAAAAGTATTTCGGGATCGAGAAGCTGGAATTCTGATATGGACATTATCATCAAGCCCATGGAGACGGAGGACGAGATCCGCGGCAAGGCCTACGTCCACTGGAAAAGCTGGCAGGAGAGCTACCGCGGGATGGTCGATCAGGGCTATCTGGACCGCATGACGCTGGCCCAAACGGAAGAAAAAGCCTTCCTCTGGCGCGACAATATCCTCGTTGCCAAAGACAGGGCACGCGTCGTCGGCTTCGCCGGATACGGAACGGCCCGCGGTGAAGAGGGCGCGGGAGAGGTTTTCGCGCTCTATGTGCTGGAGGAATACCAGCGCCGGGGCATCGGGTACGCGCTGATGCAAAAGGCGCTGGACGAGCTGGCCAACTGTCGGACCGTTTATCTCTGGGCGTTGAAGGAAAACGCCAAAGCGATCCGCTTCTACGAGCGCGTTGGTTTCCGGCCGGACGGCATGGAAAAAGAGATCACGCTCGGCGCTCCGGTCAAAGGCATCCGCATGACTATGACACGATAAAAGGAGAAGCAAGCATGCTGACCGTTAACGACTTATCGATGCAGTTCGGGCCTTCGGTCCTGTTTTCCAAGGTCGACCTGCAGTTCACCGCCGGCAACTGCTACGGCATCATCGGCGCCAACGGCGCGGGCAAATCCACCTTCATCAAGATCCTCTCCGGCGAGCTGGAGCCGACGAGCGGCAGCGTGGTGCTCGACCCGAAGCGCCGCATGTCGGTGCTGAAGCAGAACCAGAGCCTCTATGACGACTGTACCGTGCTCGACACGGTCATCATGGGCCACCAGCGGCTCTACGACTGCGGCAAGGAGCGCGAGGCGATCTACGACAAGGAGGACTTCTCCGACGAGGACGGCCTGCGCGCCGCGCAGCTGGAGGAGGAATTCGCCGAGCTCGGCGGCTGGGAGGCCGAATCGGACGCCGGGCGCATCCTGCAGGGCCTCGGCGTGGACGTTTCGCTGCACCAGAGCCTGATGCGGGAGCTCGACCCGCGCCTCAAGGTCAAGGTGCTGCTGGCGCAGGCGCTGTTCGGGCACCCGGACGTGCTGCTGCTGGACGAGCCGACCAACAACCTCGACCTGGCCAGCGTCGTCTGGCTGGAGGACTTCCTGATGGACTACGAGGGGACGGTGCTGGTCGTCAGCCACGACCGCTACTTCCTCAACAACGTCTGCACGCACATCGTCGACATCGACTACGGCAAGATCAAAATGTACGTCGGCAACTACGACTTCTGGTACGAGTCCAGCCAGCTGATCCAGAAGCTGATCCGCGACCAGAACAAAAAGGCCGAGCAGAAGATCGCCGAGCTGCAGACCTTCATCGCGCGCTTTTCCGCGAACAAGTCCAAGTCCCGCCAGGCGACCAGCCGCCGCAAGCTCCTGGACAAGATCACCGTGGAGGAGCTGCCCGCCTCCGGGCGGCGCTACCCCTGGGTCGGCTTCAAGGCCGAGCGCGAGCCGGGCAAGGACCGCCTCTTCATCACCGAACTGAGCAAAAGCGTCGACGGCGTGAAGCTGCTGGACAAGGTCAGCTTCATCGTCGGCAGGGAGGACAAGATCGCCGTCGTCGGCCAGAACGAGCTGGCCGTGACGATGCTGTACAAGATCCTGATGGGCGAGGAGGAGCCGGATTCCGGCGAGGTCAAGTGGGGCGCGTCGATCCAGCCGGCCTATTTCCCGAAGGATCACAACAGCTTCTTCGAGGATTGCGACTACGACCTGATCGACTGGATGCGCCAGTTTTCCGCCGACAAGCGCGAAAGCTACCTGCGCACCTTCCTCGGGCGCATGCTCTTCTCGGGCGACGACGTCTACAAGCCCGTCAAGGTACTCTCCGGCGGTGAAAAAGTGCGCTGCATGCTGAGCAAGATGATGCTCTCGGGCGCAAACTTTCTCCTCTTCGACCAGCCGACGAACCACCTCGATCTGGAGAGCATCGCGGCGCTCAATAACGGCATGGAGGCCTTTAAGCACAACATCCTCTTCTCCTGCCACGACCACCAGCTGACCCAGACCGTGGCCAACCGCATCATCGAGATCAACGCCGACGGCTCGATCACCGACCGCCTGTGCAGCTACGACGAGTACATGCACATCGCGGAGCTTGAGCAGGCGAGATAACAGCTGCATACGAAACAGCCGCCGGGGCAAAGGCCCCGGCGGCTTGCTTTTGTTCGTTTATTCCTCGATGTGCTCCATGCCCTGGGCGATGATCGAGCGCACGTGGTCGTCGGCCAGAGAATAAAAGACCGACTTGCCCTCGCGGCGGCTCTTGACCAGGCGGCTGCGCTTGAGGATGTTGAGCTGGTGGGAAATGGCCGACTGCGTCATCTGCAGCGCCTCGGCCAGGTCGCAGACGCAGAGCTCCTCCTCGAAGAGCACGAAGAGGATGCGGATGCGCGTCGTGTCGCCGAAGATCTTGAACAGCTCCGCCAGGTCCAGCAGATGCTCCTCCGGCGGCAGCTTCTCGGCCACGGCCTTCAGCCGCTCGCGGTGGATCTCCTGCACCTCGCAGAACAGGGCTTCGTTTTCGTTCATGGCTCTCCCCCGCTCAGAAATAGATCTCGCAGTCGTCCTCGACCTTTTTGCAGTTTTTGAGCACCTGCTGCATGACGGCCTTCGGATCGGCGCCCTCTTCAAATTCGACGCTCATCTTCAGGGTCATGAAATTGACGACGGCGTCCTTCACGCCCTCGGTGGCTTTCGCGGCCTGCTCCATTTTGTTGGCGCAGTTGGCGCAGTCGACCTCGATCTTGTAGTTCTTCTTCATGGCGGTCTCCTCCTATCAATTGAACGTTCGTTCATATGTTCAATTTCAGTATACTCACTTTTGCCGCTTTGTCAAGAGGGAAACCGCAAAAAGCGAAGCCGGACCGGTCACGGCTTCGCTTTTTTCATCTTCTTTTTCGTCAGCGCAAAGCTCTGGTCCAGCAGGTCGCGCACGCGCTCGGCGGGAACGCTGCCGTCCAGCCGCACCGTGAGCCAGTGCGTCTTGTTCATATGCCAGGCCGGCAGATAGCCCTCCTGTCCGCGCAGGATGAAGACCAGCGCGGGGTCGAGCTTGAGGTTCAGCACCTCGACGCTCCCCTCGCCCGGGAGGCCGAGGGTCTTCTTCGGCAGGCTCATCACCAGGCCGTACCACTTCGTGCCGAGCGTGTGGCGCAGCACGGCGAAGGAGGGCTCGTCCAACCAGGGGTACTCCGGCTCGGTGCCGTAGGCGTCCCGCGCGTATCGGAGCAGTTCTTCTCTCGTCATCTCACACCACCTGGAACAGGTAAAACTTGAGGTAATCGGTCTCCGGCACGTTCCAGAGGATCGGGTGATCCGGCGCCTGCTGGCGCGCCTCGATCTGCCGCAGCTCCACGCCCGCGTCCAGCGCCGCGGCCCTGAGCATCGCGACGAAGCGCTCCGAGGGCATGAAGTGGCTGCAGGAGGCCGTGGCGAAATACCCGCCGCGCGGCAGCAGCTGCAGCGCGCGGAGGTTGATCTCCCTGTAGCCGCGCTCCGCCCGGTCGGCCGTTTTGCGGGACTTGGTGAAGGCGGGCGGGTCGAGGATGATGAAGTCGTAGGGCGCGCCGCCCTTCGCCTTCAGCTCCGGCAGCAGGTCGAAGACGTCCGCGGTCACGAAGTCCATCCGGTCCTCCAGGCCGTTGCGCCGGGCGTTTTCCCGCGCCAGCCCGATCGCCGAAGCGGAGACGTCCACCGCCGTCACGTGCGCCGCGCCGCCCTTCGCGGCGTTGAGCGCAAAGGAGCCGGTGTGTGTGAAGCAGTCGAGCACGCGTCTTCCGCGCGCCAGCCGCGCCACGGCGAGGCGGTTGTATTTCTGGTCGAGGAAAAAGCCGGTCTTCTGCCCGTTTTCCACGTCCACGGCGTAGAAGATGCCGTTTTCGCAGATCTCGGTCGTCGTGCCGCCGCCGCCGCAGAACCAGCCCCTGCCCTGCTCGAGGCCCTCCAGCGCGCGGATCGGCACGTCGTTGCGCTCGTAGAT
>CAMZIX010000044.1 GCA_947307375.1 uncultured Clostridia bacterium | reverse complement strand
GCCTTGATGTAGTCGAACATCTGCTCCTTGGTCATGCCGTCGGCATGGGCCTCGGGATCGAAGTCGTCGATCAGGTTGTCGGCGCGGAAGCGCATCTTGCACTCCTTGCAGTCCAGCAGCGGGTCGGCAAAGCTGGCGACGTGGCCGCTGGCCTCCCAGACGCGGGGGTTCATCAGGATATCGGCGTCGACCTCATAGCTGTTGCGGCGCTCCTGGATAAAGCGCTTGCGCCAGGCGTCCTTGACGTTGTTTTTCAGCCGGGAGCCGAGAGGGCCGTAGTCCCAGGTGTTGGCAAGGCCGCCGTAGATCTCGCTGCCGGCGAAGATGAAGCCGCGGTTCTTGCACAGGGCAATGATCTTGTCCATCGTTTTTTCTGTGTTGTTCATATTCCGTCCTTTCCCGCGGCTGGCTGCCGCGGAGAGTGTGATTGCGCCGGGTTCCCCGACAAAATATTATTATATCACCCGTCTCTGTTCAGGGCAATATTATCTGAAAATTAACAGGATCTTCTTCCCCTCTTAATTTTACAAAAACTCTGTACACATACTAAAAAAGATGTTATAAAATAAGAACATCAAACTGAGGATAAGCTGGTTAGCCGATATGCATAAAAGAAAGAAAACTCACGGCGGCTCCGCGGGGATGATCTTCTTCCTGGTGCTGGCCGTCATCTCCGCGCTGCTCTTCTGGCTCAACGGAGAGGAAACGGAAGTCCTGATGCTCGGCGACGAGGAAATGAACGTCGAATACGGCAGCGAATTTGTCGATCCCGGCGTGGAGATCGTCCGCTCGGGCAAGATCTTCAAGTTCATGAATCAGACCGAGATGGTCTACGCGCAGGAGCAGATGACGACAAACACGCTCGGCAAGTTCAAGATCCACTACGCCGTCGTCAGCGACGGCGAGGAGCTTCGCTATGAGCGCATCGTCAACGTGCTGGACACCACCGCGCCCAAAATCACCGTGACCGAGCCCGAGGACGTCGAGGGCAGCAGCTGGATGAACGGCTACGCCGAGCCGGAGGTCCACGCCTTTGACGAGGTGGACGGCGACCTGAGCGACAAGGTCGCGGTCACGCATCTGGACGGGAAGTATATCTACTCCGTCACGGACGAGCACGGCAACGAGGCCGTGCTGGAGCGCACGCCGCCGCAGGGCAGCCTCGTCCCGGAGATCGTGCTCACCGGCGGCAGCGATTATACCTGCCCCGCCGCCCTGGACTGGGTCGAGCCCGGCTATACGGTCATCGACAGCGACGGGACGGATCTGAGCGAGCTGGTGCAGGTCAGCGGGCGCGTCACCTCCTATAAGCTGGGCGACTACACGCTGAACTACTCGCTCAGCAACGGCCGCGGCGATACCCTGCGCGCCACGCGCACGGTCCACGTCGTCGCCGCCGAGCGCAAGGAGGCCGTCATCCCCGAGCAGAAAACCATCTACCTGACCTTTGACGACGGCCCCGGCCCCTACACCGACCGGCTGCTGGACGTCCTGGCGAAGTACGATGTCAAGGCCACCTTCTTCATCACCGGAAATTACCCGGACTACTTCGAATGCATCACGCGCGCCTACGACGAGGGCCACACGATCGCCGTGCACACCTTCACGCACAACTACCGCAAGATCTACGCCGGCGTGGGGGCCTACTTTGAGGATTTCAAGGCCTGCGAGGAGCTGATCCACGACTACACCGGCACCTACACGAAGCTTTTCCGCTTCCCGGGCGGCAGCTCCAATACCGTCAGCGCCTTCAACCCCGGCATCATGGGGGCGCTCGCCACCTATATGCGCGATATGGGCTACTACTACTTCGACTGGAACGTCTCAAGCGGCGACGCGAAGACCGTGCAGATCCCGACCTACGAGGTCTACCGCAACGTCATCAACGGCTGCGCCGAGTACGAAACCTGCGTCGTCCTGCAGCACGACGTCAAGGACTTCAGCGTGGCGGCGGTCGAGGACATCATCAAGTGGGGCCTCGACAACGGCTACCAGTTCCTCCCCCTCCAGGAGGACTCCTACGGCGCCCGCCACCGGATCAACAACTGAAAAACAACAGGCGCCCGTTTTTCGGGCGCCTGTTTGTCCTTATAATAGTTTACATAATATTATTTACTTCTAATTATCATTGGGATCGGCGTAAGGCTCCTCGACGACGGAGGGATTGGCCGCGCGGATCGCAGCGACGATCCTGTCCGCATTCTTTTCCCGCTCCAGCATCAGGACCACCGGCTTCTCCGCGCCGTAGTCCAGGCGGATCTTCGTCACCGGGATGCCGCGGCCGCAGCAGCACTGCGGATAGTACAGCGAGGGCTGTACGCGCAGGCGCAGGACCGCCGCAAAGGGCAGATACTGCCCCTCAAAGTAGACGGCGTTCTGCGAAATATTGTATTTTTCCACCCGCTCGGAGGCTCTGCGGTCAAGCCGCTCGTCCGGGAGCTCTTTCCCCTCTGTGATGCACTTCCAGCCCATGTTCGTCACTCCTTTTTTTCTATATCCTATCACAGACCCCTGCCCGCTTCAAGCCCCGAATTTCTTGACAAAGCCGGTAAAACATACTATATTGTTCCTGCGCCGCACCGGGCCTGACCCGGGCGACAGCAGAAAGGAATTAAATATGGAAAACAAGCACATGAAAACCCGCACCCTGACGGGTCTGGCGATTTTCACCGCCATCGTTATCGTCCTGGAGGCCGTCTCCGCCGCCGTCGGCCATGTTGGCATCTTCACCTTCACGCTGGCTCTCGTGCCGATCGTGGTCGGCGCCGCTTTGTATGGCGTTGGCGCCGGCGCCTGGCTTGGCTTCGTGTTCAGCGCCGTGGTCCTGATCAGCGGTGATGCCGCCGCCTTCCTGGCCGTCAATATTCCCGGCACCATCATCACCGTCCTGGCCAAGGGAACCTGCGCTGGCCTGATCTCCGGCCTCGTTTACAAAGCGCTGGCAAAGCATGAGGTTCCCGCCGTGGTGATCGCCGCCATTTCCGCGCCGATCACGAACACCGGGATCTTTCTTCTCGGCTGCCTGCTGTTCTTCATGCCCACCATCAACGAGTGGGCCGCTGGCGCGGGCTTTTCCAGCGCGGGCAAGTTTATGATCTTTGGCCTGGTGGGTGTGAATTTCCTGATTGAAATGGCCATCAGCATCGTTCTCAGCCCCGTGATCGTACGGCTGATCCGAATCGGCAGAAAAGGCAGGGTGTAAAGATATGATCCTCGCTGTTGACGTAGGCAATACCAATATCGTGATCGGCTGCCTGGAGCAGGGCGAGATCAAAAACACCGTGCGCGTGCGCACCGAGCCCGGCCAGACCTCCGCGGAATACGGCATCAAGCTCAGGCAGCTCTTTGATTTCTTCGGCATCGACCCCGAGGGCTTCGAGGGCGCGATCCTCTCCTCCGTCGTCCCGCCGGTCAACGAGCCGCTGCGCCAGGCCATCGAAATGTTGACCGGCGTTGCATGCCTGCTGGTCGGCCCCGGGATGAAGACCGGGATGAACGTGCGCATCGACGATCCCGGCACGCTCGGCTGCGACCTCGTCGTCGGCGGCGTGGCCGCCATCGCGGAATACGGCGCGCCGGTCATCGTGCTGGACCTCGGCACCGCGACCACGATCACGCTGATCGACGAAAACAAGTGCTTCCGCGGCGGCGCGATCCTCCCGGGCGTCAAGCTGAGCTACGCGGCTCTGGCCGCCGGCACGAGCCTGCTGCCGGACATCTCGATCACCCCGCCGAAAAAGGTCGTCGCCACCAACACCGTCGACTGCATGCGCTCCGGCGCCGTGTTCGGCACCGCCGCCACGATCGACGGCATGGTCGAGCGCATGGAGGCCGAGCTCGGCCTGCCCTGTAAGGTCGTCGCCACCGGTGGACTCGCCGGGAGCATCGCGCCCTACTGCCGGCGCAAGCTGATCTATGACGAGGACCTGCTGATGAAGGGCCTCTGGGTGCTGTATCAGAAGAATCGCTGAACAAGCCTTGACCCGGCTTCGGATCCCCGCGGATCCGAAGCCGGGTTTTTTATTGACAAAAAAATATTTATTCTTGGCAATAGTTCCTTTTTCTACTATAATAATTAGGTTGAAAACTGACAGCTCTGCCGGACCGATTTCCCGGCCGGCGGAAAGGACGATAGATCCCCATGTACAAACAAAACAAACTGATGACCAGGATCGCCTCGTATATCGTCGATCGGCGGACGATCATCCTGATTCTCTTCGCCGTCCTCGCCGCGGCCAGCATCTATACCAGCACGCTGGTGCAGACGAACGACAGCCTGGAGCACTTTCTGCCCGCGGACACCGAGACGCGGCTCGGCCTGGACATCATGGACGAGGAATTCGTCACCTACGACACCGCGCAGGTCGTCGTGCGCAACATCTCGCTCGATCAGGCGGAAAGCATCCTTGAGACGATCGAAGGCATCGACCACGTCAAGGAGGTCGCGTTCGACGACGGCCCGGAGCATTATGAGGGGCTGTCCGCGCTCTATGACGTCACCTTTGACGGGACGGACGACGCGGCGGAAAGTAAGGCGGCTCTGAATGAGATCGAGCGGCAGCTGGCCGACTACGATCTTTACGTCAACACCAAGGTCGGCAATCCCCTGAAGGCGATCATCAACAGCGAGATGGTCACGGTCGACGTCATCGCCTTCGTGGTGATCATCATCGTTCTGTTCCTCACCTCCCGCACCTACGGCGAGATCCCGGTGCTGCTGCTGACCTTCGGCGCGGCCGCTCTGCTGAATATGGGCACCAACTTCCTGATGGGCGAGATCTCCTTCGTGACCGACTCCATAGCCCTGGTGCTGCAGCTGGCGCTCGCGATTGACTACGCCATCATCCTCTGCCACCGCTTCACCGAAGAGCAGGCGGACAAGGCGCCGCGGGAGGCCGCCATCGCCGCGCTGAGCAAGGCGATCCCGGAGATCGCCGGCAGCAGCCTGACCACGATCTCGGGCCTGCTGGCCCTGACCTTCATGCAGTACCGCCTCGGCGCGGACATGGGTTTTGTGCTGATCAAGGCCGTGCTCATCAGTCTGCTGTCGGTCTTCTGCCTGATGCCCGGCCTGCTGGTGCTCTTCTCCGGGCTCATCAACCGCACGGCGCACCGGAAATTCCTGCCCGACGTGCCCTTCCTCGGCAAGTTCGCCTATAAGACGCGCCTGATCGTCCCCTTCCTCTTCATCGCGCTGCTGATCGGCGCCTATTTCTGCTCCAGCCGCGTCAACTACGTTTACGACCAGTACAGCGTCTCCTCGATCCGCAAGAACGAGATCCAGCTCGCCAAGGAAAAGATCAAATCCACCTTCGGCACGCCCAACACCTTTGCCATGATCATCCCTGCCGGCGACAACCAGAGCGAAAAGGAGATCGTCGCGGAGATCAAGGAGCTGCGGCACACGGAATCTGTCCTGGGCCTGTCCGACATCGACGCCATCGACGGCTACAAGCTGCTCGACGAGGTCACGCCGCGCCAGTTCGCGGAGCTCATGGACATCGACTATGAGATCGCGGAGGTCGCCTACGGCAGCTATGCGCTGGAGCACAACGAATACGGCCGGGCCGTGACCGGCATGGACAGCTACCGCATCGCGCTGCTGGACATCTTCGATTACCTGCTGGAGAGCAAGGATGATCTGACGCTCAATATGGACCAGGAGACCCGGGACAAGATCGACGACATGAAGGAGGAGCTGGACGACGGCAAGCTTCAGCTGCTCAGCGACGACTGGAGCCGGATCGTCATCGAAGCAGACGTCTCCTCCGAGGGGCCGGAGAGCTATGAATATCTCAGCGCCCTGCGCGGCATCGCGGCGCGCTATTACGATACCAGCTACATCGTCGGCGACACGACCAGCTGCAGCGACCTGAAGGCTTCCTTTGAAAAGGACAACAGCGTCATCACGATCCTGGAGATCGTGTTCGTCACGCTGATCCTGATCTTCACCTTCCATTCCGGCGGCCTTCCCCTGCTGTTGATCGTGGTGATCCAGGGCAGCATCCTGATCAACTTCTCCTCGCCCTATCTGCTGCACAAGCCGCTCTTCTTCCTGACGTATCTGATCATCAGCGCCATCCAGATGGGCGCGAACATCGACTACGCCATCGTGATCTCGGACCGCTACCTGGAGGCGCGCGCCGTGATGGAGCCGCAGGAAGCCATTACAGACGCGCTGAACAAGGCCTTTCCTACCGTCGTCACCTCCGGCACGATGATGACCGCCGCCGGCGTCGTGATCGCGCTGGTGGCCTCCAACGAAACCATCTCCGCCATTGGCGTGTATCTCGGCAAGGGCACGCTGATCTCCATGCTTCTGGTCACCTGCGTGCTGCCGCAGATCCTTCTGCTGGGCGACCGCCTGATCAGCAAAACGAGCTTTGCCACCCACCGGGGCAGCCTGTTCCGCTCCGCCGGGGCCATTCATCTGGACGGCCGCATCCGCGGCTACGTCAACGGCTACGTCGACGCCGAGATCCACGGCCGCTTTACCGGCGAGATCAACGCGAATCTGGCCTTCGACACCACCGCCCTCCCGCTCGATGAAGCGGAGGAACAAAACGAGGAAAAGGAGGAAAACCGGAATGAAGCGTAAACGCCTGTCTGCGATCCTGGCGCTGCTGTGCGCGTTCGCACTGTTTTTCTCTCTGCTGCCCGTCGCCTCCTTTGCCGACGAGCCCTCGGCCGACGCCGAGGCCGAAGAAGAGAGCGCCGAAGCGCCGGAAGGAAAGCTGCTCGTCAGCGGCGAGGACGCCGATGCCGTTGAGGTCCGCAGCATCACGATCCGCAGCATGGAGGAATTTGAAGACTTCGCGCGCAATTGCCGCAGCAGCGCCTGGTCGGTCGGCCTGACGGTCACGCTGGAGACAGACATCGACTTCCAGGGCCGGGCCATCATGCCGATCCCCTCCTTCTCCGGCAAGTTCTTCGGCAACGGCCACAAGATCGAAAACTTCAGCTGCGCCGCGAACGGCTCCCACCAGGGCCTGTTCCGCTATGTGGAAAAAGACGGCCGCATCGTCAATCTGAAGGTGAGCGGCCGGGTCACGCCCGAGGGCAGCCGCTGCAGCGTCGGCGGCATTGTCGGCACCAACCGGGGAAGCATCATCGGCTGCAGCTTCCACGGCACCGTAGACGGCCTGATCTCCGTCGGCGGCGTTGCCGGGGAAAACCTCGGTCTGATCAGCCGCTGCAGCGCCGAGGGATCGGTCAGCGGCAAGCACTTCACCGGCGGCGTCTGCGGCTACAACGAGGGCGTCCTGCGCCTGTGCGAAAACAGCGCGGAGGTCAACATTGAAATCAAGGATGAGGCCGTGGATATCGAGACCCTCGACATCAAGGATCTCATCGGCATCAACCTGGTCTCCACCGAAGACGGCAACACCGTCTCCGATATCGGCGGCATCGTCGGCATCAGCCTGGGCCTTGTGGATCAATGCACGAACAACGGCACCGTCGGTTATCAGCACTACGGCTACAACATCGGCGGCATCGCCGGGCGGCAGTCCGGCTTCATGGAGGACTGCGTCAACAACGCCTCGATCTTCGGCCGCAAGGACGTCGGCGGCATCGTCGGGCAGATGGAGCCCTATCTGATCCTGGACGATTCCTCCTCCCTGGTCGATGAGATCCAGGCGCTGCAGGAGGCCATGGACATTGCCATGAACGACATGGACGCCAATTCCGCCGCGCTCGGTTCCTCCGCGCGGCAGGTGCGCTCCAGCGGCACCAACATCGGCACCCATTATGCCAATGAGTACGGAGACCAGCTGACCGGGGAGTCGAGCGAAGACGCCGAACGGGCGGAAAAACGCGAAAAGTTCCAGGAAGCGGTAAACACCGGCTCTGACAAGGCCAGAGAGACGGCCGGCGATCTGGGCGAAGACACCATCGGCGACATCGTCAGCGGCGACCTCACCGACGAGGACTATGAAAAGATCGGCACCGTCGGCGGCGGGCTCGTCAACGAAGGCGGCACGGCGCTGGGCGAGCGGATCGCGGAGCGGCGCGAGGAGAAGTCCCAGGCGGAGCTTGAGGCGGAGGCCGAACGCGCCCGCATGCGCGCCGAATACGCCGCGCTCGCCGGCGGCCTGAACGCCATGGGCAGCACCCTGCACAGCACCATGTCGGGCCTGGCCCACGACATGAAAAACGTCAACGACCATTACAGCAACATCCTGACGATGTTCACCAACGCCCTCTCCGGCAATCTGCAGATGCGCGTGATGGAGGACATCTCCGACCTGGACACCGACGAGGATATGGACGGCAAGGTGCTCTCCTGCACCAACTACGGCGAGGTCAACGGCGACACCGACGTCGGCGGCATCGCCGGGTGCATGAGCGTAGAGGCGGAATTCGATCTGGAAGGCATCCTCTCGGCCAACATCACGGACACCGTGCAAATCTCCACGGATTCCTACTTTGCCCGCTGCATCGTGCGCAAATGCGTCAACAACGGCGGCGTCATCGGCAAAAAGGACTACACCGGCGGCATCTGCGGCATGGCCGAGCTCGGCGTCATCTCCGCCGCCGAAAACTACGGCGACGTCAGCGCGGGCGGCAACTACTGCGGCGGCGTCATCGGCCAGTCCAAGTCGATCGTCACCGGCAGCTACGCGCTCTGCTCGGTCGAGGGCGGCGAATATGTCGGCGGCATCGCCGGTCAGGGCAAGCGTGTCACGCTGTGCAGTTCCATCGTGGATCTGGACGAGACCATCGCCTGCAGCGGTGCGATCTGCGGCTGGGCCGACACGAGCGACGAGGACCTGTTCATCTACCGCAACACCTTTGTCAGCGACACGCTGGGCGGCATCGACGGCATCAGCTATAACGGCGCCGCCGAGCCGATCAGCTACGGCGATCTGTATAAGAACGAGACGCTGCCCGAACGCTTCAAGAGCCTGAAGGTCAGCTTCCGCGCCGAGGGCATGGTGATCCGCGAGCTCAGCATCCCCTATGGCGGCAGCGTGGATCCCAGAGACATCCCGGCCGTTCCGGAGCTCCACGGCTACAGCGGCTACTGGCCGGACGTCGATCTGAACAATCTGAGTTCCTCCGTCAATGTCGACGCGGTCTACATGGACCGGCAGACGGGCCTGGCCGCGAGCTATCAGCGGCCCGACTCCCCCCTCTCCGTGGTCATCATCGAGGGTATGTTCGAGCCGGACGCTTCGATCTCCGTCAGCCCATGGAACGAGGGCATCCCCGTGCCGGAGCACTACATCCTCCTCGACGGGCTCAAGCTGGAGGTCAAAAGCCACGCGGCGGATCTGGAAAACTATTCCGTGCACTACCGCTATCCGAAAACCTCCATCCTGCGCGGCAAACCGATCCTGACGGTTCTGTCCGGCGGATTCCCAGTGGAGCGGGAGTATACCGTGGACGGCAGTTATATGATCTTTGACGCCACAGGCTCGGAGCTCTGCTTCTACGTGCAGGTATGCGAATACAACCGGGACCTGATGATCGCCGCCGCGGTCGCCGTGGCCGTCCTGCTGCTGATCCTGATCATTCTGCTGATCCACCTGCTGAAGAAGAAAAAGCGCCGCCGCGCGGCCGCAAAGACGGAAGAGGCGGAGCAGGCGCAGGAGACGGCCGAACCCGCAGCATCCGAGGCGGAACAGCCGGCGGAGCAGGCGCAGGAGGCTTCTGAACAATAAGAAAAAACGACCGCAAGCCCTTCCCGGCTGCGGTCGTTTTTTGCCCTTATTAAGTTTACATAATATTATTTACGTAATCTTCTGCTTCCCAAACGGTGCGGGAGAGGAATCGGATCACCTCGACGGGGTATGCGCCGACGGCGGTCTCGCCGGTGACCATGACGGAGGCGGCGCCGTCGAGCACGGCGTTGAAGATGTCGCTGACTTCGGCGCGGGTCGGCACGGGGCTGCGCTCCATCGAGGCCAGCATCTGCGTGACGACCATAAAGGGTTTCTTTGCGCCGCGGCAGGCCGCGGCGATCTTTTTCTGCAGGGCGGGGAGCTCCCACAGCGGTCCGCTGTTGCCGAGGTCGCCGCGGGCGATGACGATCTCGTCGGCGGCGGGCAGCAGCTCGCCGAGCCGCGCTGCGCCCTCGCGGTTTTCGATCTTGGCGAAGATGCGGATCGCCTCTCCCCCGGCTTCCTCCAGCGCCTGACGCAGCGCATCCAGATCCGCGCGGCAGCGCACAAAGGGCTGCATCACGCCGGTGACGCCGTATT
>CAMZIX010000043.1 GCA_947307375.1 uncultured Clostridia bacterium | reverse complement strand
CCGCCGATGACGTTGTGGTTCTCCACGGTCAGCACGGCGCCGGTCTTGCGCGCGGAGGCGATCACGGTCTCGCGGTCGATGGGCTTGATGGTGTGGACGTTGACGACCTCGACCTCAAGGCCCTCGGCGGCGAGCTCCCCGGCGGCGTCGACGACGTCGCGGGTGAACATGCCGGAGACGAAGATCGTCAGATCTCTGCCCTCGCGCAGGGTGTCGGCCTTGAACAGATCGAACTTGTAGTCGGGGCCGAACACGTCGGGCGTGACCTTGCGGAACAGACGCATGTAGACCGGGCCGACGTACGCGTTCAGCACGGGCATGGCCGCGCGCAGCTGGGTCTCGTCGACGGGCTCGAAGATCACCATGCCGGGGATGGAGCGCACGACGCCGATATCCTCCATGCTCATGTGCGTGCCGCCGTTGAGCTCGGCGGAGATGCCGGGGTCGGTGCCGACGATCTTGACGTTCTGCTTGGCATAGGAGATCGAGATCGTGATCTGGTCGCAGATGCGGCGCGTGGCGAAGGGGGTGAAGCTCTCGATCCAGGGCTTGAAGCCGTAGCTGGCAAGACCGGCCGCGATGGAGGCCATGTCCTGCTCGGCCACGCCGCAGTCAAACATCTGCTCGGGGAAGCGGTCGTACAGCTTGCGGGTGCCGCTGGCCTTGGCCAGATCGGCGTCGAGGACGACGACGTGCTTGTCCTCCTCCATGAATTTCGCCAGACATTCGGCGTAAGCAGCTCTCATTTCCATGGTTTTATTCCTCCCCTCTGATCTCGCGGATGGCGGCCGCGGCCTGTTCCTCGTTGACGTTGGTGTTGTGGTTGCCCGCGCCGAGCTCCTCGATCCACTTGACGCCCTTGCCCTTGACGGTGTTGAGGATGACCATGGTCGGTCTGCCGGTGGAGCGGTAGCTCTTGGCCTGCTTCACGGCGGCGGAGACCTGCTCGACGTCGTTGCCGTCTTCCACGTCGATCACGTTCCAGCCGAAGGCGGCCCACTTGTCGCCGAGCGGCGCGATGTCGTTGACCTTCGCGACGGTGTCGTCGATCTGCAGCTTGTTGTAGTCGGTGAAGCCGATGAGATTGGACAGGCCCTTGGCGGCGGCGAACATGGCCGCCTCCCAGATCTGGCCTTCCTGCGACTCGCCGTCGCCCACGAGGGCGTAGATCGTCGCGCCGTCGTTCTCAAGCTTCGAGCCGAGCGCGATGCCCGCGGCGCAGGAGAAGCCCTGGCCGAGCGAGCCGGCGGTCATGTCGATGCCGGTGGTGAGGTTCATGTCGCAGTGGCTGGGCAGATGCGTGCCGCCCTGGTTGAGGGTGAGCAGCTCGGACTTGGGGAAGTAGCCGCGGTTGGCGAGCGCGGCGTACACCGCGGGGCCGGCGTGGCCCTTCGAGCAGACAAAGCGGTCGCGTCCCGCCATCTTCGGCTCGGCCGGGTCGATGTTCATTTCTTCAAAATACAGCACGGCGAGCAGCTCGACGATGGACAGGCAGCCGCCGATGTGGCCCACGCCCAGGTGGCCGATGCAGGTCATGATATCACAGCGGATATCCTTGCAAATGGTTTTCAGATCGGTGTTCAATGGTAATTCCTCCTAATTTGATTAAAAGGTTTAACTAAATCGGATTGTAATCCCGCGGCGCGCCTTTGTCAAGGTGTCTGCCCGTAAAATGAAGAAAAACTTTTTTGTCTTTCCTGTTGACATCTTTTCAGATCGAGGCTATGATATTTCACGCAGTTTATCAATTACTATCGGAGGAGTTCCATGAAAAGCTTTACTCCCGTTTACGTTCCCGTCGGCGTGCCGACCTTCCATCTCGAGAGCGCGCAGCGCCAGTTCGATCTGTCCGCGGGGCTGCTGCGCTCGATCGACGAGCGCTTTGCCGTCCCGGAAAAGATGCTGCTCTCGATCGACGATCTGCGCGCCTTCCTCGACGGCGTTTCGCCGGATCTGATCGTGTTCCAGAACCTCACCTTCGCCAACGCCGCCTATATGTCCGAGGTGCTGCGCCGCTTCGACTGCCCCATGCTGCTCTGGACGCTGCGCGAGCCCGTCATCGACGGGGGACGGCTGCGCCTGAACTCCCTGACCGGGGCTTACAGCGCGGCCAACACCCTGCGCGCCTTCGACGAGCGCAGCTTCGAGTATCTCTTCGGCTCGCCCGAGGAGGAGCGCGTGAAGGACGCGCTCTCGGCCGTCGTTAAGGCCGCCGCGGTCAAAAAGGAGATGCGCAGCCTGAAGATGTCCGCCGTCGGCCATACGCCGCAGGGCTTCGGCTTCGGCCGCGCGCTGGACGGCGAGCTGATGAACGCCTTCGGCGTCGAGCTCGAGGCGATCGAGGCCCGCGAGCTGATCGAAAAGGCAAAGAGTTTTTCCGATGAGGAATGCGCGGAATACCTGGAAAAGACCGCGCAGGCGACCTGCGGGCTGGACAAAACGCCCGAGAACAACCGCCTCGACCACGCGCGCCTGCTGAAGGCGTACGGCGATTACGTGCGCGAGCACGGTATCGGCGCGCTGGCCTCCCGCTGCTGGCCGGACTTTTTCACGGCCTTCGGCACGCCCGTGTGCACCGTGCTGTCCATGCTCAACGACGAGGGCGTGGCCGCCGCCTGCGAGGCCGACATCTACGGCGCGCTGTCGATGTGGATCGGCATGCGCCTGAGCGGCGAGCCGGTCTTCTTCGGCGACCCCGTCTCGCTCGACGAGGGCGAGAACACGATCACCTTCTGGCACTGCGGCGCGGCCGCCTGCTCGCTGGCGCGCAAGGACACCGGCGCGGTCGTGGGCGTGCACCCCAACCGCAGGATCGGCCCGGCGATGGACTTCGGCTGCGAGGCCTTCCCGGACGCCACGGTCTTCCGCATCGGCCGCGAGCCGGACGGCTTCTTCCGCTTCTTCATCCTCGAGGGCGAGGCGCTCGACAAGCCCAAGCAGTTCATCGGCACCTCGATCGTCGTCAGGACCGACAATCCCGCGCGCGAGATCGTGGAGGAGAGCGTCAAGGCCGGCTTCGAGCCGCATTTCGTGGTCATAAAAGGCCGCCACGCCGCCGCGCTCGAGGCGCTGGCGAACATGTACGGCTTCGAGATCTGCAGATACTGAAAAGCACATAAAAGCGGAGAACGCATCGCGTCCTCCGCTTTTGTCGCTTCGGCGTCGTTCATTTCCGAATTGACTTTGCCCGGGGGCTGTATTATGCTGTGAAGCGCAAAGGAGGGGACAGCCATGAAGAAAAGCTCGAAGATCGGCGCGGCGATCACGGCCGTGATCGACATCGTCACGGCGGGACTGCTGTGGCTGCTCTGCTCGCTGCCCGTCGTCACGATCGGCGCGGCCTCCGCGGCGCTGTACTACTGCGTGGTCAAGTGCATCCGGCACGAGCGCGGCCGCCTGGTGAAGAGCTTTTTCGCCGCCTTCCGGCGCGACTTCAAGGCCGCGACGCTGCTGTGGCTGATCTTCCTCGCCGCGGCGCTGCTCTTCGGCGCGGACGTGTACGCCTTCGGTCGGATGGAGGTCCCGGGCCTGTTCGGGATGATCGGAAGGATCCTGCTCCTGGCGCTGTTGGCGTTTTTTCCCTGGGTCTTCGCCTTCGTCTCGCGCTTTTCCAATACCGTCTCCGCGACGCTGAAGTTCTGCGGGTATCTGGCGCTGCGAAACATCGGCACGACGCTGCTGATGACGATCGAGCTTTTGGGCTTCGGCCTCATCGTATGGCTGATGCCGCCGCTCGTCTTTATCCTGCCCGGGCTTGTCTGCCTGCTGCTGAGCCTGCATATCGAGCCTGTTTTCAAGCCCCTCACGGCCGAGATGACGACCGAGGACGGGGACGACTGGTTCAACGAGTAAACGAATTATCATAACGGATAGAGGGTAGCCATGCTTTCCATCAAGACCGAAAACAACAGCTTTGTTCTCTGCCTCGACGGCAGGGAACTGATCGTCCATACGCCGGAGGCCCCGGCGCTCTTCCTCGGCAAGGGGGAGGAGACGATCCGCATGTACCGCGGCAACTTCGACATCGCCGACCGCGTGTCCGAGCGCCTCGCGCTGCGCTTCGCGGGCATGGAGGGCGACACAGCCGTCTTCACGAACGCGGAGCTCGCGGGGGATTACCGCCTGAGGATCGAAGAAAAGGACGGCCTTGTGCGCCTTGCCGGGCGCGCGGAGGACCCGCGCTTCAACCGCCTGTATCTGCGCCTGCGCGCGGAGAAGGACGAGCACGTCACCGGCGGCGGCGAGCAGTTTTCGTATCTCGACCTGCGGGGCCGGCTGTTCCCGATCTGGACGCGCGAGCAGGGCGTGGGCCGCAACAAGCTCACCGAGATCACGCGCCTGGCCGACTGCAGCGACGGCGGCGGAGGCGACTACCACACGACCTTCTTCCCGCAGCCAACCTTTATCTCCTCGCGCCTGTATTTCGCGCATCTGGAAAACTACGAATACTGCGAGCTCGACTTCCGCGGCGAGCGCTTCCATGAGATCGCGCTCTGGTCGACGGCCTTTTCGCTCGTGCTCGCCTCCGGCGAAAGCTATCGCGAGCTCGTTTCCAAACTGACCGGACTGCTCGGCCGCCAGCCCATGCTGCCCGACTGGGCGATGCGCGGGATCTGGCTCGGCGCGCAGGGCGGCACCGAGCGCGTGACGGAGCTGCTCCGGCGCTGCCGCGCGGGCGGGATGGACGTTCCCGCCGTGTGGATCCAGGACTGGGAGGGCAAGCGCGTCACCTCCTTCGGCAAGCGCCTGCAGTGGGACTGGCGCTGGAACCGCGAGATGTATCCCGGCCTCGACGCCGTGATCGCCTCCGATCCCGAAACGCGCTGGATGGGCTATATCAACCCCTATCTCGTCGAGGGCGGCGTGCTCTTTTCCGAGGCGAAGGAGAAGGGCTATTTCGTCAAAAACCGCGAAGGCGGGGACTATCTTTTCGACTTCGGCGAATACGACTGCGGCGTGGTCGATCTGACGATGCCGGAGGCCTTCGCGTGGTATAAAAAGGTCATCAGGGAAAACCTGATCGGCCTGGGCTTCCGCGGCTGGATGGCGGACTTCGGCGAATACCTGCCCGCCGACGCGGTCTGCTTCGGCGGCGGCGGGATGGTCGAGCACAACGCCTGGCCGATGCTCTGGGCGAAATGCAACCGCGAGGCGGTGGAGGAGAGCGGTCTTCTCGGCGAATGCGTGTTCTATATGCGCGCAGGAGCGGCGGGGAGCCAGCGATACTCCACGCTCACCTGGGCGGGCGACCAGTGCGTGGACTGGAGCGAGGACGACGGCCTGCCCTCGGTCGTCACGGCGGCGCTGACGCTCGGTATGAGCGGCTTCGGCCTGCATACCTGCGACGCGGGCGGCTACACGACGCTGTTCCATCTGCGCCGCGACGAGGAGCTGCTGCTGCGCTGGCTGGAATTCGCCTGCTTCACGCCGGTCATGCGCACGCACGAGGGCAACCGCCCGGACAGCAACGTCCAGCTCTACTCGAGCGAAGCGATCATCGCCAAGGCTGCGCGGCTGTCGAAGCTGCATACGGCCCTGCTGCCCTACATGCGCGAATGCGTCCTGGAGAACAGCAAAACGGGCGTGCCGGTCATGCGGCCGCTTTTCTTCGACGCGGCCGACGATCCGCGCGCCTGGGCGCGGGAGAATTACAGCTATCTCCTCGGCGGGGAAATGCTCGTCGCGCCGGTCGTGAAGCCCGGCGAGGAGGAGAGGGAAGTCTACCTGCCCTCGGACGGCTGGGTCCATCTCTGGAGCGGGAAGGAGTACGACGCGGGCACGGCGACGGTCGCCGCGCCGATGGGTTTCCCGCCCGTGTTCTACCGCCGCGGCTGCGCGCACGAGGCGCTGTTCCGCTCGCTCGCCGAGAAATTTAATTAAATTCGTCAAAATATTCAAAAGAACGGCCTTGAGGCGCTCGTTGGGGGGCGTCTCAAGGCCGCTGTTTATACATAATGCACAAAAAGCACTCCTGAAAATCTACAAATTCGTGCTGGCGAGGGGACTTTACAAAATAGAGAATGACCCTTATAATCAAGCTGTAAAGCCGCAAGGCCTTTTTTTGCGGCAAAATAATTAACTCTGTTAATTAAAGGCCCGGCAGAGCCGGACCGAAAAAGGAAAAGGAGAACCGAAATGAAAAAAGCTCTCGCACTGCTGCTTGCGCTGACGATGATCTTCGCGCTGTGCGCCTGCGGCCAGCAGGCCAAGGCCGAGGAGATCACCATCAACTTCCCCAGCGTCTGGGTCGGCACCGACTCCAAGGCTCCCTACATGGAGCAGCTGATCGCCAAGTTCAATGAAGAGAACGCCGGCAAGATCAAGGTCGTCGTCGAGGAGCAGACCGACTATCAGGCTGCCCGCGACAAGCTGCGCACCACCATCACCACCGGCAATACCCCCGACCTCTGCATCCTGGACACCACCTACGACATCAAGGCTTACACCGAGTCCGGCAAGTTCATGGATCTCGCTCCCTACCTCGCCGACGGCTGGGGCAAGGATTTCGCCGAGGGCTCCTATGACGCCTGGAGCGTGGACGGCAAGGTCTGCTTCCTGCCCTTCGAGTCCGCTGTCTTCACCCCGATCTACAACACCAAGATCTTCAACGAGATCGGCTGGGATCACTTCCCCGCCACCTATGACGAGTTCTTCCAGTTCTGCAAGGACGCCAAGGCCAAGGGCTACAACGCCATGGGCCAGATGGCCGGCGAGAACGGCTGGAGCTCCATGCTGTGGTACTCCCTGATCGTCGAGGCTATCGGCGGCAAGGACGTGTACGCCAACGGCCTGCAGGATCCGGCCTTCGTTCAGGCTGCCGAGATCCTCAAGGAGATGTACGACTACACCTTTGACGGCGCCATCTCCGCCGGCGCCGGCGACGTGAACGGCCACTGGCTGGCCCGCGACACCGCCATTTACCTCAACGGTCCGTGGTGGGTCGCCAACCTCTACAAGGAAGACAACGCCGTTGACGGCGTCCTCCTCGCCGACGACTGCGAAGTCGCCGTCAACCCCAAGTATGAGGGCGGCAAGGGCGAAGGCGGTCTCGTGACCACCGTTCAGGCCTTCCTCGCCGCTGCCGAGCAGACCGACCCGGCCAAGAAAGAGGCCGTCGTCAAGTTCATCAAGTACCTCACCGATCCCCAGCACGTCTCCGAGCTGGCTCTGTCCTCCGGCGCCATGTTCTTCGTGAAGTACGAGCCCTCGCCCGACACCTCCCTGATCTCCCAGAAGCTCACCCAGGTCGCCAACGACGCCGCCTTCACGGTCATCCACGTCAACGGCGCCTTCCCGACGGCCTTCTCCACCGAGTTCCCGGCCGCGCTCTCCGCGCTGATCCTCGGCCAGGTCGACGCCCAGGGCTTCGTCGATCAGCTCCAGACCGCGATCGACAACGCCGCGTAATTTCCTCAGGCACTTATTCGAATAGGGTGCGTGTCACCGCGCACCCTATTCTTGACTTTCCAAAGGAGGTGGCAGTTTGAAGCTGGAACGCTCCGACAGAGGGCCGCTGTGGGCCTTTCTCGGCCCCGCGATCGTGCTGATGGTGGCTTTCTTCGTGATCCCCGTCGTCTACGTCGCCGTCGTCAGCATCCTCAAGTGGAACGGCATTTCCACCCCGGCCTTCAACTCTCTGCGCAACTATCTGATGCTCTTCAAGGACAAGGCCTTTACCCGCTCGATCCTCAACAACGTGATCTGGGCGCTGGTGGCGGGCTTTATCCAGGTCCCGCTGGCCATGGTCATGGCCATCATCCTCTCGCGCAAGCCGAAGGGCTGGAAGTTCTTCCGCACGGTCTACTTCTTCCCCCAGGTCATTTCCGGCATCGCGCTGGCCACGATGTGGCGCGCGATCTACAACGCCGACACCGGCCTGCTCAACGGCCTTCTGAAGGCCGTCGGGCTGGGGCATCTGGCCAAGGACTGGCTCGGCACGATCGAGACGGCCTTCCCCGCCGTGCTGATCTACTGGATCTTCTACGTCGGCTATTACATGGTCATCATGATGGCGGACATCACCACGATCGACGAGAGCTATTACGAGGCCGCGACGATCGACGGCGCGACGGACTTCCAGCAGGCGATCCACATCACGATCCCGCTGATCCGCCGCACCTCGCTGCTGACCTGCGTGACGCTCGCGAGCGTCATGGGCCTGCGTCAGTTCGAGCAGGTCTACATGCTCACGAACGGCCAGCCCGCGAACACCACCTCCACGATCGTGCTGTACATGTACAAGAAGCTGCAGGATTCCAACTACGGCATGGCCAGCGCCTCGGCGGTCATTCTGATCATCGTGGGCGTCATCTTCATCGTCTGCATCCGCAAGCTCTTTGAAGGCCGCGGCGAGACGGTGAAGCTCAAGAAGGGGAGGGCAGGCAAATGAGTGAAACAAGAGTCCGCCCCGCCCTGCACGGCCGGGAGCTCATCCTCGCCGTCCTGAGGTGGATCCTGATCATCTTCTTCGCGGTCTACACGCTCGTCCCGCTGGTTTGGCTGACGCTCGCCTCGCTCAAGACGAACTCCGAGTTCCTCACGAGCGGGCCCTTTGCCCTGCCGCGCGTCGCGCAGTGGCAGAACTACGTCAACGCGCTCACGGTCGCGGGCCTCGGCAGGATGCTGCTCAACTCCGTGATCGTCGGCCTTTCCGCGACGCTCGTCAACGTCGTCGTCGCCAGCATGGGCGCCTACTGCATCTCCCGCTTCCGCTTCCGCGGCCGCGAGAGGATCTTCACGCTCTTCACGGCCGGCATCCTCGTGCCGCTGAACGCTTTGATGGTGCCCTATTTCGTCATCATCAACAAGCTGGGGCTGTACAACACCTACGGCGGCATGATCCTGCTGTACTGCGCGATCGGCATCCCGATGTCCACCTTCCTCATCCGCGGTCTGATGGACTCCATCCCGATGGAGCTCGAGGAGGCGGCCTACATCGACGGCTGCGGCTTCTTCGGCCGCTTCTTCCACATCATCCTGCCGCTGAGCCGCACGGGCATCGTCACCGCCGCGACCTTCGAGTTCCTCACCTGCTGGAACGAGTTCGTGTTCGCCAACCTGATCGTCTCCTCGGAGAAGCTGCGCACCATCCAGGTCGGCATCCGCTACTTCACCAACCAGTTCTCGACCGACTACGTCTCCATGTATGCCGCGATCGTGATCTCCATCGTCCCGTCCATCCTCGGGTACATCCTGTTCCAGGAGCAGATCATCGCCGGCATGACCAGCGGCGCGGTCAAGGGCTGAGCCGGGCAGACAACACATTCTCCGTCAGAGGACGGAGATAGAAAAAGACCCGCAGGGCATGGTTCATTCCGTATCCTGCGGGTCTTCCCTGTTTGTTTGCGGGACGCAGCGGGTGTTCGCCTCAGCCCTTTGCGAGCTTCGGCTCGTGGTATTCCATGTCCCGGTCGAAGCGGATCTTCTCGGGCGGCTCTTCCAGCACCTCCGGGTGATCCAGATAGTGCTTCATATCCGCGAAGAACCGGGCGTAGTGGGCGCCGGAGCAGACGCGCTCGTCCGCCGTGATGCCGATGGGCAGATAGCGCTTCATCCGGGTCTCGCAGTTTTCGACCACGGCGACCTTCTCGGGCATGCCCATGCCGAGGAAGAGGCCCACGTTGCCCCAGTTGTAGAGGTGGTGGTTCACGTCGTGCAGGCCGATGGAGGCGGTGTTCGTGATGTACATGCCGACGTAGAAGGGCAGCTCCTCCATCAGCACACCGGGGGCGAGCCCGTAGCGGTCGAGCACGCGCACCAGACCCACCACGACCGTGGCGAGCCCCGGCACCGCGAACAGGAAACCCAGCAGCTTGTCCACAAAGCCCGCGGGCTGGTCGCCGCGGTTCGCCGCCACGGCGGCGGCCATGCGGTCGCGCACGTCATAGAGCGTGTCCGTCAGGTCGAACTTGATCTTGACCACGGCCTCGCCCTTGTCCGCGTCGCTCGGATCCTTGAGGATCGTGAAGGCGGCGGAGCAGTTGTTTCGCGCGAAAAGCTGCTTGTTCATGATGAAGCGGTTGACCTCCGGGTTGCGGCTGATGGCGCGCACATAGGCCGCGACGACGATCTGCATATAGGTGATCGTCTCCCCCCGCTCCTGCTTCTGTCTGCGGATGTAGCGCGACATGGCCTCCAGATCCGCCCGGTGCTTGAGGAACACCTGCGCGTCGCAGCGCATGGGCATGACATAGGGCGTGATCTGCATGACCGGGTCGATGCCCTTGACCCTTCTCCCGTCGGGACGTCTTCCAAACATTCTCTTCTCCCCCTGAATCCTGTAGAATATGGCAAAAACCGTGTTATCG
>CAMZIX010000042.1 GCA_947307375.1 uncultured Clostridia bacterium | reverse complement strand
CGTAGCCGGGAACGCCGTGGCCCTCCAGCAGAGCGGCCACAAAGCCCTCGCGGTCGATGCCCATGACGATGGCCTGACGCACGGCGTCGTCCTGGATGATGGGGCTGGTCATGTTCATGCAGCCGAAGAAGGCGCGGGAGGTCTGGATGCTGGAGAACTGGAAGTTGGGATTCTCGAACTTGGGATAGGCGTCGTAGGCCACGCCGTAGGCCGCGTCGACCTCGCCGCCCTCCAGCGCGAGCGCCAGGGTATTGCGGTCGGAGATGGTGCGGATGGTGATCTCGTCGATCTTCGGCGTGCCGTTCCAGTAGTATTCGTTGGGAACCAGCGTGATGTGATCGTCCATCAGCATATCGACGGCCTTGTAGGGGCCGGTGCCGACGGAGATGCCGTTTTCAAAGTCGGAGGCGTCCGCATCGATGATGCAGGCGTAGGGGTCGCCGAGGTAGTTCATCAGGGCGGGGTTCGGCTCGGAGGTGACGAGGGTCAGCACCTGACCGTCGGCTTCCATGCTCACGATCTTGGTGTCGCCGGGCGCGCGGTCATGGTTTTCCAGCAAATGCTCGAAGCACTGCTTCACCGCCGCCGCGTCCATGTCGCGGCCGGAGGAGAACTTGACGCCGTCGCGCAGCGTGATGGTCCAGGTGCAGTCGCCGTCGTTGTTCCATTCGGTGGCCAGCCAGGGCTCCAGCACCATGTTGTCGGTGTAGTGCACCAGCGTTTCGCCGACGCCGTAGCGGATGCAGGGCCAGCCGTTGTAGGTGCGGTGCGGGTCGATGGTCTCTTCCCAGTTTTCCGCGTTGAAGGTCGTGTCGCCGATGATCATGGTTTTTTTGCCGGCAGCAGCGGGCGTCTTGCCCTCTGTCCCGGTCTGCGTCTGCGTGTCGTTTCCGGAGGCGGCGGGCTGGTTTGCCTTGCCGCAGCCGGCCAGCAGGCCGACCGCCAGGATCAGCACGAGGATCAGTGCCAGTATTCTTTTCATTTCGTCTCTTTCCTTTCTTGTTTTTGAGGGAACCGTATGTATTGCCGATCGTCCGGCTTTACAACTTATTTATAGGCCGCAATGGTGAAGATCGGGGTGGGGTTGAAAAACTCGTCGATCTCGGCGTAGATGCGCTTGTATACGCCCATGTCCACCGTGACCCGTTCAAAGCCAGCCTCCACCAGCAGCTGCACGTCCCACTGGGGGCGCGGCCCGTGATAGGCGCCGACTTCCATAGTGATGGCCTCGTTTTCCGCCTGCATGTAGTCCGGTACCAGCTTGTGCGCGTGGTTTTCCGGCAGCTCGTGCTCCTCTTCGTCTTCCAGCGCGGCGCTGTAATCCGCGTCAAAGTTGATGAGCACGCCGCCCGGCTTCAGAAGCCTGTACCACTCCCGGTAGGCCTTGGCGATATGCGGCAGCGTCCATGTGAGATTCCGCGTCACGAGCACGTCGAAGCTCTCCGGATCGAACTCGGGGTTCTCCGCATCCATGAGCAGGAAACGGGCGTCTGTTCCCAGAACGCCTGCCATGTGCCTGGCATGCTCGATCATGTCGGGCGTCAGGTCGATGCCGGTCGTCTCATGCCCCTCGGCTGCCAGCAGGCAGGCGAAAAAGCCTGTCCCGGTGCCGATGTCCAGGATGCGCAGGGGCTTTTCCGGAGGCAGATACCTGCGAAACTCTGCGAGCCACCTCTCCCGCTTCTCGCTGTCGTATTCGCGAAGGCGCTGGGTCTCAAAGGCTTCCGCCCGGTGAGACCAGTAGTGTGTTACGCGATGCTTGATCAGTTCCATTGCTGTTCCTCTCTCTTTCTTGTTTCTGCCCGGTGTTCCCTCAAACACAAGACGGATTCTTTATTGGTAAACGATGCGATCCCGTGACCGGTCCGTCACAGGATGCTGTTGATTAAACGAACGGTGTATTCATCCCTGGGATTGCGAATGATCTCGTCGGGGATCCCCTGCTCCACGATCTTTCCTCTGTACAGCACCAGCACCCGATTGCAGAACTGCTGCACCAGCGCGATATCGTGGCAGATAAAGAGGATCGACAGCTCGCTGCCGTGATGGGAGCGCAGCTCATTGAGGAGGGCGATGATCTCCTTCTGGATGGTCACGTCCAGAGAAGAGGTCGCCTCGTCGCAGATCAGGAGCTTGGGCCTGACGGCAAGCGCCCGCGCGATCGACGCGCGCTGGCACTGACCGCCGCTGACCTGATGGGGGTAGCGATCGGCGAACTCCGGCGTGAGGCCGCACTCGGTCAGCAGGCGGGCCACTTCCTGTTTCGTCTCCGCACGGCTCATGCCGCTGTTGCGGAGGCTCTCGCCGATCCCGTCGCCCAGGGTACACCTGGGATCAAAGGAGTCTGTCGGCGTCTGAAAGACCATCTGCATCTTCCGGTAGGCCCCGCGCAGCTCCCTGCCGCTCATCCGGGTGATATCGTCTCCGTCGAGTATGACGCTGCCCTCGGTGGCGTCCACCAGACGGGTGATCATGTTGACCACGGTGGTCTTGCCGCTGCCGCTCTCGCCGATCAGGCCGAGGCATTCGCCGGGATACAGTTCGAAGCCGATGTGGTCGACGGCGGTGAAGTCCGGCTGGCCCTTGCGCGTGAAGACCTTGGTGAGATTGTCGACTTTCAAAACAGGTTCCATCTCAGGTCCTCCTCAGCTTCGGCACGGCGGACATCAGCAGTTTCGTATACTCCTCCTTCGGATCCTCCAGCACCTGCTTTGTTTCGCCGTATTCCACCATTTCGCCGTAACGCATGACCAGCACCTTGTCCGCCATGGCTCCGATCACGCCGATGTTATGCGCGACCAGCACGATCGAGGTGCCGAAGGTCCTGCGCACCAGCAGCATCTCCTCCACGACCTGCTTCTGCACGGACACGTCCAGGGCCGAGGTCGGCTCGTCCGCCAGCAGCACGCTCGGATTCAGGAGCATCGCCGCGGCGATGCCGACACGCTGCTGCATGCCGCCGGAGAGCTCGAAGGGGTAGCTTTCGAGGATGCGCTGCGCGTTGTCAAAGCCGATCTTTCCCAGCAGATCCGTCGCCCGCGCGGCAAACTCCTCTTTTGAAATATCCTCATGCTCCGTCATGCTCTCGAAGAGCTGAGCGCCCACGGTGCGGATCGGGCAGAAGGAGCTGCCGGCGTACTGGAAGATCATGCCGAGCTCCGGGCCGTTGAGCTTCCGCATTTCTCTTGCGGACAGGTCGGGCAGGTTTTTCCCTTTATACCAGATGTCGCCGCGGGTGACCAGTCCGGTCGGGCCCAAAAGACCCATGGCGGCCTTGATCAGCGTGGATTTACCGGAGCCGCTCTCGCCCACGATGCCGAGGATCTCGCCCTCGTCCACCGTGAAGCTGACGTCCTTGATGGCCTTGACGCCGTTGTACGTGATATCGACGTGCTCGTATCTCAGGATCTCAGCCATATCCTTACCTCCCTCTGCTCTTCGGGTCCGCATAGTCCCGGATCGTGTCGCCCAGGAGGTTGAAGATCATGACGGAGACAAAGATCGCGAAGCCGGGGGCCAGTGTGACCCAGGGCACCGTAGACAGAAGGCTGCGCGTATCGCTCATCATGCTGCCCCACTCCGCCGTGGGGGGCTTGGCGCCGAGACCGAGAAAGCTCAGCCCGGCCAGCTCCATCATCATCGTACCAATGTCCAGCATGGAGGTGACGAGGATCGGCCCGATGATATTCGGCAGGATATGCTTGAAGATGATCTTCCAGGTCCCGCTGCCGGAGAGCCGCGCGGCCTTCAGATAGGGCGTCTCCTTCTGCGCCAGCGTCTGGCTGCGGGCGATGCGGGCGTATTTCGGCCAGGAGATCGCCACCAGCGCAATGATCGCATTCTGCAGACCGCCCCCCAGCACGCCCGCCACGGCCATGGCGAAAACCAGGCCGGGGAAAGCGAGGAACATGTCCGAGATGCGCATCAGCACCGTGTCGATCCACTTGCCGTGCCAGCCGCAGAAAACGCCGACCATCGTGCCAAGCGCGGTCACGATGCCGACAAGCAGCAGCGTCGAGAAAATGCTCGTCCTGCTGCCGACGATCACACGCGAAAGCATGTCGCGCCCGTAGCGGTCCGTACCGAACAGATGCTCGGCGGAGGGAGCCGCCTTGACATTGGTCAGGTTCTGAAGATAGGGATCATATGGCGTGAGATGCTCGGAGAAGACGGAGCAGATCAGCAGGAGCAGCGCCAGCGCGCCGAAGATGATCAGCCGCGTTTTGACGGTGTCCTTTCTGATCTTTTGGATCCTGACGGTCGGTTCGTTCATCCCTCGCTCACCCCCAGTCGGATACGCGGGTCGAGCGCGTGATACAGCAGGTCGGTGACGAGGTTCACCAGTACATAGATGATCGCCATCCAGACCACGTAGGCTTGGATCAGCGGATAGTCGCGCATCGTGATCGCGTCCACGGCGAGCTTGCCGACGCCGTCCCACATGAAGATGCTCTCGATGATGGCCGTGCCGCCGAGGAGGCTGCCGATGGAGAGCGCCAGCAGCGTGATGATCGTAAGCATGGAAGCCTTGATCACGCTCTTCCAGAGGATCACCCGACTGCGCACGCCGCGCGCCTGTGCGCCGGTCACATAGTCCTTGTTCAGCTCCTCCAGCACCGTGGCGCGCACCTGCCGCATATACTTGGCGGACATGGCGATCGCCAGCGTCAGCGTGGGCATCAGGGCGCTCTTGAGGCTCGTCCCGCTGGAGATGACCGGCAGCCAGCCCAGCTTGATGGCCAGGATCTCCATCAGCAGCATGGCCACGAAGAAGTTCGGCATGGAGTTTCCGATAAAGCTCAAAAAGCGCAGCAGATAATCCGTGAACCTGTCGTGCCGCACAGCCGCCAATACGCCCAGGGGGATCGAGATGACGATCGTCGCCGCGATGGACAGCGCCGTCAGCAGGAGCGTGGCCGGGAGCTTGGAAACGAAGGTCTTGAAAACGTCCCGTCCGGAGACGTAGCTCGTGCCCATATCGCCGGTCAGCATCCCGCCCAGCCAGGAGACGTACTGCTGCAGGAAGGGCTTGTCCAGGCCGAGCTCGGCGCGCTTGGCGTCGATGATCTCCTGCGCCACGCCGCCCTTGTCGCCGTAGAGCTCCGTGATGGCGTCGCTGCCCGCGATGCGCATCATGGCAAAGGACAGAAAGGTGATCCCGATCAAAACCGGGATCAGCTGCAGAAATCTCTGAACTACGTATTTTCTCACGGTCCACTCCCCTTTCTGTCTGAGGAATTATACGGATACGATGGTATTATAGTACATCCCCCCAGCCGGCGGAAGCCCGGGGGGGGGATATAAAAATCATGTTTTTTCAACCGGTGCCTTTACTTTCATCCCCCCGGGGGGCTTGCCGCCGGCGCGCGCTCATGTTACATTGAGAAAAAAAGAACCGGAGGCCGTGATGCAAGTCAAAACCATCGCCGGGCATGAGCTGACGCCGGGCAAAACCGTCAAGGATCATATCCACGTGGAGGGCACCGAGCTGCACGTCCCCCACGTCCTGCTCTGCGGGCAGCGGCCGGGGCCGACGGTGCTGATCACCGCGGGCATCCACAACGCGGAATACGTCGGCATCCAGGCGGCCATCGAGCTGTCCAACGAGCTCGACGTCGCCGCGCTGCGCGGGAACGTGATCCTCGTCCCGCTGGCCAACCGCTCCGGCTTTGAAAACCGCACCATGTCCCGCGTCTTTGAGGACGGCAAAAACCTCAACCGCGTCTTCCCCGGCGACCGGGAGGGCAGCGAGGCGGACAGGCTCGCGCATATGCTCTTTGAGGTCTTCATCAAAAACGTGGACGCCTACGTCGATCTCCACTGCGGCGACGGCTACGAGACCCTGGTCCCCTACTGCTATTATCTGGGCGACGCCCCCGCCGAGGAGACGGCGAAGCGGATGGTCGAATGCGTCAACGTGAAGTACGTCGTGCGCTCGCGCTGCCGCACGGGCGGGGCCTATAACCTCGCCTCCCTGCACGGCGTCCCCAGCGTGCTCATCGAGCGCGGGCAGCTCAGCCTCTTCAGCCGGGAGGAGATCGAGGCGGACAAGGCCGACGTGCGGAACATCCTGCGCCGCCTCGGCGTGCTGGACGGGGACTGGATGCGCTATCCCAAGCAGGAGCTTCTTGAGTACAACGACGACGCGCCCTGCACGGGCTGCTGGTACCCGGAGAAAAAGCCGGGCGACTGGTTCCGGAAGGGTGAAAAGCTGGGCGAGATCCGCGACTATTTCGGGCGCAGCCTCTTTACGGAGCTTGCGCCCGCGGACGGCGTGCTGCTGTATCAGACCGCGTCGCTGAATATCATTGAGAAAGGCCCGATGGTGAGCTATGGCGTGCCGAGACTCGATTCTGGAAGAGAATAAAAGCTATTGGACCGACCGCGCCGCCGGCTATTCGGAGGTCAACCGGCTGGAGCTGTCCACCGCGCAGCGGCAGCGGTGGAAGGACTGCCTCCGCGAGGAGCTGACGCGGCATTTCCCTGATCGTCCGCTCTGCGATCTGCGCGTGCTGGAGGTCGGCACCGGGCCGGGCTTCTTTGCGATACTGCTGCGCGAGCTGGGCTGCGCGGTGACCGCCGTCGATCTCACGCCCGCCATGCTCGCCGAGGCCAAAGAAAACGCCGGCAGGCTTGCCGACGAAATATGCTTTATGGAAATGAACGCCGAGGCGCTGTCCTTCGCGGACGGGAGCTTCGACGCGGTCATCAGCCGCAATCTGACCTGGAACCTGCCGCATCCCGACAAGGCCTATGCCGAATGGGCGCGGGTACTGAAGAAGGGCGGTCTGCTGCTGAACTTCGACGCGAACTGGTACGCCTATCTCTTCGACGAAGCCGCGCAAAAGGCCTGGGACCGCGACCGCGCCAACAGCGCCGAGCGGGGCGTCTGGGATCAGAACCTGGGGGCCGAGGGCGAGAACTTCGACGTGATGGAGGACATCGCCCGCCGCGTGCCGCTCTCCGGCCTCCGCCGCCCCGCCTGGGATCTCGGGCAGCTCTCGTCTCTCGGCCTGCAGGCCGGGGCCGACGAACAGATCTGGCGGCGCGTCTGGTCGGAGGAGGAGAAGATCAGCTTCGCCTCCACGCCGCTGTTCCTGGTGCGCGGACGGAAGTAAAATCAGAACTTCATATAAACGGCGGAAGCCGCAAAAAGAGGAAAAGTTCCGAAAAGCGTTCGTTTCTGAACGTTTTTCGGAACTTTTTGTGCGCGAGGCGGGACTTGAACCCATACGCCCGGAGTGAACACCAGAACCTGAATCTGAAAAAGATCGTTTCAGACTGTGTCTCCGGGTGTCGCCCAATACCGCCGAATCCATTGAAAACACTGGCCTTTCG
The DNA here is from genome assembly GCA_947307375.1 of uncultured Clostridia bacterium. Next base: position 3,001 of record CAMZIX010000042.1, on the reverse strand, counting down.
GGACTTTTTGCGGAAAACCCCATCAAGCGCGCCGGATGCAGAAAATCGGCGGTTTGTCGGATGTTTGGGGGCCTGTTTCCTTCAAACTCGGCGCAATGATTATAATGACTATTGGATGGCGAAAAGCCAAAAAGTTTTTTTGTGTTCAAGAAAAGCGTCAGCCGCGGCCTCAGCGATCATGGATGCAGTCACTCAGCTTTTCAGCCAGATCACGCAGCGCCTCTGCTTCAATTTTGAGTGCCGCTCGATCAAAAGTATAAAACCCGTTCGTCTCGTCCTCCACGTCGGAGACCTGTGTATAGATCGCGCCGCAGAGGCCGTTCCGCGCCAGGGGGATCAGGCTGGTATATAAGGCGCGAAGCGCCAGGATGTAGTCCCCTTTTGTATCGTATTTGTGGTAACCGTAGGTCTTTTCCAGATTATAGCTGTGCTCCGGCACCTTCCAGACATAGCCGCCGAACTCGGACAGAAGCTGAGGACGCTCTTCTTTGCCGAGACGGAGCTTGTCAAAATAGATATGCAGGCTGTCGACGTCGGATTTCTTCTGATGAAACCAGCCGGAGGTGCTGTCTATGAAACGGCTTGGATCCATGGCTTTCAGGCACTCATAAGCCTCGTCGGCGCAAAACTGTCCCCAGCCCTCGTTGAAGATCGTCCACAGGCAGATACAGGGGTGATTTTGCAGGTGCCGCACGGTGGCCCGCATGCTCTCGAGGAAAATGCGGTTGGCTTCCCGGTCCCGGTTCAGGCGCTTGTCGCACCGCTTCTGAAAATGGAGGGTCGGCAGCACGGTATCTCGGACGTAGCGGTATTCGCCGTTGTTGACCATATCCTGAAAAACGATCATGCCCAGACGGTCGCAATCGTAATAGAACTGCTCCGGTTCGATCTTGATGTGCTTTCGCAGCGTGTTGAAGCCCAGGGACTTCATCGCGAGGATGTCCCGCTCAAAGCCGTCGGGCATCGCGGGCGTGTACAGCCCGTCGCTCCAGTAGCCCTGATCGAGCAGTCCGTTAAAGAAAAACGGTTTCCCGTTCAGGCAAAGACGGGGGATGCCGTTGACCGTCTCCGTCGAAAGCGTCCGCAGCGCGAAATAAGACGTCACAGAATCCTCGCCGCTGACAAGCGAAAACGGATACAGGAACGGATCGTCCGGGGACCACATATGCGGATCCCGGATCTCGATCCTCGCCGTGCCGTTCAGCAGCTTGTACTCCTGCCCGTCAAACAGAACGGCACCGGACCGAACGCCCTCGGCTTTGATCTCCACCCAATCCGCACCGTTGTTGATTTGCAGAGAACGGATATGCTGCTCCGGCACCGGCTCGAGCCAGACAGTCTGCCAGATGCCGGAACAGGGCGTATACCACATCCCGCCGCGTTTTCTGCTCTGTTTTCCATAGGGAAATCGACTGTCAAGGTCATTGACAACGGCGACGCAAAGTTCGTTTTCGCCTTCCCGGAGAGCGTCGGTAATGTCTGTGGAAAACGGGAGGAAACCGCTCTCGCTCTCTGCGACTTTTTTCCCGTTGACACAGACTGAAGCCCAGCGCATGACAGCGCCAAAATGGAGCAGGATCCGCAGACCCCGCCATTCTTCAGGAAGGGAAAAGAAGCGTCTGTAGTGCAGCTCCTCTCCGGTTTCTGGTTTTTGCCCGACTTCCGAAAGCAGGCTTTCCACGCAAAACGGGACCCGTACCGACTGCACGGCATCGCCAAACGACAACTCCCACCGCCCGTTGAGGCACAGCCATCGCTCGCGCCTCATCTGCGGTCTCGGATAGGCCTCCCAGGGGACGGCAGGAATCCGCGCGGCTTCTTTCGTGAGCAATTCCTGCATGGCCTTATCCTCTTGCGGGGCGCGCGCTGACAGGGAATAAAGAAACACCCTTGACGCGCTTTTTCAGATTGCACATGTCAAATCCATCTCCTTTAGAAGTCATCAAGATGAATCGATATAATTATATGGATTTCCATAGGATTATTCAAGGGGCAGATCATAACAGTTTTCCTGAAATGTACGATCGCTTCTTGTTAATACGGCGATAGAAAAGTGTTGGAAAAATGCTAGAAGGCGCCCCCGGCGCTCCATTTACTCCCGCTCCCGTTCAAGTCCCCGTGAGAATCAAAAAACAAACGGCCACCCCTGTCGGGGTGACCGTTTGTTTTGGTGCGCGAGGCGGGACTTGAAGTCCTTTTTTTCACGCTTCTGTTCTTCTAATATGTATAATCTATAAAAAACAATCCTAAAATCAGAATAATAGGTATCATTCCGTTCCATTTATCTCGTTTATACACTATGGTTTGGGTCAAAAAAGTGGTCATTCCGAAAGGAGTAGATGTATTTATTCTCGTTGAATGCAAACTCACCAATTGTTTTAACGCCGTCAGGGATTATCACCGTTTCGTTCTGCCCTTTATATTCGAGCAGAACGGCATCTTTGATCTTGAAGCTCTTATCGGCTGTTTTAGAGGCGGCAGCAGGTGCTTTATTCCCGCCGGACGCAGCTGCCTTTTTCCCGGCAGGGGCAACGCCGGAAGCCTTCTCAAAAACCTTGTGCTCGTAATCCTCGCTCTTCAGCAGTACGGCACAAGAGGTTGAGCCAATCTCATCCGCAAAGGCGATCAGCTTCTGATAGAAGCCCTTGATCGGCATTTCAACCGCCAGCGCGGCCTTAAGCAGATTTACACAGCCGCCGCGGATCAGCATGCTTAGTGCAGACCGGAAAACCAGTTCGTTGGTATTCATTTTCCCCCGTGTGCCACAACAATGCAAAATCGGTTTTTGTGACAAGGATGGAAAATGAGAAACGCGCCTTCAATCCATCGGCTTTCTGCATCTTGATATTGAGGACGGCAATTTCAGTCCGGGTATCACGATTGGGATCGATAGCATCCGTCACGTTCGCTCTTACACGGATGCAGAACTTGACGCTCACTTGATGGTGGGATGAAACAGCTCCTTCTTTTGTCATGTGTCCTGCTCTTTTGCAAGCACACA
>CAMZIX010000041.1 GCA_947307375.1 uncultured Clostridia bacterium | reverse complement strand
TCCATCAGCGCCGCCAGCAGCCAGGCCAGCAGAAAGGGCGCTAGCCCCGGCAGCACAAAGCGCAGCGCGAGCCAGGCGCCGCCCACCAGCACGCCCGCGCCGACCAGCCATTCCAGACCGCGCAGCGCCCAGCTCCGCATCGCCCCGCCCCCTTCTCATTCAAAAAGATCAGACAGGGAAAGCTTGCCCAGGCGGGAACAGAATTATGAGGAAAACAAAAAAGGGGGCGGATCGTTTTTCGATCCGCCCAAGGGAATTGTGGGATAAAGATATGAGCCGCGTCCTTCCGCTCGGATCTGAAGGACCGATCGGATAAGCTGCGGCTATAGCATAGCGCGTTTGCGCGGCCGTGTAAAGAGCGAAGAAGCACCAGTTTTGTCGAATGTATATTTTTTTGAAAACCGGCCACAATAGTTCCGAATCCATAGAGAGGAGTCGGAAACATGATCATGGATCGTATCGCGCTCGTCCTTGCCATCATCGGCGGCATCAACTGGGGCAGCATCGGGCTGTTCCGCTTCGATCTCGTCGCGTGGCTCTTCGGCGGCCAGACCGCGACCGTCAGCCGTGTGATCTACACGCTGGTCGGCCTGGCGGCCCTGTGGTGCATCTCGCTGCTGTTCCGCAGCGACGCCATCACCGACGACGAGATTTAAAAAATAAGGGGAACGCAGACGCGTTCCCCTTATTTTTCGTCCAGCTTCAGCAGCGGCTTCAGTCTGGCCGCCAGCAGCAGCGCCAGCGCGAGCTTCACGCCGTCCGGCAGCAGGAAGGGAAAGACGCACCAGCCGAGCGCCGTCATCAGGGAGATCGCGCCGCTCGTGCGCGCGTAGACCGTCATGAACCAGAGCGTGCCGAAGGCGTAGCAGAGCGCGAGGCCCAGCAGCAGCGCGGCGACGCGCAGCCACAGCGAGCGCCCGAAGCGTTCAAAGAGCCAGTAGACCAGCCCCGTCAGCAGAAAGCCCAGCAGATAGCCGCCGGTCGTGCCGAGCAGGACGCCGAGGCCGCCGGTGAAGCCGTGAAACACCGGCAGGCCCGCCGCGCCGAGCAGCAGGTAGACCAGCACGGCCGTCGTGCCGCGCGCGCCGCCCAGCAGCTCCAGCGCGCAGAAGACCGCGAAGGTCTGCAGCGTGAAGGGCACCACCGAGGGGACGGTGACCCAGGAGCAGACGGCGATCAGCACCGCCATCAGCGCCATATAGCACAGGTCCCGGGTACGGAATCTCACAGGGCGGCGCCTCCCTTCCCGAGCAGCCAGAAGCAGAGCGCCAGCTGCAGCAGCGCCAGGATCGGGAAGCCCCAGGCAAAATACCAGTGTTTGGTTTTGTGATGAAACACACGCATGCCCAGCACCCCGCCGATCGCGCCGCCCAGCAGGGCCAGCAGGAACAGGGTCTTCTCCGGCACGCGCCGCGCGCCGGCCTTCGCCCGGCGCTTGTCCGCGCCCATCACGGCAAAGAGCACCAGGCTCATCAGCGCCAGCCACAGCGGCAGCAGACGCAGGGGCTCGTTTTTGAAAAACTCGATGATCTCGTTCATATCAGTTCTCCGTAATACCAGCCGGACACGCCCCTGTGCTTGACAAAGAAGCCCCGGCTCGTCTCCTCCACCACGCTCACCGCGTCGCCCGGCTCCAGCGGCAGCACATAGTCCGTGCAGTCGTTGCAGTCGGTGAACTCCCCGTCGGTGAAGAGGTATTTGGTCAGAATATCCATTTCATAACCGGTGCGCACATGGCGGCAGCGGGAGAATTCCTCGCCGCGCTCGAGCACCTGCACCCGGCTGTCGCCCCAGCGGATGTACCAGGAGCGCTCTCCCGCCGCCTGCGCGGTCTTCACCGTGCGCAGGGGGAAGGGATCGTAGGCGACGAAGCCGAAGTCCTCGCTGCCCTCGAAGGGGATGACCAGGGCGTTGAGCTGTCCGTCGTCCTTGAGCACGCAGCCGCCGTCGATGGAGACGATCCTGTTCTCCCGGTCGATGATCGGGTTTGCGTCTACGACGTCCCGGTGATAAAGCACCACCGGCCAATGTCCCACGATCACCCACTTGTCGAAGCGATATCCCTGCTCCATGAAGGCGTCGCAGCGGGTCAGCTCCTCGGCCGTGTGCGCGCGCAGGGGCTTGCCGGGGCGCACGGCGGCGTGCGCGAAGACATAATGCTCGGTCTCGATGGCGTGGGGCAGGCTCTCCAGGAAGTCCCACTCCGCCGCGAAGCGCTGCCGCAGCAGACGCTTGACCGCGCCGAAGTCCTCCAGGTCGAAGGGATCGACGCCCGCGGCGTTGCACATCTCCCAGAGCAGGCCGACCTTCTTGTACAGGATATAGTGGACGATGTGTTCGTCGGCCTCCTCCGGATAGAGGAAGATGTCGTTCCAGCTGTCGCAGTTGCCCAGCAGCAGGTGGCAGTTGCCGCGCCGCGTCAGATCCATCAGGAAATGGAGAGTGTTCAGGCTCTCCGGGCCCTTCTCCAGGAAATCCCCGGCGACGATCAGCTCGTCGCCGGCGCCGAAGGCCGCCTTTTCCAGCAGGCCGCGCAGATAGGGCAGGTTGCCGTGGATATCCGAAACGGCCAGGATGCGCCGCCCCGCCGGGATCTGCAGACGCTGCACGCGGGCCGGGTAATCATACATAGCCGGCACCCCCGATCTTCTTCTCCAGCAGCCAGATCCGGCCGAAGCTCCCCTGCTCCGCGCCGAGCTTTTCAAAGCCCCAATGGCGGTAGAAGGCCATGGCGGCGGCGTTGTCCTCCGCCGCGTACAGGCGCAGCGAGCGCCGCCCCAGGCCGCGGTAGTGCATGATGACACGCCCCAGCAGCTGGATGCCCATGCCCTGGCGGCGGTATTCCGGCCGCAGGTACAGCAGGCTCAGCCAGCCGTAGCCCGCGTGCGCGCCGCGCAGCGTGTCCATGTCCACGAGGCCGACGGGCTCGTCCCCATCCAGGATCTTCAGCACCGCGCGAGGATCGGCCTGCCGGTGCGCCGCCGCGGCGAGCAGATAGCTCTCCGGTGAAAAGCCGCGGGTCGTGCCGTGCGCCGCACGCCAGGCGTCCTCGTAGCAGGCGATGTAAAAGCCGTCCTCCGCCATCGGGTCGAAGGGCTCCGCCCGGAGGTCGGGCGTCTGCTCCCAGACCGGGATGTCCAGGACCGCCAGATGCGCGCAGTCGCCGATGAATTCCGGCGTGAAGACGCCGTTTTCACAGCGGAGGCAGGAGATCGCCGTGTTGCCGCCGAGCGGCAGGCTGTCCGGATCGCCGGGCCTGACGCCCAGCATTTTGGCCAGCAGACAGCGGATCGTGACGCCGTGACTGACCACGGCGACGCTTTTGCCCTCGTTGTCGCGCAGGATCTCCTCGATCGCCGGCCAGGCGCGGGCCGTCACCTCGGCATAGCCCTCCGCGCCCTCCTCGCGCCAGCCGTCCTGCCGCTGCAGGAAGCGTTTGATCTCGCCCGGCGCTTCGTATTTCAGATCGCCGAAGAAGCGGCCCTCCCAGGGGCCCATGTTGATCTCCCGCAGGCGCGGGTCGATCCGCAGCGGCAGAGGGTGGTGCTTCTGCAGAGCCTCGGCGGTATGCACGGCGCGGCTGAGGTCGCTGACGTAGATCGCGTCCAGCGGGACGTCCTTCATGCGCTCGCCCAGCAGCTCCGCCTGACGCAGACCGAGCGCGGTGGCCTCGCCGTCCCAGTGGCCCTGCATCATGCGATATAAATTTCCCTCCGCCTGTACGTGGCGGATCAAATAAATTTTCGTCATCGTGGCACCCGAATCTTGACCGAATGGCCGGAATGAAGTATAATAAACTGATATGTAGGGGCAGTATGCCGGTCGTCGCACGACCGAGCATATTATACCTTGACCGGCCGGATTGTACAAGTCCAAAAAGAGGGGTGTAAGCCATGCCGCAGGATGCGGGCAGCAGGAGAAAGGTACGGGCCGCGGCGCTTGTCGCGGGCGACGGCGCCATGCTCCAGGCCATCCTGGACTCCATCTATTTCAAAGAGCTGCCGAACTTCGAGCTGGTGGCCGTGATCTCCCCGGAAAAGGGCGTGTACGCGATGCAGCGCGCGCTCAACGCGGGCGTGCCGGCCTACGTGGTCGATCCGGAGCTCTTCCCCACGATGACCAGCCACAGCATGGCCGTAGCCAACAAGCTGCGCGACATGGATATCGAGCTGGTGATCCTCGCCGGCTACAATCTGCCTCTCGGCGTCATCCCCTACCAGTTCAAAAACGCGATCATCGGCACCTTCCCGGCCCTTTACCCCGCCTTTGAGGACGAGGAGGGCGACATCCAGCGCGCCGTGCTCGAGCGCGGGCTCAAGGTCACCGGCGCCACCGCCTTCTTCTGCGATCAGGACGGCCGCGTCGGCGGCATCATCCTGCAGAAGGCCGTGGACGTGCTGCCGGGCGACGATCCGGAGTCGCTGCGCCGCCGGGTTACGGAGGAGGCCGAATGGAAGCTCCTGAGCCAGGCCGTCGCGCTCTACTGCGCCGGCAAGCTGAAGATCCACGGCAAGCGCGTCGTGATCGAGTAAACTGACAGCATCTGACCGTGAAAAAGACGGCGAACCGAACGGTTCGCCGTCTTTTTGCGCCGCATGCGGCTTACAGCCAGGATCTTGTCGCGGAAGCCACGTCGGGCAGGGACGCACCGAACACCAGCGCGAGCACGAGGAGCACGATCATGATCGAGAACGAGACGAGCAGCGCGCACCAGAAGGAGCGGGCGTAGTTGCGGCGGTTGATGTTGTCGTCGTTGAAGGAGAAGATGATCAGGCAGATGAAGCCGACCAGCGGGAGCGCGAACAGGAGCGAATAGCCGAAATACGCCCAGGCGCCGAGCGGGCGGTACTGCGGCGGAAGCTGATCGGCGGTGAGATTGTAGCGGTTGGGGGCGGTGCTGCCATAGTTCGGGGGCGGCGTCGCGCTCCGGGGAGCGGGCGCTTCCAGACGCGTTCCGCATTCGGTGCAGAAGCGTCCGCCGTCTTCGTTGTTGGCGCCGCAGTGTGGGCAAATCATAATCTGGTCCTTCCTTTCATCTGTTTTTTTCTTTCTGTCAGTTCTTCCGCCAGGTGGAGGGGAGGAAGAGGATCAAAATCGCGTAGATCTCCAGGCGGCCGCAGAGCATGGTGATCGACAGGACGATCTTGGAAAAGTCGGAGAAGATGCCGAAGCTCCCTTTCGGGCCGATCAGCGACAGGCCGGGTCCGATGTTCGACATGCAGGAGATCGCCGCCGTGAAGTTGGTGGCGAAATCATAGCCGTCGAAGGAGACCAGGAAGGAGCAGCCGAGCAGGATCAGCATATAGAGTGCAAAATAGGTGTATACGGCGCTGCTGGTCTCCCGGCTGACACGCTGGCCGTCCAGCGACACGCGATTGACGCTGCGGGGGCGCACCATCTTCCTCATATCCGCCGCCGCGGTCTTTACCAGCAGGATCACACGCGAGATCTTGAGGCCGCCGCCGGTGCTGCCGGCGCAGCCGCCGATCAGCATCAGGCACACGAGCAGCGTCTGGATATAGCCGGGCCATTTGGTAAAATCCTCCGTGCCGAAGCCCGTCGTCGAAATGATCGTCGCGACGTTGAAGAAAGCGTGGCGGAGGGTGGTGCCGATGCTGCCGTAGATCGGACGGATGCCGATGGCGATCGCCGCCACGCTGACGGCAATGATGCCCCAGAGCCAGTGCAGCTCTTCGCTCTTCAGCGCTTCCTTCGTGCGGCCGATCAATATGAGATAATAAAGGTTGAAGTTCGTGCAGAAGAGGACCAGAAACACGCCGATCACGATTTCGACGTAAGCGCTGTCAAAGGCCGCGATGCTGGCCGTTCGCGTCGAAAAGCCGCCGGTACCCGCCGAGGCGAAGGAATGCAGCAGCGCGTCGTAGAAGCTCAGGCCGCCGAACATCAGCAGCATCGTCTCCAGCAGCGTCATGCCGAGATAAATCAGATACAGAATCATCGCCGTCTTGCGGGCGCGCGGGACGAGTTTGCCCACGGTGGGGCCTGGCACCTCGGCGCGCATGATGTGCATGGAGCGGTCGCCGCCCATGGGCATGACCGCCATCACGAAGACCAGCACGCCCATGCCGCCCAGCCAGTGGGTGAAGATGCGCCAGAACTGACCGGAGCGCGACAGGGCTTCGACGTTGGGCAGCACGGAGGCGCCGGTCGTGGTGAAGCCGGAGGTGACCTCGAACACGGCGTCGATATAGCGCGGGATATCCCCGCTCAGCACCAGCGGCAGCGCGCCGACCAGGCTCATCATGATCCAGACCAGGCCGACCGCCGCGAAGCCCTCCCTCGCGTAGATCTCGGTGCTCTTCGGCTTCAGGCCCAGCAACAGCAGCAGGCCCAGCACGGCCGACAAGGCGATCGTCAGCCCGAATCCGCGCACGTTTTCGCCGTAGATCAGCCCCACGGTCAGCGGCAGCAGCAGGAAGCCGGCCAGCATCAGCAATACGATGCCGAGGGTCCTCGCGATCATGCGGCCGTTCATTTCCCGCCCTCCAGGATCTGGTCCAGACCGGTCAGACGGCCGGTCTTGCTGACGATCACCGCGTGGTCGCCGGGCTGCAGCACGGTCAGGCCGTTGGGGATGATGCTTTTGCCGCCGCGGATCACCGCGCCGATCAGGACGTTGTTTTTCAGTTTCAGGTCTTTGAACGGGATCCCGACGACCTTCGATTTCTCGCCTACCCGGAATTCAAGCGCCTCGGCCTTGCCGTCGGCCAGACGGTGCAGGGTCTCCATCCCGCCGCCGCGGCTTCCGTCGAGCGCGCGCACATATCGGGTCAGCTGCTGGGCCACCAGTTCCTTGGGCGTAACGACGCTTTCGAGGCCGGAGCTCTCCAGGATGCCGGAGAAATGCTCGCGGTTGACCTTGGTGACGATCTTGGGCACCTGGCAGCGTCTGGCGAACAGCGAGACCACGATATTGTCGCCGTCCTCGCCCGTCAGCGCCGCGAAAGCGTCCGCCCGGGCGATGCCTTCCTCGGCCAGCACGTCGTTCCTGGTCGCGTCTCCACAGACGATCGCGGCATGCGGGATCAGGTCGCAGAGCTGTTCACAGCGCGCCTCGTCCCGTTCGACGACGGTGACAGAAATGCCGCTCTCCTCCATCATCCGGGTCAGGTAGACGGCGATGCGGCCGCCGCCCATGATCATCAGGTTCTTCACCGGGCGGCGGTACTGCCCGATGGATTCGAAGAACTTCCGCAGCTCGGCGTTGGCACCGCTGAGGGAGAGCACGTCCCCGCTCCGCAGCTCGAAATTGCCGTTGGGGATCAGCGCCTCTCCGCCGCGCTCCACCACGACGACCAGCACGCGGGCGCCGCAGGCCTGCGGCAGATCGCGCAGCGTCATGCCGTGCAGGCGGCTGCCCTTCGGCACGCGGTATTCGACGATCTCCACCGTGCCCTTGGAAAAGGTGTCCACGCGCGAAGCGCTCGGAAATCGGAGGATGCGGGCGATCTCGCGCGCGCATTCGTATTCGGGGTTGATGATCACGCTCAGGCCGAGCGCCTCCTGCAGGAAGGCCGTCTGGTACAGGTATTCCGGGTCGCGGATGCGGGCCGCCACATGTCGGGTCCCGAGCTTGCGCGCGGTGATGCCGCAGATCATGTTCACCTCGTCCTGCTGGGTCGCGGCCAGCAGCAGATCCGCATGGGCCGCGCCGGCCTCGCGCAGGGTCTCGTGGCTGGTGGCCGTGCCGAGCGCGCAGATCACGTCCAGCGTGTTGGACACGTGCTCGATGACCTGCGGATCCCGGTCGATGACCGTGATGTCGTGACCCTCGGCGGAAAGCGTTTCCGCGACGGAATAGCCGACCTTTCCGCCGCCTGCGATGATGATTTTCATCTTGGGTCCTCCTTTCGGAAGATACTCGGTTTTCGGTTTTCGGTTTATTTTATTATTTTATCACTTCCGCCGCTTTCTGTACAGACATATTTCCCGGAGCCTTCTTTTTGTTTTCCGGAGTGAAACGCGTTGCAAAATATGCCGGGTGATATTATAATGGATTGATACAAATCCATTTGTGATGCGCAGGAGCAGGCCCGGCTCCCGCCGCCGGGCGTTTCAGACCGAGAGGAGGGCTCAGAATGAAAAAGAAAATACGCTTCTCCTCCACGCAGACGATCATGCTCGCCTTCCTGCTGGTCGTCGCCGTCGGCACCCTGCTGCTCATGCTGCCGTTCAGCGCCGTGCAGGGGCGGAAGGTCTCCTTCATCGACGCCCTGTTTACCGCCACCACGTCCGTCTGCGTCACCGGGCTGGTGACGCTCCCCACCTATTCTACCTGGAGCCTGTTCGGGCAGGTCGTCATCCTGCTGCTGATCCAGATCGGCGGACTGGGCGTCGTCACCTTCATGACGGCCATGATGCTCAGCTTTCGCCGCAAGATCGGTATCGCCGACCGGATGCTGATCCAGGATGCCTTCAACCTGAACACTCTGTCCGGTCTCGTCTCCTTCACGAAAAAAGTCCTGCTCGGCACCTTCCTTGTGGAAGCTGCGGGCGCGCTGCTGTACATGACGGTCTTTGTGCCGGAATACGGCGCGCGGGGTCTCTGGATCTCCCTGTTCACCTCCGTTTCCGCCTTCTGCAACGCAGGCCTTGACGTCCTGGCCGAGGACAGCCTGTGCCGCTACGTCCTGAATCCGACGGTAAACTTTACCACCTGCCTGCTGATCATCCTGGGCGGCATCGGCTACTTCGTCTGGTGGGACGTCCTGAGCGCAGCGGGCGAACGGCGCAGGGGGAAAAGGCGCTGGTCGCAGCTGCTGACCCTCCACAGCAAGATCGCTCTGGTGATGACCGGCGCTCTGATCCTCTCCGGCGTCCTGCTGTTTTTCCTCTTTGAGTACGACAATCCCCGCACGATCGGGAGCTTTACCCTGCCTCAAAAGCTCATGGTCGCCTTCTTCCAGTCGGTCACAACGCGAACGGCGGGCTTTTCGACCGTTCCCCAGCAGGATCTGACGAACTCCTCCTCGCTCGTGGCGCTGCTGTTCATGTTTATCGGCGGCTCTCCCACCGGGACTGCGGGCGGCATTAAGACCGTAACGGTCGCCGTTCTTCTTGTCTCCGCCTTTTCCACCCTGAAAAACCGGGAGGACAGCTCGCTCTTCCAGCGGACGATCCCGAAGCAGGCGGTCAGCAAGGCCGTCGCCGTCTTCAGCGTCTCCTTTCTGATCATGGCCACGGCGACCGTTCTGCTGGAGGCCGTCACCGGAGCGGACGTGCTGGACGTCCTCTACGAAACGGTCAGCGCGACCGCGACGGTCGGTCTGACCCGGGACTTCACCTCCACGCTGAACCTGTACGGGAAGCTGATCATCATCGTGACGATGTATCTGGGCCGGGTCGGGCCTATCTCGCTGTTTATTGCGCTGAATACCAGAAAAGAAAAATCCAACCTGATCAAGAATCCGACAGAGCAGATCAGCGTAGGCTGAAAAGAAAGGAATCGGGATAAGCATGAAACTGTCATACGCCATTTTCGGACTCGGCCGCTACGGAACGGCCGTCGCCAAGGAGCTTGTCAAAAACGGCGCGGAGGTGCTGGCCGTCGATATCGGCGAAGAGACCGTCAACTCTCTGGTCGACGAGCTGCCCTTCTGCAAGTGCGCGGACGTCACCGACCTCGACGTGCTGCGGCAACTGGGCGTGTCCAACGTCGACGTCGTCATCATCGCCATGGCCAACCACCTGGAGGCCAGCGTCATGGCAACCATGCTGTGCAAGGAGCTCGGTGTGAAAACCGTCGTCGCCAAGGGCTCGAGCGAGATGCACTGCCGGATCCTGAGCCGCGTCGGCGCGGACCGGGTCGTCTTCCCGGAAAACGAATCCGGCATCCGCCTTGCCAAGAACCTGCTGAGCTCCGGCTTCATGGATATCATCGAGCTGTCGGAGAACCTCTCCATGGTCTCGATGGACGTCCGGCCGGAATGGGTCGGGAAGAGCCTCGTGGAGCTGAATCTCAGGAAAAAGTACTCGATCAATGTGGTCGCCATTATCCGCGGCAACTCGACCGGCACCCTGGCCGATCCGGACATGAAGCTGGATCAGAGCATGAAGCTGATCGTGGTCGCCGACGTGGCGAAGCTGAAAAAACTGAAATAAACTCGGGACAGCACAAGGCAGAGGAGCGCGTTTCGCACTCCTCTGCCATTTTATTTCGCTTATTTGTTTTCACAGAGCCGGTTGACCCGTTCCGTCATGCCGACGAGCAGCGCCAGCAGGACGAGGAGCCAGACCGGATACAGGTTGAGGGAAAGCGCGTTCGCCAGCAGGCCGAAGAGCGGCGGCATCAGCGTGCTGCCCACATAGGCGCCCGCCATCTGGATGCCGATGA
>CAMZIX010000040.1 GCA_947307375.1 uncultured Clostridia bacterium | reverse complement strand
GCGTCAACCAGCCGATGAAGGCGATCTGGGAGCTGAGCGAGCAGGAGATCGACGCCATCCTCGACATCGACCTGCGCGGCGCCGTGATGGGCAGCCGGCTCGCCGCCCTCCAGATGGAAAAGCAGCCGCAGGGCGGCTTCATCTACAACCTCGAGGGCTACGGCAGCAACGACGCGATGATGCTGGGCCTGAACCTCTACGGCACCAGCAAGCGCGCCGTGACGCATTTCACCCAGGCCCTCGCCAAAGAGCTGGCCGAGCGCGGCGGAAAAGTGAAGGCCGGCCGCCTCTCCCCCGGCATCATGATCACCGACTTCACGGTCAAGGCCCTCGGCGGCAAGGAGAGCATCGCCCTGCCCGAGAAGACGAAGAAGGTCTACAACATCCTCGGCGACTATCCGGACGTCGTGGCCGCGCATCTGGTCAAGGGCATGCTGGAAAACACGAAGAACAACGCGCACATCGAGTGGCTGACCTCCGGCAAGGCCGCCTGGCGCTTCATGACCGCCGCCTTCAACAAGCGGGATTTCTTCAAGGAGACAAACTGATCAGCTCGGGTTGTGAAATCAATGCAGTCGCTTTTGGCGGAAACGCCAGCGAATATATGGGGGACATCAGATGAAAAGAGTTATCGTGAAAACGAAGGAACTGCTCCTTCGCCATTACGCAAAATACAAAAAAGCCAAACAGGAACGCCTGGAAACTTCAAAGTTCAAAAAACGGCTGAAGTTAATAAACGGAGGTTATCAGGGGACTAAAAAAGAATATAAGGAAGCAGTCCTCTCCTATTGGAGCAAATATGGGATCAAGCCGGATCGCATGTGGTATGCGCTCTATTGCAACGGCAAAGATCATTTTGATCCCCGATTTGTCCCGGAATCGATCTGGGTCAGTACGATTCGCCCTTATTTCAATGATATGTCTATGCGGCGGGCGTACGTTGACAAGGGGATGCTCAACCGATTGCTGACTGATGTCAAGAAACCGGAAACTGTCGCAAAAAATATCGCCGGATACTATTATGACGGTGATGGGGAGCGCTTGATCAGCCGCGAGGAGGCAGAAATGATCTGTCTGCGGGAAGACCAGTTGATTTTCAAGCCGTCACTCGATTCATACGGCGGCAGTGGGATCGTCTTTTATGACAGAGCGCGTGCATCACAAGACATACACGCTCTGTTTGATCGCTTTGGAACCAACTTCGTCGTGCAGCGCATCGTACACCAACATCCCGATCTGTCAAAGCTGAATGATAGTTCTTTGAATACGGTCCGAGTATTGTCTTTCCATTTTCATGATCAGATCCATATTCTGTCCGCTCAACTCCGAATCGGCGGAAAGGGAGCTCATGTAGATAACATAGGATCTGGCGGCTGTGCATGCCCCGTTAACCCGGATGGCAGCCTGACGGGTCGGGGGGTGACCCGTCAGTCCGCATGGATGGACGAGTCCCCCAGCGGTGTCAAATTGAGTACCGTTACTGTGCCGCACTATCAGAATTTGATTCAAACGATAAAAAGGCTTCACCCGAATCTGCCATATTTTGACTTGATCGGTTGGGATTTTGCGATAGACAAACAGGGCGATCCTGTCCTGATCGAATTCAACGTGAAGCCAGGTCAGAATCAGATCGGCAGCGGAGAGCCTACTTTCGGGGACTTGAGCGATGAAGTATTTGATGAGGTTTTTCTTAAACAATCTAAGAGATAATTACGTGGAGATGTGAGACGGCAACGATGAAGAAAACGATGGGGCTTGTAATCAGCCATAAAAACAATGAAAAACGGCGCGCCATTCTGCCGGATGATGTCAGACGGCTGCGGAATCCGGATTGCCTGTATTTTGAAAAAGGATACGGAGATTCTGTAGGCCACCCGGACGCGGAGTATTTGTCGGCCGGGGCGCATGTGGTTTCTCGGGAAGAAGCCCTCAGCTGCGACATCATAACGGATGTAAAACTCGGCGACGCGGATTATCTCGACGGCCTGGAAGAGGGGAAGATCCTTTTCGGCTGGGCTCATGCGGCACAGGGGACCGCTTTCACAGATGCATGTCTTAAGGCAAAACATACTGTTATTGCCTGGGAAGAGATATTTGAAAAGGGGCGCTACATTTTCTTCCGAAACCGCGAAATCGCCGGCGAAGCGGCAGTTCTCCAGGCGTTTACACACTACGGGAGAATGCCGTATGAATGCCGGGTCGCCATTATCGGGAACGGACAGACAGCAAAAGGCGCTATGCGAGTCCTTCATGGCCTTGGTGCATCTGTTGATGTATACGGGCGCAAGCTGGAAAAACTGTTTCGCGAGAAAATGCCGGAATATGATGTGATCATCAATTGCGTCATGTGGGATATCTCGAGAACAGACCATCTGATTTACAGGGATGATCTGAAGAGGCTGAAGCCGCACACAATGATCATCGATATCAGCTGCGATCCTCATCTCGGAATCGAGACCTCACATCCCACCACGATTTCCGACCCTGTTTATATAGAAGATGGCGTGCTCCATTATGCCGTGGACAATACGCCAGCCATGTTCCCTTTCTCGGTGACAAAAGTGCTCAGCGAAAGCAACGCCCGCATTTTCGATCCTGTGATCGAGGGAAAGCTCACGCCAGTTTTAGAGAAAGCCATGGTAATTGAAAACGGACATATACGCAGCAAAAGCATCTGGGATTTCCGTGCGGCAAGAGGACTGCTCTGCAAATGACGAGACCATCTGAAGGAGTGTGCGGAGAATGACACGTCTTACCTTCGTAGGAGACATAGCCTGTGACAAACCGCTCCTGAAAGCAGCAAAAGCCCGTGGGAAGGGCAAGTATGATTTCAGTGAAGTTTTTCATACAGAAGATGTGTTTGCCGGGGCAGATCTTGTCATTGGAAATTTGGAGACCTGTTTTGGCGGCGGCAGACGCTTCAATACGAAGCCCTATCACTACAACAGTCCGGATTCATTTTGCACAGCAATACGAGATGCCGGAATTGGATTGGTAAGCACAGCCAATAATCATTGCCTGGATGAGGGCGTTGAAGGGGCGTTTCGCACACTGGACTTGCTTGACCAACACGGTATTCAGCATACGGGAACATTCCGTAATCCTGAAGAGCGTCGATATTTAATCAGAGAAGTCAATGGGGTCCGTATAGCGTTTTATTCCCTGACATACAGCGTAAATCAGAACTTGGAGACATCAAACATACACAACCTGTATGAGGTCGTCAATCTGATAGGCTACCGAAGCAACAGCGGCTCCCTCTGGATGAAACGCTATTGGAAATATGTTTTCAAGCCGAAAGTGAAGCAAATTGTCAGGAAGCTCAGAAAACAGTCAACGATATCCGCTCGCACGGATCGCTATGATCCGAAGCTGATTAACGATCAGTGGATGGATGATATAGAAAAGCAGATTAGCATAGCCCGGGAGAACTCTGATTTGCTTGTCGTTCTGCTTCATATCGGCGGTCAGTTTAATTCGGAGCCTGGAGAGTTCAGCAAGAGGATCATTGACAAACTGGTCAGCCTCGGGGCAGATATCATTATTGGGAACCATCCGCATACTGTTCAAAAAGTCGAAGAACGAGATGGGGCAATTATTGCTTATTCCCTGGGCGGTTTCTGCATGTCAACAAGCGGTGAGTATCTTGTTCATGACTGTCTGCCGGAATACAGCCTTGCTTTACACATTGATATTGATGAGCACAATCTGACCAGACGAGTCTCCGCGGACATTCTGAAAGGTACTGAAAATGATGTCTGCTATCTCAACGTAAATGTGGCTGATCCGGCTACTGCCGGATCAGAAGTGATAAGGCAAAGAATCGAATTGAACTGAAGCGAGGCATTGCAAATGAGAATCGGAACAACAGTTTTTTCACCGCTCCAAATGATATCTCACCAGTACAAAATGTGTGTGTCGTTGTATAGATATCTGTCAAAGCGGAGACGCGGATCCATTAAAGATGCCTCAGAACTAATCGGATCATTCCCTGCGCTGACCGAGCAGGAAAAGAAAGATATGTTTGCTCGATTTTGCTCAGATTATGATAAATACAGAATGAAGATTGGTGAATGGTACTACAGTTATTTGTTTCCTCAAATACCAGAGCAAAAGAAGCGAGAGTATCTATCTCAGCGCGATATGGGTGTACTGACTGAGATAAAATACAATCTGCTGTATCCGGATCAGTGGCAGATCATGAAGAAGAAGGAAGTCTTCCTCGAAAAATACGCCCGGTTCGTCCGTAGGAAATGGTTGTATGTAGATGCAGAAACAGAAGCAACGACAGTCCAGGACTTCCTTGATCAATTTGACGTGATCGTAAAACCCACCAACAAAATGAGCGGGAAAGGAGTCTATAAACTGCATCGGGGCGATTCAGCAGAAATGGTTCGTTCCGGTGAATTGCCGGTTTTGATGGAAGAGTGTATTTACAATGTTCCGGAACTGGCCGCATTCCATCCCGCTTCGCTCAACACAGTCCGTGTGACCACTGTTACAAATGGTGTTGATGTGAAAATACTGGGTGCTTGCCTTAGGACCGGCAACAACAACTCTGTTTTCGATAATGCCGACGCTGGCGGATTCTTTGCTGAAATAGATGAAAAAACAGGCATCATTATCAGTGATGGAATTACCGAAAAGGGTGTCACGGCTGTCTCTCACCCCGCCAGCGGCAAAGTTTTCCGCGGCACAGCCATTCCTATGTGGAACGAAATCATCTCCATGTGCGTTGCCGCTTCGCTGCATTTGAAAGGGACATATCTTGTTGCCTGGGATATTGCTGTTACCCCGCAGGGGATTGAATTCGTCGAAGGAAACAGTCTGCCATCTATGGAAGTCCACCAGATGCCTCTTCATATGGGTGTGAAGAAAAAGCTGTATGGGATCTTTGATAAACTGAAAATGCCCTATAAAGATGCAGTCGTCCTTGCTAGTATCATTAGCAGAGTTTTGCAAATAAAGTCATTATTGCATGTGACTTGACTCGGCAACGTAACTCCTTCAAGGAGACGAACTGATATGAGATCAGGGATCGTGGGTCTGCCCTATTTGATTTTTGCATTACAGGGAGAACGACAATGAGTCCAAAAGAACTTGTGAAAAACATCTATTCTGAAACAATATGGAAAATAACCTATCGGATTGCTTGCAGGAATTATGCAAGAAAAATGCTGAAATCACTCCGTTATCATCAAGATGGTTGGAAAGAACAGTTTGGGGATCTTGAGAGAAATACCGTCCTAACAGATGCTCAAAAAAAGCAAGTATTGGCTCTGTGGGGACCAAGATATAAAGGCCGCTCGAAATTCACATATCAGTTTCATGAATTTTATACCCAGGCTACCGGCCATTTTGATCCTCATTATATACCAGACGATTTGTACCTCAACCTGATCGACGCCTGGTTCAATGACAGAGTGCAGGCTAAAGCGCTGGACAACAAGTGTTTATACTCAAAACTATTTCCTCAGGCGAAGCAACCGGTCGGAATCGCATACAGAATGAATGGGACCTGGCTGGATAATAAATTCAACACAATTGGAATTGAAAAACTGACCGAACTGCTGAATTGCGAGGAAGAAGTCGTCGTAAAGAAGGCAACCGAGTCAATGGGAGGACACGGAGTCTTCTTTTGCTCCGGGGAAGGCTTGGCCCAAAAGGTGTTTGATCAGTTGGATGATGAAAAACGAGATATTGTTATTCAAAGAGCTCTTGTTCAACATCCGACGCTTGCAAAACTGAACCCTGATTCTGTTAATACAATTCGTCATATTTCGTTTTTGGAAGACGGAAAAGCTACTGTGTATTCTTCCATTCTTCGAATGGGAATCAATCATAGTCGTGTAGATAATGCAAGCTCCGGAGGGATCACCTGCGGAATAACAGCTGATGGAACATTGAAGCCGGTTGCCTTTGCGGTATCCGGACAAAAATATGAGAAACATCCCACCACCGGTATTGCCTTTAGTACGATCACCGTACCCTCTTTCGATAAAAGCCTGGCCTTTGTCAAACAATTGCATCAATCCTTCCCCCTTTTTCGCTTGCTGTCCTGGGATGTTGCCATTGACCAGGAAGGGAACCCTGTTTTGCTGGAACCAAATCTCTATGTTGGCGAGCTCGATTTTCATCAGCTGAATAACGGTCCTTTGTTCGGAGAGGATCAGGACCGGATTCTGTCGGAAATAAACTGGGATGTGCCAGAAATATTCTTCTTAAGACTCACTTATTGATCTGCTTGATTTGCTGCCCTCTTTCAGTTATAACCGGAATTGGAACAAGTGTGATGTTCGGAACGTCGAACACGAAGAACAACGCGCACATCGAGTGGCTGACCTCCGGCAAGGCAGCCTGGCGCTTCATGACCGCCGCCTTCAACAAGCGGGATTTCTTTAAGGAGACGAACTGATATGAAATTAGGGATCGTGGGTCTGCCCAACGTGGGCAAGACGACGCTGTTCAACGCGCTGACCGGCGCGAAGGCCGAGACCGGCGGCTATACCGCGGCCAACGCCAGGCCCAACATCGGCCAGGCCAAGGTGCCGGACGAGCGCCTCGACTGGCTGGCCGAGTACTACCACCCGAAGAAATACAGCCCCGCCAGCATCGACTTCGTGGACGTGCCCGGCGTCAGCTCCGGCGGCAAGGGCAACGAGGTCTTCCAGGCCATCCGCCAGGTGGACGCGCTGGTGCAGGTCGTGCGCTGCTTCGACAATGAGGACCTCTTCCTCGAGCCGGCCGACGCCGTGCGCGACGCGGAGAGCTTCGAGCTGGAGCTGATCCTCGCCGACATCGAGATCGTCGAGCGCCGCCTCGAGCGCGCGAAAAAGAACGCCAAGGGCGGCGACAGGAAGTATAAGCGCGAGGCCGAGATGTGCGAGGCGCTGATCGCCCACCTGACCGAGGAGAAGCCCGCGCGCGACTTCCCCTTCACCGACGAGGACAAGGACATCCTCGCCGACGGCGGCCTGCTGACCGTCAAGCCCGTCATCTACGCGGCCAACCTCGACGAGGCCGGCATGGCCGGCTACGCGGACAACGCCAACTTCAAAGCCCTGTCCGACTATGCCGCGAAGAGCGGCGCGGCCGTGCTGCCGGTCGCGGCGAAGTTCGAGGAGGACCTCGCCGAGCTCGAAGCGGACGAGGCGCAGATGTTCATGGAGGATCTCGGCCTGACCGAGACCGGCCTCGACCGTCTGATCCGCACCTCCTACGACCTGCTCGGCTACATCTCCTTCCTCACCGCCGGCGAGGACGACGTGCACGCCTGGACCATCGTGCGCGGCACCAAGGCGCCGAAGGCCGCCGGCAAGATCCACACCGACATCGAGCGCGGCTTCATCCGCGCCGAGATCGTCGCCTTCGAGGACCTCAAGGCCTGCGGCTCGATGGCCGCCGCGAAGGAAAAGGGCCTCTTCCGTCTCGAGGGCAAGGATTACGTCATGCAGGACGGCGACGTCACCATGTTCCGCTTCAACGTGTGAAGGAGGAGATACGTATGGCGGTAAAAAAGAAGCTTGGATCAATTCAACAAATAACCTTGCGCGATGTTTGGGAAAATGAAGCAAAAGACTTTACTCCATGGCTTGCTGAGAACATTGAACTACTTAACGAAGCAACCGGGCTTAGCTTGGAAGTTTTAGATACAGAATCTCCGGTCGGTAATTTTGCAGTCGATATTCTGGCACAAGACGCAAACACAGAGCAAAAGGCTATTATTGAAAACCAACTTGAAGACACCAATCACGATCATCTGGGAAAGCTTCTGACTTATGCTGCTGGCAAAGAAGCCAAGTGCATGATCTGGATCGTTAAAACCGCCAGAGAAGAACATAGAGCGGCTATCGAATACCTGAACAACAACACAGTAGACGGTATCGGTTTTTTTCTAATTGAAATTCAGCTTTGGAGCATTGACGGTTCCTCTCCTGCAGTGAAGTTCAACATTGTTGAACAACCAAATGACTGGACAAAAGCCGCAAAAACCCTTCCAAACTCCGGCGGCGGAATAGCCACACAGATCAAATATTCATACTGGTCTGATTTTAACGACTACGTCACTAATAACCGACCGGACTTTCTCAAAAAATATAATCTGCATAAGCCGTCCTCGGACCATTGGTACACCTTTGCTCTCGGCACTTCACAAGCGCACATGAATATGCTTATCAACACTAAAGCGAACAAAATTGCAATAGAAGTTTTGATCAGTGACAACAAAGAATTATTTGACCATTGCTTTGCAAACAAGGAGGCTATTGAAACTCAAGTTGGATTCGAATTGGATTGGCGTAGACTGGATGGAAAAAAGTCAAGTAGAATCCTTCTTGAAAGAGATGCTGATGTTAGTAAAGAAGACGCTCGTCCTGAACAGTTTGATTGGTTGATCGATAAGCTGGTTCTGATGAAAAGAGCCTTCGCCCCATATGTGAAGTAAGATTTGTTAAGAAAAATATGTTTGTTTCCCCGCCCGCCGCGCCCCCGCGGCGGGCGCTTTTCATTGGCCCCCTTCCTCAGAAGGGGGCTGTCAGCGAAGCTGACTGAGGGTTTCCTGTGAAGCAGGGGCGGGATTTGTCCCCGCCCACAAAGGCTTCCCCTCCTGACAAGAAAAAACACTTGACAGCGCTGCCGCTCCGTGCTATACTCTGCCAAGTCAAAGCACTTGACAGGGAGGGCTGCGCCGTGGAAAACCGCATGATGCAGAGCATGCTGCTGGATTTTTACGGCGAGCTGCTGACCGAGCGGCAGCGCAGCTGCTACGAGCTGCACGTCAACGAGGACCTCTCCCTCTCCGAGATCGCCGAGCAGTGCGGCATCTCCCGCCAGGGCGTGTGGGACAACATCCGCCGCGCGGAGCAGACGCTGCGCGAGATCGAGGACAAGACCGGGCTCGTCCGCCGCTTCACCGAGCTGCGGCAGGCTCTCGCCTCCGCGGGCAGGCTGCTGGCCTCGCTCGAAGGAAGCCTGGACGAAGAACAGCGGCAAGCCGTGGAGCGCCTGTGCGAAAAGCTCGCACAGCTTGAGGAATGACAAATGGCCTTTGAAAGCTTATCTGAAAAACTGAATGCGGCCTTCAAGCGCCTGCGCGGCAAGGGCCGCCTGACGGCCTCCGACGTGCGCGAGGCGATGCGCGAGGTGCGCATGGCCCTGCTGGAGGCGGACGTCAGCTACAAGGTGGTCAAGGACTTCACCAAGAAGGTCACCGACCGCGCCGTCGGCACCGACGTGCTCGAGGCGCTCAACCCCGCCCAGATGGTCATCAAGATCGTCAACGAGGAGCTCTGCTCCCTGATGGGCGGCGAAAACCAGAAGCTGGCCGTCAGCTCCCAGCTGCCCAGCGTCGTGATGCTGGTCGGCCTGCAGGGCGCGGGCAAGACCACCAACGGCGCCAAGCTCGCCGGCTACATCCGCAAGCAGGGCAAGCGCCCGCTGCTGGTCGCCTGCGACATTTACCGCCCCGCCGCCATCCAGCAGCTGGAGACCGTCGGCGCGCAGCTGAATCTCCCCGTCTTCCAGATGGGCCAGACCGACCCGGTCGAGATCGCGAAGGCCTCGATCGAGTATGCGAAGGCGCACGGCAACGACATCGTCTTCCTCGACACCGCCGGCCGCCTGCACATCGACGAGGCGCTGATGCAGGAGCTGCAGAACATCCGCGACGCGGTGAACCCGGCGGAGATCCTGCTGGTGATCGACGCGATGACCGGCCAGGACGCCGTCAACGCCGCCACCGCCTTCGACGAGGCGCTGGGCGTGACAGGCGTGATGCTCACCAAGCTCGACGGCGACGCCCGCGGCGGCGCCGCGCTGAGCATCCGGGCCGCAACCGGCAAGCCCATCAAGTACATCGGCGTGGGCGAGAAGCTCGACATGATCGAGCCCTTCCACCCCGACCGCATGGCCTCCCGCATCCTGGGCATGGGCGACGTGCTGACCCTGATCGAAAAGGCCGAGCAGAGCTTCGACGAGAAGAAGGCGCTCGAGGCCGCCGAGCGGCTGCGCGCCAACCGCTTCACCCTCAGCGACTATCTGGATCAGATGGGCCAGCTCAAAAACATGGGCGACCTGGAGAGCCTGATGGGCATGATCCCTGGCATGGACGCCAAGGCGCTCAAGGGTGCGAAGCTCGACGAGAAGGCCATGGCCCGCCAGGAGGCGATCATCCTCTCGATGACCCCGGCCGAGCGCGAGAACCCCTCGATCCTCAACTCCAGCCGCAAAAAGCGCATCGCCGCCGGCTGCGGGCTGAACGTTGTGGACGTCAACCGCCTGCTCAAGCAGTACGAGGGCATGCAGCAGATGATGAAGCAGTTCAGCGGCAAGAACATGAAGAAGCTGCAGCGCAAGTTCGGCAAGATGGGCGGCGGCCTCCCCGGTCTCGGGGGCGGCTTCCCCGGGGGCGGCTTCCCCGG
>CAMZIX010000039.1 GCA_947307375.1 uncultured Clostridia bacterium | reverse complement strand
TCTGCGCCGGACCGCGGAGGCCGCGCTCTCTGCCGGCGCCCAGACCTGCGCCGTCGCGGAGACGAACAACCCGGACCTGCATCTGGACCTGTAAAAAAGTACACGCCCCTCCGTCCCTTGCCCGGCGGAGGGGCTTTTTTTCGGCGATCCTGCAAGATCCGCCTTCCGTTTGCGAGAGGATAGATGAGGCGGAAAGGAAGTGACGCACATGGAGGACAGTCAGATCATCGCCCTGCTTTTTGAGCGCTCGGAGCGGGCGATCGACGAACTGGAACAGAAATACGGCAAAGCCGTGATGAAAACAGCGACGAACATCCTGCGCAGCCGCCGGGATGCGGAGGAATGCGCCAACGATACCTGGCTGGCGGTCTGGGACAGTATTCCGCCTCACCGTCCCGATCCGCTGGCGAGCTACGTCTGCCGCATCGCCCGCAACACAGCGGTGTCGAAGCTGCGAAGCGAGACCGCGCAGAAACGAAACGGCAGTCTGGACCTGGTGCTCGACGAGCTGGAGGACTGCATCCCCTCCGCCGCCGACGTCGAAGCGGACTATGACTATAAAGAAACCGTCGAGGCCGTCAACCGCTTTCTGGCCGCGCTGGACTACGACGACCGCTTTCTCTTCGTTCGCCGCTACTGGTACGCCGACTCCGTGCGGGAGATCGCCGCTGCGATGCACCAAAAGGAGAGCCGCGTCTCCCTGCGTCTTTTCCGCCTCCGTGAGAAATTGCGGAAGACTTTGATCAAGGAGGGCCTGCTTGTATGAATCGGGAGAAACTGTTCCGGGCCTTGAGCGACCTGGACGACCGTTATATCACGGAAGCGATCCGCTACGCGCCCGAGGATGCATCCGGCGCCTCGGAAAGGATCGTACACATGAAAAAGAAAAGAATCATCACGTTCGCGCTGGTTGCCGCGCTGATCCTGGCGCTGGGCGTCACAGCCTACGCGGTCAACGCGGCCGTCGCCACGCCGGAGGCGGCGGAGCGGGTTGCGCGGGAGCAGCTCGAGGTATGGAAGGACATGGGCCTCATTTCACAGGACGTCTGCTTCGAAGGTCCGGCGGACGCCGTCGTTGAGATCCAGGAGCAGGACGGCGGCGCTTACTGGTACGGCCGCATTTTTCGCCACCGCTACGATGTGCGCTGGTATTTCGGCTGGGACGGCGAGCAGAAATACGGCTGCAGCCTCGGCGTCGACACGCTGACGGGCAAGATCACGGCGGCGACCTTCTACGCCGTGGCGGACGAGACCGACGAGCCGGTGGGCGAGGTCCCGGTCGGGAACGAAAACGGCGGGGAGACCGTCCGGTATCTCTACGACAACTTTGACGACGTTCTCCCGGCAGACAGGACGCTGGACGAGTTCTGCACGGGCCTGGCCGAGTACTGGGGCTTCTCCGGCTACCGGCTTGGGGAGACGGAGGACAGCTTCTATCACACCCGTCGGGCGGCGCCCGACGGCTCGACGCTGCTGGTCGATCTGCCGCACTCCAACGGCGGAGGGGGCTATGTCACGATCTTCTTTGACGGCGACCCGGACGGCGCGCCGATGTACCTCGAGCTCAATCAGTTTCCCGGGCACAGCGCGGTGATCATCGGCACCAGCCACAGCGTGGGATAAACCCCATACAGGCGAAATTAATAAGCGAAGGCTTTTTGCCTTCGCTTATTTTTCTTTCTTTTTCAGCTTGTGCTTTTTGCCGTCCGGGGTCTGGATATACGTGTTTTCCAGCACGGCGATGGTGCTCTCGCGCCAGGCGGCGATGTACTCTTTGCGCAGCGCGTCGCGCTCGGCGAGCTCCTCTTCGGTCAGCGGACGCTCCTTTGCAAGGCGCGCCAGCTCGTTGATGCGGTCGATCCGGCTCTGTTCCATACGCGCCTCTCAGTCGATCGTGCCCAGCTCGTCGAGGTTGAGCTCGAAGGCGGGGATGAAGTGCGCGAGGAAATAGCCGACCTCGGGCAGGGGAGAGGCTTCGAGGATCGCGCGGGTCTGCTTTTCGGCGGAGAGGAACTCGTTGTTGCCGGCCTTGCGCTCCTCGATGCACTTGATGTAGGCCGAGAGCTTGTCGGCGGCCTTGACGAGATCATGCAGGCGCTCCTGCGTCTCGCCGGTCAGCAGCTCCTCATAGGCCGGGCGCAGCTCGGCCGGAAGCGTGGCCAGCAGCTTCTCGCAGGCGAGGGCCTCGACCTGCCGGTAGGCGCCGCGGATGTCCGCGCTGTGGTATTTGATCGGCGTCGGCAGGTCGCCGGTGAGGATCTCGCTCGCGTCGTGGTAGAGCGCGACGGCCGCGGCTTCGCTCGGGTCGCAGGGGACGCCGTACACGTCCCGCCGGATCACGCCCAGCGCATGGGCGATCACGGCCACCATATGGCTGTGCTCCTGGATGTTCTCCGGCAGGGAATTGCGCATCAGGCTCCAGCGCCCGATGTAGCGCATCCGGGAGATATAGGCAAAAAAGTTGTCGCTCATGGGAATTCGCCTTTCTGTTTCGGTGTTCTGACATTGTAGCATGCCGCCGCGAAAAAAGCAACGACCGGAGGAAAAATCTGCGGAACCTGTTGCATTTTTTTCCATGCGATGATAAAATTCTATTTTGTCTGAACGCAGCAAGGAGCAACAAACACATGGATAAACTGAGGAATATCGCCATCATCGCCCACGTCGACCACGGCAAGACCACGCTCGTGGACGAGATGCTCAAGCAGTCCGGCGTATACCGGGAAAACCAGGAGATCGTCGACCGCGTCATGGACTCCAACGATCTGGAGCGCGAGCGCGGCATCACGATCATGGCCAAGAACACCGCCGTCTGGTACGGCGATACGAAGATCAACATCGTCGATACCCCGGGCCACGCCGACTTCGGCGGCGAGGTGGAGCGCATCCTGAAGATGGTCAACGGCGTCATCCTGCTGGTGGACGCGGCGGAGGGGCCCATGCCCCAGACCCGCTTCGTGCTCAGCCGCGCGCTGGAGCTCGGACACCGGGTCATCGTCGTCATCAACAAGATCGACCGCCCCGACCAGCGTATCCACGAGGTCGTGGACGAGATCCTGGAGCTGCTGATGGACCTGGACGCGACCGACGAGCAGCTCGATTCCCCGATGCTGTTCTGCTCCGGCCGCAACGGCACCGCCAGCTATTCGCCCGAGGTCGCCGGCACCGACCTCAAGCCCCTGTTCGAGACGATCCTGGAGTACATCCCCGCCCCGGACATGGACGAGGAAGCGCCCTTCCAGATGCTCGTCAGCAGCATCGATTACAATGAATACGTCGGCCGCATCGCGATCGGACGCATCGAGCGCGGCGTGGTGAAGCAGAACGAGGAGATCGAGGTCTGCAACTACCACAACCCCGGCGCGCCGACGATGAAGGCCAAGGCCGTGAGCCTCTACCAGTTCGAGGGACTCAGCCGCGTGCCCGTCACCGAGGCCTCCGCCGGCAACATCATCGCGATGAGCGGCATCGGCGAGATCACGATCGGCGACACGATCTGCGCCCGCGGCGCGGCGGAGCCGCTGGCCTTCGTCAAGATCGGCGCCCCGACGATGGAGATGACCTTTTCCGTCAACGACAGCCCCTTCGCCGGGCAGGAGGGCAAGTTTGTCACCTCCCGCCAGATCCGCGAGCGCCTCTTCCGCGAAACGCTGAAGGACGTGTCCCTGCGCGTCAGCGACGTGGAGAACAGCACCGACAGCTTTCGTGTGGCCGGCCGCGGCGAGATGAGCCTCTCGATCCTGATCGAGACGATGCGCCGCGAGGGTTACGAGTTCCAGGTCTCACCGCCGCGCGTCCTGTATCAGGAGATCGACGGCAGGCGCTGCGAGCCGATGGAGCGCGTGGTCGTGGACGTTCCCTCCGACGCGATGGGCTCCGTGATGGAAAAGCTCGGTGCGCGCAAGGGCGAGTTCATCGAGATGACCCCGGTAGGCAGCCGCATCAAGCTGGAGTTCCTGGTGCCCTCCCGAGGCCTCTTCGGCTACCGCAACGAGTTTTTGACCGACACCCGCGGCGAAGGCATCCTGGCCTCCGTGTTCGAGCGCTACGAGCCCTTCCGCGGCGAGATCGCCCGCCGGAACACCGGCTCGCTGATCGCCTTTGAGACCGGCGAGGCCGTGGCCTACGGTCTGTGGAACGCCCAAGATCGCGGCGCGCTGTTCATCACGCCCGGCACGAAGGTCTACGCCGGCATGATCGTCGGCGTCTCGCCCAAGTCGGACGATATCCCGGTGAACGTCTGCCGCACCAAGCACCTGACCAACACCCGCGCCTCCGGCTCGGACGAGGCCCTGCGCCTGATCCCGCCGCGCCAGATGAGCCTGGAGCAGTGCCTGGAGTTCCTGGCCGACGACGAGCTGCTGGAGGTCACGCCGAAGAGCCTGCGCCTGCGCAAGAGCATCCTTGACCACAGTCTGCGCATGAAGACCCTGATGCGCAATCGCTGAACGACAGAAAAAACTGCCCAGATGACAGAAAGAAAGAGGACGAATGCCATGAAGAAAGCGATCCTTTGGGTGATCCTGCTGCTGATGATCGCAGCGCTTTGCGTGATTCTCTTTGTACCCGGTCCGCGCTTTACCGAGTCGATCCCGGCCCTCGAGGCTCTTATGCCCAAACGCGAGCCGGAGCCGGACCGCGCCGAGATCGAGCTCGTCGGGGATCCGGAAGTCGTCGTGGAATACGGCGAGGACTATCAAGACCCCGGAGCGAAGGCCTGGCTGGTCAGCGCGGACGGAACGCGCCAGCCGCTGGAGCTTGAGCCTTCCACGGTCGATACCACGAGGCTCGGCACCTCGGAGGTGAACTACAGCATCGTCACGAACGGAGAGGTCGTCGCCAGCGTCAGCCGCACCGTGACCGTGCGCGACAGCCGGCCCCCGGAGATCACGCTCCTCGGCGAACCCGGCGAGCGGGATTACACCGCCTCCGACAACGCCGACGGCGACCTCACCGACCAGGTGCGGCGGACAGAGGAAGCGGACCGCTTCGTCTACACCGTGCGCGACAGCTCCGGCAACGAGACCAGCGTCGAGCGCATCAAGGCGCCGCAGCTGAGCATTGTGGACGGCGAGCGCGTGCAGGTCACCGCCGACTATCGCTTCAACGATCCGGGCTTTACCGCCGTCGATATGTACGGACGGGACATCTCGGACCGCGTGGAGGTCGAGGGCGAGGTCACGCCCTGGCATCCGGGCGACTATGAGCTGGTCTACACGCTGACCGACGACTTCGGTCAGACCGTGACCGCGACGCGCACGATCGAGATCGTCAAAGCGGAGATGCCCGAGACCGTCCTGCAGGACAAGGTGATCTACCTGACCTTTGACGACGGCCCGGCCGAGCCCACGGCGGCGCTGCTGGACGTGCTGGCCAAGTACGACGCCAAGGCCACTTTCTTCGTCACCTATACCGATCCGCGCTACGTCGATATGATCGGCCGCGCCTATCGGGAGGGCCACACCATCGGCCTGCACGGCTATGCCCACAACGCCAGCCTCATCTACGCCAGCGAAGAGGCGTATTTCGAGTATTTCGACAAGATGCAGGAGATCATTTACGAGCAGACCGGGACCTACGCCCAGGTCGTCCGTTTCGTCGGCGGCAGCTCCAACACCGCCAGCATCGGCATCTGCGAGGGCATCATGACCGCCCTGGCCGAGGATCTGACCAATATCGGCTACCGGTATTACGACTGGAACATCCAGCCGGAAATCGCGGCCTATGACGTTGACGAGGCCTACATCACGCTTCGCTACAACGCCGCGCGCATCTGCGAAGAGGGCGAGGCAGCGCCCATTTCCCTGCAGCACGATCCGGGCGGATGGAACGTGCTGGTCGTGGAAAAGGTGCTTCAGTGGGGCATCGAGAACGGATACACCTTCAAGGGCATCGATCTGACGACCCCGGAGGTCCACCACAGGATCAGCAACTGAACCGCAGAAAAACACAGCGCCCCGTCATGCGACGGGGCGCTGTGTTTTTGTATCGTATCACCAGCCGAAGTACTGCCGGCGGGTCTCCTCGGAGATCTTCCAGATCTCGCAGAAGCGCCTGACGGCCAGATGCTCCGGGTCGTAGTCGCGGATGAAGTCGCGCAGCTGCTGCATCCGCAGTCGCCAGCCCGCTTCCTCGCCGCTCCAGCGCTGCCGTTCGCGCGCGATCTCCGGCGCGAGCAGCTCCTCATAGGCGTCGATCTGCGCCAGGAAGGCCTCGTTCGACAGCGAGGTGTCGTAGATCGCCGCATAGCGCGTCAGGATGCGGTCGCGGAACTCCTCGCTCTGCATGGCGGCCTCCATGAGCTCCTTCGCCTGACCGGAGTGGTAGTAGTTATCCGTATGCAGGTTGCGGAAGATGGAGTCGGCGTTGGTAAAGCCCCAGTCGAGATCATACAGGGCAAAGGACCACTGGCCGCCGTTCTCCGTGGAGCGGAACATCCGCGCGTTGCCGCCGATATCCGTGTTGCCGCTGACCCCCTGGATCAGATACCAGTCGATCAGGCTGTCGACGTCGACCAGCGAGCAGAACTCCCGGTACTGCGCGGGGTCGCTGAGGTCGGCGTTGTGACAGAAGACGATCAGATCCTGATAAAAGGCGGACGTGCCCTCCGCCGGGTACTTGAGCATCGTCACGCTGTCCTTTGAAACGCCCTTGAGCGAAGCGTAGTACTGGCGGGAGAATTTCTCTTTCATGCAGTAGATGCCGTAATATTCCCCGTTGATGTAGAGAACGCAGAATTTGCTGTGCTGAGTCAGCAGGCTGTCGGACATGGACAGGCAGATGTCCTGGAACAGATCGCTCTGGATGATCGTAGTGGGATAGGCCTCGCCGGCGCGCAGCTGCAGGGAGGCGTACTTGCTGATCCCGCTGTCGAACAGGTCGCAGTCAAGGGAGCCGTCGCCGTAGCAGCCGCGGAACAGGACCGCCATGCTCTTTTTCGGCAGCGCAAGGCTGCCGGAGCCGGACATCTGCAGCCCGCAGGACTGCGTGAAGACGCAGCCGCCGTCATACAGGGACAGGGAGGCGGGCATCTCGACGCCCTTCATGCCGTTGAGGTAGACGCGGCGGAAAACGGCCGGGTCGTCCACCGCCAGGCTGAGGACCGGCAGGCTGTGGTTTTCGTTGATGATATAGCTCAGAGTCACGACCCGGCTGGGCGCTTTCCCATCCTCCACGGCACAGGCGCGCAGGACCGTCGTCTTCCTCAGCGACAGACTGCCGTCCAGAGTCGCGTCGAGCGTGCTGGGGCGGGAGCCGTTGACCGAGTAATAGATCCGGCCGGGCGCGGAGAGGGAAACGGACAGGGCGTCCACGCCGTCGTAGACGCCGTCCGGGGTAAGCGCCGCGGGCGCGGCGCTGACCATGCGAAAGCCGCTCCCGTTCCTCTCGCCGGGCGTCGGGTCGGTGAAGTAAAAGAAGCCGTTTTGATCCTCAAGCCGGCCGCAGCTGCCGTCCACGGGGATATCGTGGAGCGGAAGATAATCGCAGAGAGCGGTTTCCGTGCCGAGATACAGGCGATCGAGATCGGCGTCCAGGGAGAAGGGCGCGTCCGCCGCCCCCTCGCCGCCGCAGACGATCACGGCGCAGGCCCCGGGCTCCAGCGTCAGCGCCGGCAGACGGAAGGGCTCGTCCTCATGGCTGCCGTCCCAAAGCAGGTAATCATCCAGCTCCACCGCGCTGCCGGAGACGTTTTTGATCTCTACCCAGTCCTCGCGTTCCGCACCGCGCCAGGCGGGATGGCCGGGATTGGCCGTCATGACCTCGTTGATGACCAGCGGCCCCGCCGGGACGCGCGCGGCGGCGAAGGCCTCGTAGCCCTCGTCGGTGTTGGGATAGCCGGGCGTGGCCCAGAACTCGGTGTGCAGGCTGCCGTCGGCGGTATAGACGAGCGCTTCGTCGGCGCGAAGCTCCGGGCAGAAAAGGCTGTCCGCCAGCGTGCCGGAGGGCGCGAAGAGACAGAGCGTCTCCTCGGCGGAAAGCGCGAAGTCCGCCATGCCCTCGCCGGCGTCCTTGCCGCCGGCGAAGATCAGGAGACATTCTCCCGGGGCGAGGGTTTGAGCGGGCAGGGGCCAAGGCTCTTTCTCCGGACCGTCGGAGAGCGTCCAGCCCTCCAGACTGAGCGGCTCGTCGGAAGCGTTGCGCAGCTCGACCCAGTCATAAAAGCATCCGTCCGGAGCGGCGATCGTCGCGCGGTTTTTCGTCATGACTTCCGAAATGCGCAGCTTCCAGATGTCTTCGTCGTCAAAGGAGACGGCGGGACCGGCCGGGGACGCGGGCTGGGGCGTCGCTTCTGCGGGAGCTGTCTCCGCTGCGGACGCAGACTCCTCCGGCGCCGCGGGCGCCGTCGGCTGCGGCGCCGCGCAGGCGCTCAGCAGCAGAAGCAGACACAGCAAAAAGGCGGGGATCCGTTTATTCATAGGGGAACTCCTGATTTCTCTTTTTAGGGATACAAATTATACTATAACACAGACGCGGCAGGAAAGCAATGCGGCACTTGCCGGTAAAAAACTGCGCAGAAATGTGGCGCGGGCGGGATTTTTCTGTTGACATCCCGCCGCTTCCATGCTAATATGCTACGGAACGCCCGCGCGCTGCGATCCGGGGTCATGCCGCTGATGCGGCGTCCTTTCCGCCCCGCGTCCCGGCCGCTGGGTATAGATATCTTTGAAAGGGGTAATAACTATGATCACCAAGGAAAAGAAGACCGGCGTTATCGAAGCCAATGCCGTGCACGAGGGCGACACCGGCTCTCCCGAGGTCCAGGTCGCCATCTGGACCGAGCGTATCCGCGAGCTCACCGAGCACCTGAAGCAGCATCCCAACGACGACCACAGCCGTCTGGGCATGTACCAGCTCGTCGGCAAGCGCCGCCGCATGCTGGACTATCTGGCGAAGAAGGACATCGAGCGTTACCGCGCGATCATCGCCAAGCTGAACATCCGCAAGTAATTCCGGACGTTCAAATCTGAAGCGTATGAAGGTTTGATGGGAGGACAAGTGAATACTGTCCTCCCATATTTTTAGCCTTCATCCAAACACCACACCGGCCGGTCAGTATTTGAAAGAGCGCCTGCATGCGGGCCCTGTTTCAAGTGCTGAAGGGCCGGGAACGAAAAGAAAGGAACAGAAACATGATCATCACCAACAAGCAGTTCCCGAATTACCGCAAGTATGAGATGATGTACGAGGGCCGCCCCCTGTCCATGGAAGTGGGCAAGATGGCCGAGCTCTGCAACGCGGCCGTCCTGGTCCGCTACGGCGAGACCACCGTGCTCGTCACCTGCACCGCCTCCGCCCGCCCGAAGGACGGCATCGACTACTTCCCCCTCGCCGTGGACTTCAACGAGAAGCTCTACGCCGTCGGCCGCATCCCCGGCAGCTTCATGCGCCGTGAGGGCAAGCCCAGCCTGCCCGCCGTGCTGGCCTCCCGCCTGATCGACCGCCCGATGCGCCCGCTCTTCCCGAGCGATCTGCGCAACGACGTCGTCATCGCCTGCGAGGTGCTGAGCGTCGACCGCGACTGCAGCCCGGAGATCACCGCCATGATCGGCGCCTCCGCCGCCGTCAGCATCTCCGACGTGCCCTTCAACGGCCCCATCGCCGGCATCGTGCTCGGCTGGGACGGCGAGAAGTACCTCTTCAACCCCACCCAGGAAGAGCGCAAGACCAACCGCATGATCACCACCATCGCCGCCACCCACAAGAAGATCGTCATGATCGAGTCCGAGGCCGACCAGGTCCCCGACAAGGTCATGTACCAGGGCATCGTCGAGGCGCACGAGCATCTGCAGCCCGTGCTCGACCTGATCGACACGATGGTCCGCGAGATCGGCAAGCCCAAGTTCGAGTACGAGCACGCCTCCTTCGACGACGAGCTCTTCGAGAAGCTCGTGGCCAATGAGTTCGAGTCCATGGAGTACTGCATGGACACCGACGACAAGAACGTCCGCGAGGCCCGCGTCAACGACTGGATCACCATGGTCCAGGAGAAGTACGGCGAAGAGCATCCCGACCTGATGAACTACATGGACGAGATCCTCTACAAGCTGCAGAAGAAGGTCGTCAAGAAGTGGCTGCTCGCCGGCAAGCGCGTCGACGGCCGCCAGATGAACGAGATCCGTCCCCTCGCCGCCGAAGTCGGCGTCATCCCCGTGGTTCACGGCTCCGGCCTCTTCACCCGCGGCCAGACCCAGGTGCTCTCCATCGCGACCCTCGCCACCCTCTCCGAGGCCCAGAAGCTCGACACCATCTGGGAAGAGGAAGAGAAGCGCTTCATGCACCACTACAACATGCCCTCCTACTCGGTGGGCGAGGCCCGCGCCCAGCGCAGCACCGGCCGCCGCGAGTACGGCCACGGCGCTCTGGTCGAGAAGGCCCTGCAGTGCGTGATCCCCGAGGTCGAGGACTTCCCCTACGCCATCCGCGTCGTCTCCGAGGTCCTGTCCTCCAACGGCTCCACCTCCCAGGGCTCCATCTGCGGCACCACGCTCGCGCTGATGGACGCAGGCGTTCCCATCAAGGCGCCCGTGGCCGGCATCTCCTGCGGCCTGATCCAGGACGGCGACGACTTCACCACCTTCATCGACATCCAGGGCGTGGAAGATTTCCACGGCGA
>CAMZIX010000038.1 GCA_947307375.1 uncultured Clostridia bacterium | reverse complement strand
TGTCGTTGATCTCCTCGCCGACGATGTCGCTGCCGGCCACATAGGGGTCGGCGGCCACGGCGCGCAGCACCCGCAGGTTTTCGGCCAGATAGCCGCTGGGCGTGACGCTGTCGCGCACGATGGTCAGAGGCGTGCGGCGGATGGCCGCGAGGAAGCGCAGCAGCACCCCGGTCTCCCGCGTGACGGCGGGCATGACGGCGTGGATCTGCCGCAGGACCTCCGGCGCGAGCTCCGCCTTGACCAGGCTGGTATCGGAGATCTCCGCATAGTCGATGCCGTGGCGCCGATAGCCGCGGGCGATCCAGAGGAGCTTGTCCTGGAAAAGCGTGTTGTCCCGATAGGCTTCGTTCTCGCGGTCGCGGAGCATCTGACCGAGCGCCGCGCGGATCTCCGGATCCGGCAGGCTCTGCCAGAGCGCGAGGGAGACGGGCTCATCGGCGGGAACGCCCTTGGTGAAGACGTAGCGATAGAGATAGACCTTTTCCAGATCGGCAAAGACGGCCTGCCCGTCCTTCGGGATGGCCAGCGAGACGCGGATGCGGGCGATGTTCTCCGCCGCGTCCGCGCTGTTGTTCAGGATCAGGTCGGCAAAGTTGAGGAAGGTATTGTCGTCGATGCGGCGCTCGAGATACTTCCCCGTCAGCGGGGAATCCCGCAGCGCCTCCGCAGCGGCCGCGCGGGAGCGCTCCAGCCGTGTCCGCTGCGCTTCGCTGCATTTGAGCCCCAGCTTTTTGATGTAGTACAGCGGATAGCGGATCTGGTGGCGGATGCCGAGCGCGATCAGCACGTCCGGCTCCAGGTTGCCGCTCATGTGGGTGTGCAGGTCGGTGCGGAATTTGCAGTCGCTGAAAATATAGGTCTTGACGATGGTCTTCTCGACGCCCAGGCGGTAGTCCTTGGTCTGGCTCATCAGGGCCTTGGAAATGGACGGGACGGAGGCCTTCATTTCCACGCTGCCGTCGGGGAAAATGTTGGCGATCTTGGTGTTGCCCATGCGGAAGATGTAGAGCTTGCGGTTGTCGCCGTCGATATAGGCGGGCACGCTGCCGCGGATGACCTTCAGGCCCCGCTCGTCAAAGCTCAGCGGCAGCTCACAGAGGCGGGCCAGGTTGGTGATCAGGTTTCCCGTATTGTGGTTGGGCGTGCGGAGCACATAGGCGAGCTCCTCGCCCTCGCGGTACAGATCGACGATGATATCCTTCTCCTTGTCCAGATAAAAACGTCCGAAAAACGACATGGGCCCCCTCCTTCCCCGGATGATTTTGTTCATTGTATCATCCGCCTTTGAAAAAAGCAATCGGCAGGCGGAAAAACATTGACAACGCGGAAGACCAGGAGTATAATGCATGTTATATAACAAATGTTATTAAAAAGGAGGGGAAGCGCATGCCCCCGAGGGTAAAGATCACGAGAGAGCAGATCATCGACGCGGCTGTTGCCATCATCCGGAAAAGCGGGCTGGACAGCCTCAACGCCCGCGCGCTTGCGCAGGAGCTGTGCTGCTCGACGCAGCCGATCCTCTACGCCTTCGCGACGATGGAGGAGCTGAAGCGGGCGGCCTTCGCCCGGGCCGATCAGCTGCACACGGAGTATCTGATGAACACGCCGCCGGAGGGAGATCCCCTGCTCGCCATCGGCCTGAACTACATCCGCTTCGCCGTGGAGGAGCCGCAGCTCTTCCGCTTCCTGTTCCAGTCCGGCTATGTGGCGGAGCGGAGCCTGAAGGAGATGCTCGACTCCGCGGAGCTGACGCCGATCCTGGTTCCCCTGCAGGCGGAGCTGAGCCTCGAGGAAGGAAAGGCCCGGGAGGTTTTCACGATCCTGGCGCTGTTCACCCACGGCTACGCGAGCATCCACGCCAACAACGACCTGGACTTTGACGAAAAGCAGGCGGCCGTCCAGCTCGAGCGCGCCTTTTACGGCGCGGCGGCGGCCGTACGGGAGGAGGAAGCCACATGAACAAGCTGAAAGAACTCTATCAAAAGCATGAACTGGCCTTTGCGATCTTCTGGATCGTACTCTATACGGTCAGCATGGGAAATCTGCGCACGCTCGGCGATGACAGCCCGGTCCTGATGATCGGCCTGATCGTGATCACTCTGCTGATGATCCTGTTCGTCCGTCTCACCGGGACGAAGGAGTATTACGGGCTGTCCGGCTGGGCAAAGAACAGCAAAGCCATGCTGTGGTTTCTCCCGCTGTGGCTCGTCGCCAGCTTCAACCTGTGGAACGGCTTCGAGCCCAATTATCCGATGCCGGGTCTGCTCTTCGCCGCCGTGATGATGGCCTTCGTCGGCTTTGTCGAAGAGCTGATCTTCCGCGGCTTCCTGTTCAAGGCCATACTGAAGGACGGCAGCGTCAAGACGGCAATCATCGTCTCCTCCGTCACCTTCGGGCTCGGCCACATCCTGAATCTGTTCATCGGACAGGATCTCGTCGAAACGCTCAACCAGGTGGTCTTCGCCGTCGCCGTCGGCTTCCTCTTTACGATGGCCTTCTACAAGGGCGGCAGTCTTTGGCCCTGCATCCTGGCGCACAGCTTCATCGACGTCTCCTCCAAGTTCGCGTCCGACGACGACCCTCTCGCGCTCAACATCGTCCTTCACGTCCTGGTCCTCGTGCTGGCGGTCGCCTACTGCCTGTATCTGGCCAAACGCGTGGAAACCCCGGCGAGCAACCGGGTCGGCGCAAAGGAATAGGCAAAACGAAAAGGAAAACCGGCGTGACCGATACGGTCACGCCGGTTTTCTTATGGGATCGCCGGGATTCAGAATTCCTCGATCAGGGCCTTGAAGGCGGGGAGACTGCGGCGGATCATGTCGGGCGAAACGCAGGTGCTGATGCGGAAGTACTCCGGCACGCCGAAGTCGTTGCCCGGGACGAGCAGCAGATTCTTCTCCTTGGCCTTGTCCGAGAAGGCCTGCGAATCACCGCCGGGGGCCTTGACGAACATGTAGAAGGCGCCGTTGGGCTTGACGCATTCGTAGCCGTAGGACGTCAGCGCTTCGTAGAGCAGGGCGCGGTTCTCGTCATAGGCCTTGACGTCGGGACGGGAGCAGGCACAGCGGGCCACGACGCGCTGAAACAGCGCGGGGGCGCAGACGTGACCGGAGGCGCGGGCCGCGCCGGCGATCGCCGCATAGACCGCGGCGCTGTCCTCCACCCAGTCCGGCACGCAGACGTAGCCGATACGCTCGCCGGGCAGAGAGAGGGACTTGGAGTACGAGTAGCAGACGATGGTGTTCGGATAGATCGACGGAATGAAGGGCACCTCCGCGTCGTCATAGGCGAGCTCGCGGTAGGGCTCGTCGGCGATCAGGAAGATCGGATGGCCGAGCTCCGCGCCCTTTTCCGTCAGCAGCGCCGCCAGGCGCTCCAGGGTCTCGCGGGTGTAGATCACGCCGGAGGGATTGTTCGGCGTGTTGATGATGACGCCCTGCGTGCGCTCGTTGATGCGCGCGGCCAGCGCCTCCCAGTTGATCTGAAAGGCGGGGATGTCCGCCGGGACGACGACGAGCTTCGCGCCGTTCGACTCGGCAAAGGGACGGTACTCCGGGAAGAAGGGCGCGATCGCGATGAATTCGCTCCCGCCCAGGTTCAGCGCGCGGATCGTAGCCACCAGGCCGGGCGCAGCGCCGCAGGTGAAGAACAGGTTCGCGCCGCGCAGCTTCACGCCGTAGCGCTCGCCGAGCTCGGCCGCGACCGTCTCCCGGGCGTCCGGCAGGCCGAAGGCCGGCGTATAGCCGTGCACGGCCAGGCTGTCGGTGTTTCGGATGATATCGACCAGGTTTTCGTTGACCTCGGGCGGCGCGGGGATGGACGGATTGCCGAGAGAGTAGTCGAACACATTCTCCCGCCCGACGATCGCCGCCTGGCGGAGCCCGTACTCAAACAGCTCGCGGATGCCGTTGCGCTTCACGCCGAGCTGGAGCATCGTTTCGTTGACCATGAATTATCCTCCTGCTTATCGTTTGTTGGATCTGCGCCAGATCTTCTGCGCTTCGGCGGCGGCGATCAGCTCGTCGCGGAAATCCGGGTGCGCCAGCGAGATCAGCTTCTCCGCCCGCTCCCAGGTGGTGCGGCCGGCGAGGTTCTCCGCGCCGTACTCGGTGACGAGCCAGAAGGCCTGGCTGCGCGGATCGGTGACGATGTCGCCGTCAAAGCGCGGCAGCACGCGGGACCGGCGCACGCCGCTCTTGTCCACGAAGGACGAGGTCATGCAGATAAAAGCCTTGCCGCCCTTCGACATCGCGGCGCCCGTCAGATAGTCGAGCTGGCCGCCGGTGCCGCTGATCTGCCGGAGGCCGGCGGTCTCGGCGCAGACCTGGCCGTAGAGGTCGACCGAGATGCAGCTGTTGATGGAGATCATGTTGTCGTGCCTGGCGATGACCGCGGGGTCGTTGACAAAGGACAGCGGCTCGATCGCGAGGCCGGGGTTCTGATCCGCCCAGTCGTACAGCGCGCGGGAGCCGAAGAGCAGGCCCGTCACGCCCTTGCCCTTCTGGAAGGTCTTGCAGCGGTTGGTGAGCTTGCCGGCCTCGAACATGCGCAGATAGGCGTCGCCGCAGAGCTCGGTATGCATGCCGAGATCCTTCAGGTCGGAGTCCGAGATCATCGCGCCGACGACGTTCGGCATCGTGCCGATGCCGAGCTGCAGCGTCGCGCCGTCGCAGATGTGCGGCACGATGAAGCCGGCGATGGCTTTGTCCTCCGCCGTCGCCTCGGCGATCGGGAACTCCGGCAGCGGGGCGTGCTCGCCCTCGACCACGCAGTCCACCTCGGAGATGTGGATGCACTCGTCAAAGCCGCCGCAGATGCGGGGCAGGTGCTCGTTGACCTCGAGGATCACGAGATCCGCCTTGTCCATGATGGCCTTCGCCACGCCGGTCGCGCAGGAGAAATTGAAATAGCCGTGCCGGTCCATCGGCGTGACCGCCATCATCGCGACGTTGACGGTCAGGAAATTGGTGTAGTACCAGCCGAGGTTGCGGAAGATCATCGGGATGAAATTGCACAGTCCCTTGTCGCAGAGCTTCCGCTCGTAGCCCGAGCAGTGCCAGGTGTTGTAGAAGAAGTGCTCGCGCGTCGGATCGGCCTCCGCGACGCGGACCGGGCCAAGCATCAGGTTGCCGCGGAACTTCACGTCCCACAGCTCGTCCTTTCGCCCGGCCAGCGCCGCGTCCAGCAGGGTCGGGAAGCAGACGTTGCTGGAGTAGTCCACCCAGTCGCCGCTTTTGACAAGCCTGACGGCCTCCTCCGGCGTGCGGAGCTTGGAGAGATATTCCTGCCTGACGTCCATCAGAGAACGGCCTCCCGGCCGGCTTCATAGGCGCGCAGGTTCAGATCGATGAATTTCTCGGGCACGGTCTCGCGGATGACCGCCTCCCAGTCGATGTCGTCCAGGCCGATGACCTTGGTCATCGCGCCGAAAAGCACCACGTTCATGCACTTGGCGCTGCCGAGGCCGATGGCGATATCGGAGGCCTTCAGCACATGGCAGTTGAAGTTGGCCTGCATGGCCTCGAGGCAGCCCTCGGGGTACTCGCAGAGCCCGGCCGCGGTGGCGGCGGAGGGCATTTCGTAGTCGTTGATGATGGCGATGCCGTCGGGCTTGAGGAACTCGGCGTAGCGCACGGCCTCCATCTTCTCATAGGCCACGAGGATGTCCGCCTCGCCCTTGCCGATGACCGGAGAATAGACCTTGTCGCCGAAATGGACCTGCGTGGAGACGCTGCCGCCGCGCTGGCTCATGCCGTGCACCTCGGACATCTTGACGTCATAGCCCTTTTTCATGACGCCGTTGATGAGGATCTTTGCCGTCAGAATGGCGCCCTGTCCGCCGACGCCGACCAGAATCACACTCTTTTTCATGGCTCACTTCTCCTTCCGGCTGATCGCGCCCACCGGGCACACCTGGGCGCAGACGGTGCAGCCCACGCACTGGATCGGATCGATGCTGGATTTCTTGTTGACGATGCTCAGCGCCGGGCAGCCGACCTTCTGGCACATTTTGCAGCCGATGCACTTGTCGGTATCGACCACGCAGAGACCGGTCTCGTGCTTGATGCGCTTGATGAGCAGGCAGGGACGGCGGCAGATGATGGCGGTGGGCACTTCGCTCGCCTCGGCCTCTTTGACGGCCGCGTCCATGGCCTTCAGATCCTGCGGGTCGACGATGAGGATCTTCTCATAGCCGACGCCCTTGAGCACGTCCTCGATCTTGATGGCGGCAGCCACCTCGCCGAGCAGGTTGAAGCCGCTGCCGGGGTTGTCCTGGTGGCCGGTCATGCCGGTGATGTGGTTGTCCAGCACCACGGGGACGACGTTTGCCTTGTTGTAGATGATCTCGGTCGCGCCGGTCATGCCGCTGTGGAAGAAGGTGGAGTCGCCCACGACGCCGAAGACCTTTTTCTTCTGGCCCATGACCTCGAGGCTCCTGGCGATGCCGGCGCCGACGGAAAAGCCGCCGCCCATGCACACGCAGGTGTCCGACGCGTTCAGCGGAGGCGCCGCGCCCAGCGTGTAGCAGCCGATGTCGCCGGTGACGATGCTGCCCTTGCGCTTCGACATGGTATAGAAGAAGCCGCGGTGCGGGCAGCCGGGGCAGAGAGCGGGCGGACGGGGAACCGGCTTGACCGGCAGCTCCTTGATCTCCGGCTCCACGCCGAAGAGCATCTGGCGCAGGCGCTGGGGATTGAGCTCGTACATGTTGCTGATCTTTTCCTTGCCGATGCAGGGGATGCCGGCCGCCTTGATCTGCTCCTCCATGAAGGGCTCCAGCTCCTCGACGACGTAAAGCGTCTTGACGGAGGCGGCGAATTCGCGGATCAGATCCATCGGCAGCGGGTTCGTCAGGCCGAGCTTCAGGAAGCTCGTGCCCTCGGGGAAGACGTCCTTCGCGTACTGATAGGCGATCGAGGCGGTGATGACGCCGACCTCGCCGTCGCCCTTTTCGACGCGGTTGAGCGGGCAGCGGTTGGAGTACTCGGCCAGCGCGGCCAGGTTCCGCTCCACCTTCGGGTGGTTCTGGTAGGCGTTGGCCGGGATGCAGACGTTCTTGCGCGCGTTTTTCTGATAGCCCTTCCATTCCGGCTCATGGCGCTCGCCGAGCTCGACCAGGCTCTTGGAATGGGACACGCGGGTGGTGGTGCGGAAGAGCACCGGCATATCGTATTCCTCGGAAATGCGGTAGGCCTCCTGCATGAAGTCCTTGCATTCCTGGGAATCCGAGGGCTCGATCAGCGCCAGCTTGGCAAACTTCGCATAGTAGCGGTTGTCCTGCTCGTTCTGCGAAGAGTGCATGCTGGGGTCGTCGGCCGTGACGATGACGAAGCCGCCGGTCACGCCGTTGTAGGCGGCGGTGAACATCGGGTCGGCGGCCACGTTCAGTCCGACGTGCTTCATCGCAGTCAGGCTGCGCACGCCGGCGACGGAGGCGCCGTAGGCAAACTCGGTGGCGACTTTTTCGTTGGGCGCCCACTCGCAGTAGACCTCGCCCTTGTACTTGGGCAGGTTTTCAAAGATTTCGGTGCTGGGAGTGCCGGGATACGCAGAACAGACTTTGACGCCGGCTTCATATGCGCCTCTTGCGATGGCCTCGTTGCCGGACATCAAGTGCTTGGTCATAGAAATCAGCCTCCTTAGCAAAATGATTCTGCCGTTTTTCTGCATACTGATTATAGCTGATTTCAGCATAAAACTCAACAGGAAAATGTCCGTCTTTCTGTTTCCCGGCTCCCTCCGGCACGGCGGCGGGCCCGTTCCC
The DNA here is from genome assembly GCA_947307375.1 of uncultured Clostridia bacterium. Next base: position 2,889 of record CAMZIX010000038.1, on the reverse strand, counting down.
GAACGGATACATCCTCCGAAAAAACCGCCCGCAGGAAAAACCTGCGGGCGGCTGTGCTTTTGCCGATGCCGGCGTGGATTTACTTGTCCTTGTTGAGCTTGGCGCGGACGATGGTAAAGGCCGGGATGACGAGGCCGAGGATACCGGCGTAGCCGATATAGGTCGTGACCTTCTGCGTCAGAACGCCCATGCCCAGAGAGGCGCCGAAAGCGGCGATGCCCAGCAGGATCACGGTGATGACCGCGCGGCGAAGCTGCATATTCTCAATGAAGGAGAAGAGCTTGCTGAAGCGGACACAGCCGGCGTTGGCGATGCCCGCGGCGCTGGTCAGCACGGCGAGGGTCATGAGCACCGCGAAGAAGCCCACCAGCCAGGGCATGTTCAGGCCCATGATCACAGCCATGATGGGGTTGGAGTTTTTGCCCAGGTTGATGATATCGGGGTTAACGGGAATGTAGCCGAAGAGGGTGACGGCGATGGCGATCATCAGGATGACGGTGATGATGTAACCGGTGATGATGGCCTTCTTGGTCTCCGCTCTGCTTTCAAGCAGGTCGGAAACGGACATGACGTTGAACGCGATGGTGGACTGGAAGCAGCCATAGAGGATGGCCTTCCAGATGGCCTTGAGGAGCGTGTTCTCCTGCTCGATCGCGGGGGCCGCGAAGGCGGCGGCGTAGTCGGGTTTGCCGGAGGTGCTGCTCAGGATGAAGATGAGAAGCACGATCACGACGATCGCATACATCATGTACTTCGAGGAGCGGGCCACCAGCTTGGAGCCGTAGAGGCAGAGGAGCGCGGCGACGATGATCGTCGGGATCGCGGAGGCCCAGAAGCCCATGCCGAAAAGGTTTTTGAGGATGGTGGCCTCGCCGCGGATGGCAAGTCCGCCCGCGCCGATGACGGTACCGATGAAGAGGATGTCATAAAACACGACCATGATCTTGCCGAAGGTGCCTTCGCCGAACGCGGACTGGACGAAGGAACGGTAGTTCGTGGTGCCCTGGCTGCGGGCGTATTCCACCATGAAGAACATGACGCTGCCGGTGAGCAGCATGGCCAGCAGCGGCATCAGCAGGCCGATCACGCCGTATTTCTCATAATACTGAGCGGAGAAAACGCCGGTGGCGAAGCCGGGGCCGAAGTGTCCGCCCAGCCAGACGGACGCGACAGCGATAAACGATGCGGCAAATATGCCTTTTTTCTTATCCATATGAGTTCCTCCCTTTTCTTTTTGTTGATATCACCTATGGTCGAAAGAGGTCCTTCCGATCAGCATATCCTTGAAATGCTGTGCCATCGCGAGATGCAGCGGATGGGTCAGGTAGGGCTGCAGGCAAGTCTCGTCATCCAGGCGGACTTTCGCCATGATGTCGGCGTTCGAGTCGCGTTCGATGCAGCTGCGGTACACTTCCGGGTCGTTCAGAAAGGGCAGCGCCTCGTTCAGCTCGTCGTAGGTCTTGCGGACGCGCGCTTCCGCCGCTTCCAGGTCGGTGCCCGGCGCGAACTTCAGCAGAACATAATGGATCATGAAAACCAGCTCCTTCTCTTTATCGATTTAAAGCTTTGCCGATACTCCAGTTTTAATCCCTTTTCCCCGATTTGTCAATAAAAACACATTCCGGAACGGTCCCAAAACCGGCAAAAAGACCGCGGCAGTTTCCTGCCGCGGTCTCTGCAGATATCCTGAAATCAGAATTCGAGGTTTTTGTCGGTCTCCTTGCTGAACACGTGGGCCACCTTGCCGTCGAAGCCAAACTCGATGGCGTCGCCCATGTGGAAGCTCTCCTTCAGGTCGACGGTCGGGACGATGACGATCACGTCGCGGCCTTCGGCGCTCAGATGCAGGTGCACGCTGGAGCCCATCATCTCGCTGACGTCCACGCGAGCCTTTACGCCGTTCTGCACCAGATCCGTGTGCTCGGGACGAACGCCCAGGGTGATCGGCTGGCTCTGCACATCGTTGGCCAGCAGGCGCTCTTCCTTGTCGGGAGAAAGCTCGACCTTGTAGCCGCCCAGCTCGACGAAGAACTTGTTCTGCTCGCGGATCAGCTCCGCGTCGAAGAAGTTCATGACGGGCATGCCGATGAAGCCGGCGACGAAGAGGTTTGCCGGGTGGTTGAAGACTTCCTGCGGCGTGCCGATCTGCTGGATGTAGCCGTCCTTCATGATGACGATCCGGTCGCCCAGCGTCATGGCCTCGGTCTGGTCGTGGGTAACGTAGATAAAGGTGGTGTCGATGCGCTCGCGCAGCTTGATGATCTCCGCGCGCATCTCGTTGCGGAGCTTCGCGTCCAGGTTGGACAGAGGCTCGTCCATCAGCATGACCTTCGGGGCGCGCACGATCGCGCGGCCGATGGCGACACGCTGGCGCTGGCCGCCGGACAGAGCCTTGGGCTTGCGCTCGAGGTACTGGGTGATATCAAGGATCTCGGCCGCTTCGCGGACCTTTTTGTCGATCTCGTCTTTCGGGGTGTGGCGGAGTTTCAGGGAGAAAGCCATGTTGTCGTAGACGGTCATGTGCGGATACAGCGCGTAGTTCTGGAAGACCATCGCGATGTCGCGGTCTTTCGGCGCGACGTCGTTCATCAGCTTGCCGTCGATGTACAGCTCGCCGTCGGAGATCTCCTCCAGACCGGCGACCATGCGCAGGGTCGTGGACTTGCCGCAGCCGGAAGGGCCGACCAGCACGATAAATTCCTTGTCCGCGATGTCAAGGTTGAACGCCTGGACAGCGACGACGCCCTCGTCGGTGATCTGCAGATTGACCTTTTTCTTTTCGGGTTCGTCGTCTTTCTTTTTCTTCTTGTTCTTCTTTTCCTCGCCGCTGACGTAGGGGTACACTTTCTTGATGTTTTTCAGCTGAACAGTCGCCATACCGTTGACTCC
>CAMZIX010000037.1 GCA_947307375.1 uncultured Clostridia bacterium | reverse complement strand
ACACCCTGACCAGAAAGGCTCTGGACAAGCTGGGGATGAACGAGCTCGACTCCGTCCTCAACGGCACCACCTCTCTGGCCACCGCCGAGAATGATCCCATCGCTCCTTTCAGCATCCTCACCGATTACAGCAAGAAGCTGAACGACCGCTTCAACATCAAGGCCGCCTTCGTCGAGGGCAAGGTCCTGACCGAGAGCGAAATCGCCGAGATGACCGAGCTGAAGAGCAAGGACACGCTGTATGCGAAGGTCCTGGGCACCATGATCGCACCCATCACCGGCCTGGCCGTCTGCCTCGGTCAGATCCTGGAGCAGAAGGGCGGCTCCATCGAGTCCGCCGCTCCCGAAGCCGCCGAATAATCGGCACACTAAAATCTTAACTGGAGGAAATTACAATGAGTGAAAAAATCGCCGCCATGATCGAAGAGATCAAGGGCCTTTCCGTTCTCGAGCTCAGCGAGCTCGTCCACGCCCTGGAGGACACCTTCGGTGTCTCCGCCGCTGCCGTCGCCGCCGGCCCCGCTGTCGCTGCCGGCCCCGTCGTCGAAGAGAAGACCGAGTTTGACGTTGTCATGACCAGCTTCGGTGCTGAGAAGATCAAGGTCATCAAGGAAGTCCGCGGCATCACCGGCCTCGGCCTGGCTGACGCCAAGGCGCTGGTCGAAGGCGTGCCCGCCAAGATCAAGGAAGCCGTCTCCAAGGAAGAGGGCGAAGAGCTCAAGGCCAAGCTGGAGGCCGTCGGCGCCACTGTCGAGCTCAAGTAAGAGTTTTTCGATTCAAAAATAAAAAATCCGTCTGTTCATCTGAGCAGGCGGATTTTTTGCTACTATGATAAAGAGATGATGGAAATAGAGTTTATGTGTTATCACGAAGGCTTATCTGAGTTTGTGTTTTATGTTAGTTAAAAGGTACCACGTTTTCAATAAGATCAAACCAAAAGTAGTATTTGAATGGGTTGTAAGGAAATTATACAACTTGCCAATCAAATCTCTTCTGGATGTTGCATACGCTGTTTTGCTGTCGCATTCCGGGAGGCGCTTTATCGGAAACAAATGTTTTTCAATCATTGAATGAAGATAATGAGAAGAAACATAATCTTTATGCGATGCAATGTCAATCAACGCAACCCAAACAAAGAACATGAAGGTATTGGCGGTCGTTGGTTTCTTTACGGCTTGGCTTTGATAAATGTTATATACCAATTCTGCAGCAGCAATGTTTGAAGCAAGTTTTTTGTACGTAAATCCTTGCGCTGTTGGTGCATAACAGAGGAAGGATGTTGCCGATATAAATACTCTACATCCTCGATTACATCAACCGTCTCTACATACTCATCTAGTAAAGTGAGGAACACAATGTCTTCACCGACAGTAAGGTTTGTGTTGAATAACAGCTGGTTTGTTACAATCTTTGTCCGTTTTATCAGCCGTGCCCATATTCCGCTGCCGAAATTGTTGCACTTAAGTGCGTGAGAATACGCGGCGTTTCTTTCCAGGTCGGAGAGAGTTTCATTAAACTGGTATATTCTGAAAATCAATTCGTCTACAGGATGAATAGATATATATTTTTGAAGAAAGGATAAATAATTAGGAACAACTATGTCGTCAGGATCAACGAACCAGATATACTCTCCTTTGGAAACTTCTATTCCAGCGTTTCTTGCAGCAGAAACGCCGGCGTTCGCTTGATGGATTACAACCATATTGCTATGTATTGATGCATAGGTTTCCAGTATGTCTTTACATGAATCGGGAGAGCCATCATTAATGCAAATGATTTCATATTCGCTTTCCGGGATATCTTGCTGATACAGCGACTCCAAACAGGAGGGGAGAAATTTTTCAACTTTGTATATTGGTAAAACTATGCTAAAAAACATTTTTCCGCTCCTGATAAATGATTGTATAAATCTCCCGGCCGAGCATGAGTATGTCAGGATTCATGCTCAGCAAAAGCAATGCGAAGCGTATTCATTATCTGCACATCCGGTTTCAGGTAATTTCTGTAATAATCTTCGTTTGCCTTTTTCATTTCATAGACCATGTCTGGATTACTGTATAGTCGTCCTACGGCTTCAACACACTCATCCGCCGTGGAAAAAGGGATGTAATGCATTCCGTCATTAAAATCACCGGGAACATCATATTTCAATTTTTCAGCGACAATAGATCTTGCAGCAGCGATATATTCGCCGGTTTTCCACCCGGTTGATTTGTGAAGCCCCATGCTTCCAATACAAATATCGGACGACTTCATTTTGTCCAGATAGTATTTTTTCCTTACTGACGAGACAGGCAGTATTAAATCCGGACACATTTTTTCGGCCAGCGCAGAATTCTGGATTCCTCCGCAAAACGCTTTTCCATACTCTTTGCTTAGAGAACGAATAATCTGAATTCTGGATTCATTAATCCCCTGCCATTCGTCAAGCATATATTGGCGATAAGCGATAGCCGCATCACTTGCATGGGCTAAACTTGGCAAAGAACTGACATCCCATAGCCTTGCATAAAACAGTATCCTTAGGTTGTCGGATTTATAATTGGCTTTCCCCTCAAAATACTCAGGGTACATGCATCGATTATAGCCGAGTAAGTTTTTGGCTGCGCTTATAATTTTCTGCTTTGAAGAAACCGGATCTCCATTTGATGGATTGCCAGGGTAGGTTGAATAGTAATCAAAGCCAAAAGGAAACACTTTTTTAAAATCTACGCTATCTATGGCAGGCGTGACAATGTCCACTTCAGCAGTATATCCTCTGGCAAAATAGAAAGAAACATTTTTTAAATACGCTTTACCTTCTTCGTGCGCCAGAGCCCAGCGATCGCCCAAATCAAATGCGATTCTTTTTCCGCTAATATCTGCTTCCACAACCGCGACACTTGGCAGAATACGATGCCTGTCATCAATATAATTGATTTTGTACAGGCCAGCTTGTTCAAGCATATGAAAACCTGTAAGCAAACGAGAGATATGGGAACAGTTCTTCGAGTAGTAAATATCGATTTGTGTCATAAAAGAACCCCCCTATAAGACAAAAAGAACTTGGGATAAAATAAACAGTGTAATACTTGGAATTTGATTTATTGACCTAATGAAAACTAAACTGAGTCTATTTATAACATACATGAGCACGAAAATCTACAGGGGGAAAACCTTTTGTGAACAATTCGCAGCATTATATTGACCTTTCCTCTTTGGCAGGTTGTGCGCGTCATAAATGTATGCTAAAATAACTCTGTTATGAATGAACTTCGTGAGAAAAAAACGAACTTTGATCTGAGCCTGCTGCCGACGGTGTTCGCGCTGGCCGGCCCCGCCATGGTCGAAATGGCCATGGGCACGGCCGTGCAGTACATCGACACGGCAATGGTGGGCTCGCTCGGCACCGAGGCCACGGCCGCCGTGGGCTCGACCAGTACGGTCGGCTGGCTGGTCAACGGCACGGTCTCGGCCTTCGGCGTGGGCTTTCTGGCCTATATCGCCCAGCAGCTCGGCGCGGGTGAGAAGGAGAAGGCCCGGCAGGCGGCGGCGCAGTCGGTGCTGGCGGTGCTGGTGCTCGGGCTGCTTTTCACCGCGCTGCCCCTGGCGCTCAGCCGGCAGGTGCCGGCCTGGATGCAGGTCGATCCCGCGATCCGGGCTACCGCGGCGCGCTATTTCTTCATCCTGTATGCGCCGATGCTTTTCCGCAGCGCGAGCATGATCTTCGGCACGGTGCTGCGCGCGGCAGGCGACACGAAAACCCCGATGCGCGTCGGCATCGGCGTGAACCTGGTCAACGTCGCGCTGAATTTTCTGCTGATCTACGAGCCGCGCACTTTGACGCTTTTCGGCCTGCAGATCCCGATGTGGGGCGCGGGCTGGGGCGTGATCGGCGCGGCGGCGGCGAGCGCGGCCTCCTTCGTCTTCGGCGGCGTCATGATGGCGATCCGTTTCTGCCGCCACCCGGTGATCTCGCCGCGCGGGAAGTCCCTGCGGCCGGACTGGGAGGTGCTGCGGCCCTGCCTGCGCGTGTCCTTCCCGAACATGCTGCAGCGCTTCGGCACCTCGCTGGGCTACGTCGCCTTCGCCTCGATGATCAACGCCCTCGGCCCGGTGTCCGCGGCGGCGCACATCATCGCCAACACGGTGGAGTCGGCCTTCTACATCCCGGGCTTCGGTATGATGCAGGCGGCGGCCGCGCTGACCGGCAACGCGATCGGCGCGCGCGATCTGCCGCGCCAGAAGCAGCTGGCCCGGACGATCGTTTTCCTGGAGATAGCGCTGATGCTCGTCTCCGGCGCGCTGCTCTTCGCCCTCGCGCCTCCGCTGGTGCGTATCTTCAGCAAAGACCCCGCGGTGATCGCGCTGGGCGTGCGGGTGCTGCGGATGGTGGCCTGCTCCGAGCCGATCTACGGCGTGTGCATCGCGCTGGAGGGTATGCTGCAGGGCGCGGGCAGGACGAAGATCCCCTTCCTGATCAATATGAGCGGCATGTGGGGCGTGCGCATCCTCGGCACCTGGATCTGCACGGCGCTGCTGTCCTTCGGCCTGGAAGCGGCCTGGGGCTGCATGATCGGCCACAACGTGCTGCTGTTTATCCTCTTCAGCCTGTATTATCTTCGCGGAAACTGGAATCCGCTGAAACAATAATATAGTAAATTAAAATAGGTGAGCTTATGAAACAATTTGTGACTTTTATCGTATCTTTTCTCTGTATATTACTATTGGTTGCTTGCGGCCGCACAAATGCACCAATTGAAACCCCACATCCTTTTCAAGAAGAAAAAGAGAAAGTCGACGAAAAAGAGTATTTCTTTGATGATGAAAATGAACTTGAAGAGGAAGAAAGCATAGATAATTATGATATTATAGATGTTTCCAAACTCGGGCCATATGATATCATTGACTACAGTAATAATCCAGAAATAGTGGAAGCATGGCGTGATAGCTTGGATCTTTCCAAAATAAGCCAGTATGATCTCGAGGAATACACGGATTTTCCGGAAATAGTTGAAGAGTGGCTTGAATGCCATGATTTGTTTGACTATATGGAATGGGAAGAAGTTGAATCATCAGCAATCAAGGAAATTGGGTATGCCGGTTGGCCATTTAATGCGTTAGGGATTAGATTTGTTCGGAATTCTGATCCTATTTATGTATATTACGAAGTCCCGTTTTCCGTCTACGACGAACTGGTGAATGCTGATTCAATTGGGAAATACTACAATTCATATATTAAAGACCAGTACGAATATGACAAGTTCGAATGATGAGGGAGATATAAATGAACTTTGACGAAGCCTATTGCCTGTCGTGCTTTGAGCGCCTGCTCGCGGTGGACAGCACCACCGGCCAGTACGAGGAGATCCAGGCGCTGGTCTGCACGATGCTCGACGAGCTCGGCGTGCCTTATCGTCTGACGCACAAGGGCGGCGTGATCGCCGAGCTTGGCGGCGAGGGCCGCACCCTCGCGGTGACGGCGCATCTGGACGATATCGGCCTGATGGTGCGCCATCTGAACGCCGACGGCACGCTGAACGTCTGCCCGGTCGGCGGGCTGTACCCCTTCTGCTGTGTGACGGAAAACGTGCGCGTCCACACCCGGGACGGGAAAGTCTATACCGGCGCGGTCTGCCGCACGCCGAATTCGGTCCATGTGACCGAGGAGGAGCTGCGCGATACGCCGGCCGATTTCCGGAAGAACGTCTGCGTCGTGCTGGACGAAGAGGTCAAAACGGCGGAGGACGTGCGCGCGCTGGGCATCGAGACCGGGGATATGGTCGCGCTCGAGCCGCGCTTCCGGCTCGCCAACGGCTACCTGAAATCCCGCTTCGTCGACGACAAGGCCTGCGCCGCCGTGCTGCTGACGGCGATCCGGGCGCTGCGCGAGGAGGAGATCGCCCTGCCGCGTCGGGTCTATGCCTTTTTTGCCATGTTTGAAGAGATCGGTCACGGCACGGCCTGGCTCCCGGCGGACACAGAGGATATCCTTGCGATCGATATCGCGCCGACCGGGCCGGATCAGAACTCCGACGAGCACAAGGTGTCCATCTTTGCCAAGGACTCGCGCTTCCCCTACCACTGGGGTATGACCAACGAGCTGCGGCAGGCGGCGATCGACGCGGGCGTGGATCATGTGATGGATGTTTTCACGCCGCACTACGGCACCGACGGCGACGGCAGCGTGCTGGCCGGCCACGACGTCCGCCATGCGGCCATCGGCCCCGGGACCGCCAACAGCCACGGCTATGAGCGCACGCACCTGGACGGCCTGCGCGCGACCTATGAGCTGCTGCTGGCCTATCTGACGCGATAAGACGCAAAAAAAACGCCCGGTTCCGATGGGGAACCGGGCGTTTTTTGATCCTTCGGCCCTTAATTGCCGCGGACCAGCGTGACAGTGATGCCGCTGCCCATGTCCAGGACCATTGTGCCCTCGGCCAGGGTGCCGGTCAGCTCGGTGTCGGAGGCGATGATGGTGAGATCCTCGCCGTCCAGCTTCCAGCGCAGGTTGTAATCCTTGCCGTCCATGGTCATGACGGCCTTGCCGCCGTCCTTCAGCTCAAAGGACAGGCCGCCCTCGTAAACGGTATTGACGTCAAGGCTGATGCCGCTCATCTCGGCGGTCGTGGCCTTGTATACGCCGGCGTTGGGGTCGGGCTCGCCGCCGCAGGCCGCGAGCGCCAGGATTATGGCCAGCGCCAGGATCAGGCATGCCAAACGTTTCATAAGCTTCTCCTTTTCTTTGTCCGGGATCTGTTCTCCGGGGGCTTCCCTCTGTCTGTTATTCTACTGGAAAAAGAAGGCGCTGGCAAGCATTTTTTCTTTCCGCCCGGCGGAGAGTTGAAAAGCGGGCGGCCGGCAGGTATAATGAAGCCACGTCAGTCCGACGGGGAAAGGAGGCGGCGTCATGGCGGCGCAGAAGAACATCGAGGGGCAGCTCGGCCTGTACCACGCGGAGACGCCCGCGTTTCTGACGCCCTTTCTGGAGACGCCGGAGCTGCGGCGTCTGCGGGACGTGGGCATGAACTGCGGCTGCGAGTATACCGCCTTCCCGCGCTTTCGCGGCCTGCCGCGCTATTCGCGCTTTTCCCACAGCCTGGGAGCGGCGCTGATCGTCTGGCGCTTCACCGGCGACCGGGCGCAGACGCTGGCGGCGCTCTTTCACGACCTCGCCACGCCCGTGTTCGCCCACGTCGTGGACTTTCTGCGGGGCGATTACCTGCGGCAGGAGGCCACCGAGGCGCGCACGGAGGAGATCCTGCGCGGCAGCGCGGAGATCGGGAGGCTGCTGGACGCGCTCCCGATCTCTCTCGACGCGGTGGCGGACTACCACCGCTATCCGGTGGCGGACAACGACGCGCCGCGGCTGTCGTCCGATCGCCTGGAATACACGATGGGCAACGCCCTCGGCTACGGCTTCGCCTCGCCGGCGGAGCTCGCCGCCTGGTACCGGGATCTGCGCGTCGCCGCCGCGCCGGACGGGCAGATCGAGCTCGCCTTCGGCGAGCCGGCTGCGGCGCTCAGCTTCGCGCGCACGGCGCTGCGCTGCGCGCGGGTCTATGTGTCCGATGAGGACCGCTACGCGATGCAGATGCTCTCCGAGCTGCTGGCGGCGGCGCTCCGCCGCGGCGTGCTCGACGAGGGAGATCTGTACGGCACGGAGCCGGCGGTCATTGCGAAGCTGGAAGCGGAGGGGGAGACTCGCCGCGCCTGGCGGGAGTTCCGTGCGCTGCACCGGATGCGGAGCGACGACGCCGCGCCGCCGAAGAAGCGCCGCGTGATCCCGGCCAAGAAGAGGTTTATCGACCCGCTGGTCGAGGGACAAGGCCGCGCGTCGGAGCTTGACGAGGGCTTCCGGCGGGAGCTGGAGCAGTTTCTGAGCGAGCCGCAGGACGGCTGGCTCTGCGGAGAATAGAAAAGAAGAGGGGATGCGCCGCATCCCCTCTTCTTTATTCGTAGCTTACGCGCCACAGCGTCAGGCCCTGCGCCGGGGCCGTCGGCCCCGCCTGCGCGCGGTCTCCGGAGGCGAGGATCGAAGGCATGTCCTCCGGACTTCGCTCGCCGCGTCCGACCTCCAGGAGCGTTCCGGTCAGGATGCGCACCATGTTGTACAAAAAGCCGTCGCCGGTGAAAACCAGGCGCAGCTCCTCCCCCTCGCGCAGGATCTCCAGGCTCCGCAGCTCGCGCACGGAGCTTTTTTTGCTGCGTTTGAGCGAGCAGAAGGCGGCGAAATCGTGCCGCCCGCACAGGAGCGCCGCGGCCTTTTTCATTGCATCCACGTCCAGGACCTCGGGAACGGGCAGGAGATAACGCCGCTCGAACACGTTCGGCGTTTCGCTGTTCCAGATGCGGTAGACGTAGGTTTTTTCCTTGCAGCTCAGCCGCGCGTGAAAGCGCGGCGGGGCGATCTCCAGCGAGAGCGCGCCGATATCCTCGGGCAGCGCCCGCCGCAGCGCGGCGAGGAGCTCTTCGCAGCTCAGCCCGGTCTCCGCGCGGAAGGAGCAGACCTGTTCGCGCGCGTGCACGCCCGCATCGGTGCGGCCGCAGCCGGCGACCTCGACCTCCTGCGACAGCAGGCGCGAGAGCGCGGCCTCCAGCTTGCCCTGGACGGTCTTTTCGGTGTTGCCCTGCTTCTGCCAGCCGCGGTACCGCGTGCCGTCGTAGCAGAGCCTCAGCTTATAGTTCGGCATGACGGCGCCTCAGCCCCGCAGCAGGCACCAGAGCACCGGCACCAGCAGCGCGGGCAGATAGTCGAGCGTGCGGAAGTCCTTGACCTTCATGATGGACAGGCCGGACATCGCGATCAGAAAGCCGCCGACGATCGAGATCTCCACCATCATCGTGTCCGTGATGAAGCCGCCGACCAGCTTCGTGAGCAGATAGATGGCGCCCTGCCACAGGAAGAGCACCGCGGCGCAGAGCGCGATCCCCGGGCCGTAGGCCGAGGCGAGCACCATCGAGGTGACGAAGTCGAGCGAGGCGTTGGTGAAGAGATAGGTGTGGTCGCCGTACAGCGCGCTCTGCACGGGGCCGAGGATGGACAGGGTCCCGATGCAGAAGATCAGACAGCCGGTGACGATGCCCTGGCCGAGCTTTCCGTCGCCGCCGCGGCGCTCCGTCAGCGCGCTGACGCGGCGGTCGAGCTGCAGGAGCGTCCCGATCACGCAGCCGATCGCGAGGCTCACGATGAACAGCACCGGATACTGGCTCTTGGGCATGTTCTGCACGACGGCGTTGACGCCCAGACCGAAGGCGCACAGGCCCATCACGCTCAGCAGCCCGTTGCTGATTTTTTCATTCATCGCCCTGCGGAACAGGCCGCCGATCAGGCTGCCCGCGAGGATCGTTCCCACATTGACAAGCGTTCCGGTCATTTCATCTCATCCCTTTCGAGCCGCTCCAGGCGCCAGACCCTGCTGCCGAACGGTTCCGTATGATGCGGCAGGGGCAGGCCCATGTCCATCAGCGCGTCGGCGGGATAGACGCGGCCGCTCTTCCTGTCGCGGTAGAGGGCGCCGGGCGTCAGACCCCGCGGCCGGACATAGAGGACAGGCATGTTGCCGTGGTTTTCCTGCAGCACCGCGCTGATCATCGCCTGCGCGCCGTCCTCGGACACGAAAGCCCAGGCGCAGAAGGGCGTGGCGGCGGGATCGCAGAGGCGGTAGTACAGGCCCTGCCGCACCAGCGCCGCATCTTCGCTGTAGTCCGCGATCTGCCGGCGGATCTCCTCTCGCTCGCTTTCGCTGAGCTTCGCCGGATCCAGCTCGTAGCCGAAGGTGCCGGCTGCAGCGACGACACCCCGGGTCTGCAGCGGCGTCGACCGCCCCGTTTGATGGTTGGGGCAGGCGGAGACGTGCGCGCCGACGGCGGAGGCGGGGTAGCCGAAGGAGGTGCCGTACTGGATGCGCAGACGGTCGATCGCATCGGTGTTGTCGCTGCACCAGATCTGCGGACAGTAGTACAGCATGCCGGCGTCAAAGCGCCCGCCGCCGCCGCTGCAGCCCTCGATCAGCAGCTGGGGATAGCGGTCACAAAGCCGCCCCAGCACTTCATACACGCCCAGCATATAGTCGTAGAGCACCTTGCCCTGATCCGTCGCCGTATGGGAATATACCTCATTGATCGAGCGATTGGCGTCCCATTTCAGGTAGTCGATCTTTCCCTGGTCGAGCACGCGGCAGATGCGCGCGAAGATCTCCTCACGCACTTCCCGGCGGGAGAAGTCCAGCACCAGCTGAAAGCGCGAGCGGACGGGCGGCTGTCCGGGGATCGCCAGCGCCCAGTCGGGATGGCTGCGATAGAGCTCGCTGTCCTCACTGACCATCTCCGGCTCCATCCAGATGCCGAAGCGCAGCCCCAGGGCGCGGACCTGTTCGATCAGGGATCCCAGTGTTCCGCCGAGTTTTTTCTCGTTGGCCGTCCAGTCGCCGAGCGCGCGCCTGTCGTCGCTGCGCTGCCCGAACCAACCGTCGTCCATCACCAGCAGTTCCACCCCCAGCGCTTTGGCTTCCTCGGCCAGACGAAGGATAGATGCACCGCTGAAGTCAAAATAGGAGGCCTCCCAGCTGTTGAGCAGGATGGGCCGCCGCTCATCCCGGTATTTGCCGCGGCAAACGTGCCGGCGGATGCAGCGGTGCAGCTGATGGCTCAGGCGCTCGAGGCCCTGTGCGCTGAAGCTGAGGATGACTTCCGGCGCCGTGATGGACGCTCCCGGCTGCAGCGGATAGGAGAAGCGCTCTTCGTCGAGGCCCATCTGCAGCCGCGTCTGATCGTACTGGTCGCGCTCCGCCTCCGCGCGGAAGCCGCCGCTCCATACAAACTGCA
>CAMZIX010000036.1 GCA_947307375.1 uncultured Clostridia bacterium | reverse complement strand
CTTGTGCGTCAGCTCGGCCAGCGGGTTGGTCTGGTCCATGAACTGGCTCAGCGGGGAGGAGCCGAAGAACTCCTTGATCGCCGCCGTGACCGGACGGATGTTGATCAGGCTCTGGGGCGTGACGACGTCGAGATCCTGCAGGGTCATACGCTCGCGGATCACGCGCTCCATACGGCTGAAGCCGATGCGGAACTGGTTCTGCAGCAGCTCGCCGACGCAGCGGACGCGGCGGTTGCCCAGGTGGTCGATGTCGTCGGGCTCGCCGATGCCGTGGGCCAGGCAGTTGAGGTAGTTGACGGAGGAGAACATATCGTCCACGACGATGTGCTTCGGGATCAGCACGTCGATGTTCTCGCGGATGGCGTCCTTCAGGGCCTCGCCCTCGTACTGCTGCAGCAGACCGCGCAGCACGATGCCGCGCACCTTCTCGTCCACGCCGACCTCGGCGGGATCGAAGTCCACATAGCGGTCCATGTCGACAAAGCCGTTGGAGAACACGCGGACCTGCTTGCCGTCCAGATTCAGGACGACGGCGACCACGCCGGCCTCGTCGATCTTCCGGGCCTCGTCGCGGGTCAGGACATGGCCTTCCTCGAACAGCAGCTCGCCGGTGAGCGGGTCGATGACGGGCTCGGCCAGCGTGAAGCCGGCGATACGGGGATAGAGAGACAGCTTCTTATTGAACTTATAGCGGCCGACGTTGGAGATATCGTAGCGGCGGCGGTCAAAGAAGAGGCCGTCCAGCAGGGTCTCGGAGGACTCCACCGTCGGGGGGTCGCCGGGACGCAGCTTGCGGTAGATCTCGATCAGGCACTCGTCGCGGCTGGCGGTGGTATCCTTGTCCAGGGTGGAGATGATGCGCTCGTCCTGGCCGAAGATCTCCTTCAGACGCTCGTTGGTGACGGCGCCGACCTCGGGCGCGTCCACGCAGCTGAGCCAGGTCTCGGGCTTGTTCTCGTCGTAGGCGCCCATGGCCTTCAGGAACCAGGTGATGGGCAGCTTGCGGTTCTTGTCGATGCGGACGTTGAACATGTCGTTGGCGTCCGTCTCGTACTCCAGCCAGGCGCCGTGATACGGGATCACGGTGGAGGCGTAGACGTTGATGAAGGACTTGTCCGTCGTACGGTCAAAGTAGACGCCCGGGGAACGGACGATCTGGGAAACGATGACGCGTTCGGCGCCGTTGATGATGAAGGTACCGCCGGCGGTCATGATCGGGAAATCTCCCATGAAGATCTCCTGCTCCTTGATCTCGCCCGTCTCCTTATTATGCAGACGGACGCGGACCTTCAGAGGGGCTGCGTAGGTGGCGTCGCGGGCCTTGCATTCTTCCTCGCTGTACTTGGGCTTGTCGTTCATCGAGAAATCGATGAAGCTCAGCTCCAGGTTCCCGGAATAGTCGGCCACCGCGTCCGTGTCCTTGAAGACCTCGTTCAGACCGGTCTTCAAAAACCACTCGTAGGAGCTCTTCTGGATCTCCAACAGGTTGGGCATATCCATGATCTCCTGGGTGCGGGCAAAGCTCTTTCGCAGAGTTTTGCCGTAGAGAACGTCTTTCGGCATGTGCGCACTCTCCTTATCCTGATTGCAAACGCCCGGGTAAGTTGCTGAAATCTTATCACCCGGACTTGATTTCACTGCGATGGGGTGCTATATTTTACTCAGATAGTGGGGCAAAGCGCCCCTCCTCTCCGGCGAACATAGCAAGTTATTTTACTCCAATTAATATAGAAAAGTCAAGTGCTTTTTTCAGTTTTTGTGGGAGAATCTCCCGCTTTTTTTATTTGTTTTTCAATGAGGTGCGCTCATGGATGTTCGGGTCACGCTGCTCCTTACTCTCGAGGCGCTGTTTGCGCTGTATTTCCTGTACCGCAGCGGCTGCATCAAGACCGCCGCGCAGTGGTCTGCGGTCGCCGCGCTGCTGCTGACGGCCTTCGTCCCCCGGCTGCTCGCCATGAAATACGAGACCCTGGACTATCAGGACTTTCTGGCCCCCTGGGTCATGTTCTACCGTCAGAACGGCGGCTTCCGCGCGCTGTACCGGCCTGTCGGCAACTATAACGTCCCCTATCTGTATTTTCTGGCGCTCTTTTCCTATTCGAAGATCCGCGACCTCTATCTGATTAAGCTGCTGAGCATCTTTTTCGACGTGCTGCTCGCCTGGGGCGGCATGCGCCTGGTCTCCCGCCTGACCGACAGTCCCGCGCGCCGCGTCTGCAGCTTTTTCACGCTGCTGCTCCTCCCCACGGTCTTCCTTAACGGCGCCGTCTGGGGGCAGTGCGACAGCATTTACGTCGCGCTGGCCGTGCTCGCGCTGGCGGACGCGCTGGAGGACCGCCCGATCCGCTCGATGGCGCTGCTTGCGCTGTCCTTCGGCTTCAAGCTGCAGGCCGTGTTTGTGATGCCGGTCTTTGCCGTGCTGCTCTTTGCCGGCAAGATCCGCTGGAAGCACCTGCCCGTCTTCCCGCTGACCTATCTCCTGCTGATCCTGCCCGCGGTGATCGCCGGCCGTCCCTTCATGAATACCCTGCTGATCTATCTGAACGAATCCGGCACCGTCGGCACTTCGCTCAATTACAATTCTTCCTCGATCTATGGCCTGTTCCGGAACGTTTCCGATCCGGCGCTGGCCGAGAAGCTCGGCATTTTTGCCGCCTTCGCGTTCCTGCTCCTGCTGCTTGCGCTTTGCTTTGTGTTCCGCAAGCGCCTGGACGACCGGCTGATCCTGATCGCGGCGCTGCTGATGGCCGTCGGCATCCCCTTCTTCCTGCCGCACATGCACGACCGCTACTTCTTCTCCGCCGACGCGCTGAGCGTGATCCTGGTCTTCGGCCTGCCGATCCTCTCCCCCGTCGCCGCGCTGACGCAGTTTGCCTCGCTCCTGGGCTATTACGCCTATTTCGTCAAGCGCTTCCTTCTTTTGATGGATCACGGCGCCCGCGCGCTGATCCTCGTGCTGCTTGCGCTGTGGGCCGCTTTTGTCGCTCTGCTGAAAAAGGCCCCGGAAAAAGTGCTTGACAATCAGGGATAATCTGCTATAATACCCATTGCCTTAAATGCGGCATGCGCAAATGGACGATCGCGGCTTTCAATGCAGCCGATGCGTCCGCGCAGAATAAGCGAGAGTGCTGGAACAGGTAGACAGGCACGTTTGAGGGGCGTGTGTCAACCGACGTGGGAGTTCAAGTCTCCTCTCTCGCACCATAAAGGGGCTCTGATCATGATACGATCAGAGTCCCCTTTTCTTATTCCAATATCGTGCGTTGCCTGTTATAATGATCTCGACAAATCGGGAGTTGTGGAGGTGGCTGTATGAAAATCGCAATCATCGGAAGTTTTCCTCACGCAGCAAAAGAACAGATAATCAATAGGTTTCCGGAGGCGTGGGAAGTAAGAATTCTGCATCCTTATGAAGCAGCAGAAGAAGAATTAAGAGACGCAGACGTGCTCATACCGGAGCATATCAAAATCAACGCAGCGTTGCTGGAAAAAGCGCCCAGACTAAAACTGATCCAAACAGGTGCGGGGTATGACAATGTAAATCTTGAAGACTGTACCAGATACGGCGTTCAAGTCTGTAATGCTGCCGGCGTGAATGCGAATGCGGTTGCCGAGCATGTGATGGCCTTCATTCTTTGCTGGTATAAAAACATCACATACCTCGATTCGTTCCTAAAGGCTCACCGGGATGAAGGAGAACTGCAATACAAGGGAGCAGAGCTTTCTGAAAAAACGATCGGAATCATTGGCCTCGGAAATGTAGGAAAAAAGGTTGCGGCGTATTGTAATGCCTTTCATATGAACGTCCTGGGCTATAGCCATAAGCCGTTTGACATTGCCGGTGTACAGCAAAAAGATCTGGATAGCATTTACCGTGAGAGTGATATCGTCAGTATTCATATTCCTTTGAATGAAAGCACGCGGCATATGATCGATTCTCATGCGTTCGACAAAATGAAATCTGACGCAGTCTTGATCAACACATCAAGGGGAGCGGTCATTGACCAGGATCAACTGATACTGGCAATAAAACAGGGCAGTATTGGCGGAGCTTGTCTGGATGTATATGAGGATGAACCCTTAAGTATGGATAATCCTCTGCGGGACTTGAATCATGTCATCCTGACTCCCCATACGGCCGGACTTCCGGATGGCGTGAAGTATCATAAAAAGCGCTATGATTTCTTTATCAGCAATATCAAGAAAGTGATGAACGGGGAACTCCCGGAATGCAGGCTGAATCAGATTTGAAGATATAATTCCAGTTTGTCGAGCTGCACCCCACCTCTGAAAAATGCACCCCGGGCTGAGCAAAATGCACCCCACCCTGAACCCCGGGGTGCATTTGGTATCACAATCAGCGCGATTTGCCAAAAAAGGACGTCCGGATGGACGTCCTTTTTTGGTGCCCGCCTCCGGCGGATAGGATCCGCTGCGCTCAAATGCGAAAGAGGACTCCCGTCCCCTCTCGCGCTCACCCCATACAGAGCGACAGAGCGAGGCGGGCCGCCGCGCCCTTGCGTCAGCAGGACGTCTGTGGTATAATCGCGAAAAAACAGCATCGGTCGTTTTCCCGGCGGCCGGAAAGGAGACCTATATGAAACGCTGGATCGCTCTGCTGCTGGCTGTTCTGCTGCTGCTCGGCTGCCTGACGGCCTGCACGCGCTATCCGCAGACGCAGGAGGCCGAACCGCCGGTGGAAGAAAGCGCCCCGCTTGCAGCCGATGAGCCCGCGCCGAGCGAAGCGCCCGCTCCGACCGAAGCGCCGGCCGAAACGGAGGCCCCGGCCGATACCGCCGCGGCTTCGCCGCTGCTGTGGAAGGTCACGGACGCGGAGGGCCATAACCTCTATCTCTTCGGCACGATCCATGTCGGCGACGAGCGCAACGACGCCGTGCTGATCCGTGTTTCCCGGGTGCTGGATTCCTGCGACGCGCTGGCCGTGGAATTCGACAGCCTCGCCTACGCCGCGGACACGCAGCGCGCGATGAAGGACATGATGCAGTATGTCCTCAGCGACGGCAGCTCGGTCAGCGACTATATGCCGGAGGAGCTCTATCAGCGCGCCTGTGATCTGCTGCAGGAGGTCGGCCTCTACCCCACTCTCTTCAGCCGCTACAACCTGGCCATGTGGTCGCAGCTGATCGATTCCGCGTTGCTGATGAAGTACACGACGCTCGACCCGGACAAGGGCATGGACGGGCTTTTGATCCAGCATTGCTACGATCGTGCGATCCCGGTGCTGGACGTGGAATCCTCGGACTTCCAGATGAATCTGCTCAACAGCTTCGACAACGAGCTGTATCTGCTGCTGATCGAGGCGGCGCTCGACAGTGCGGAGACCTACGACGCGGATCTGTCCGCGATGTATGAGCTCTGGCTCTCCGGCGACAGGGACGCCTTCTGGACACTGCTGGCCGGCGAGGAGGAAGAGGAGGAAGAAGCCGGCGACTACACCGAGGAGCAGCTCGCGATGATCGAGGATTACAACCGCAAACTGCTGGACGAGCGCAACCTCGGCATGCGCGACAAGGCGCTGGAGTACCTGACGAGCGGCAAAACCGTTTTCTTCGCCGTGGGCGCCGCGCATATGGCGGGCGACGTCGGCCTGGTGCAGCTGCTGAGCGACGCGGGCTGCACGGTCGAAGAAGTCAAGTATTGATTGCAGGGAGCAAAAAACAAGCCCGGGGAACCAAATGGTTCCCCGGGCTTTTCGTTTCTTCTGCGCTTATTCGCCGAAGTCCAGCACGCGCTTCATGCGGATCAGCGTGAGGCGGTTGCGGATGGCGGCGGAGATATCGAGCATCTCGCTCTCCAGCGCGGGATCGATGCCGATGTGCTCCGGCAGGTACTTGCAGCCGCAGCCCTTGTAGATGGCCTCGAGCTCCTCCACCGGAGGGATCGTGTTGATCAGCGCGACGACGCCTTCCCACTGATCGACGATCTCCTGCGGATCAAAGGTGCCCAGCACATCGTGGGCGTTCTCCTTCATGATGCCGTCAAAGAGGCGATCGCCGAACTTCTCCCTGACCCACTCGGCAGTCAGCGGCTCGAAGGGCTTGGCGGTCGGGTGAAGCTTGGCCAGGCGGTGATACTCCTTCACGCAGGCGAAGGTGCCGACGCCGACGCATTCGCCGTGGATGCCCTCGGCCTTCTCGAAGCGCGGCGGCTTCATCTCGACCAGGTGGGCCATCAGATGCTCGGCGCCGGAGGCGGCGCGGGAGTCGCTCCAGAGCTGCATGGTCAGGCCGCTCTTCATCTGCGCCATCGTCATCGCCTCGTGGTCGATCTCACCGGTCGCGGCCATCTTGTCGGCGGCGGCGCGCATGATGTCCAGCGCCTCCTGCGCAAGGCCAGCGACCATCGGGCAGTAGTCCTCGCCGGAGACGAGGGTGGCGATCTTCCAGTCGACCAGAGAGATGTACTTGGCCAGGATGTCGTTGACGCCGCTGCTGACGAGGCGTACCGGCGCGCCCTTGATGATATCCAGGTCGGTCACGACCAGCGCGGGCGCTTTCATGCGGATCGACTTCTTCTGCCCGTTGAGGATCACGGAGCAGATGCTGGCGGTGAAGCCGTCGGAGCTCGCAAGCGTCGGGATCGCGACAAAGGGGATGCCCAGCTTGTAGGCGGGATAGCGGCCGAAGTCCATGATGGTGCCGGCGCCGAAGGCCACGATGACCTCCGGCTTATCGAGGTCCTTCATCATCGCCTCGATCAGCACATCTTCGGAGCGCAGGCCCTGGGCCGGAAGAACGATCTCCTGATCGGCCTTCACGTGCTTGCCCTCAGTCAGCGCGTAAATGTTGCTGTCGTAGACGACCGTGCGGCGCTTGTCGCCCAGGCCGACGGCAGCCATGTACTCCTCAAAGCGGCTGAGCGCATCGTACTCGACAACGACCATTTTGGTCTCCAGTTCGTGGTCCTTGCCGCAGATGCACGGTCCCACGTACTTGGAACAATCCATAATCATAGAAATCATCCTCCGTTATTAGTTATAGCAGAAATATTATATACCATTCGGGGCGATTCTCCAAGCCCCGATTTTATTTTTTCGCAGCTTTCCCGCTTCCGACAGGCTTCGCGGCGCTCCCCTTTTATACTGGGGACAAAGAAGAAAAGGAGGGGAAAACCGTGAAACGCTGCTTTTGTCTGATGCTTGCCGTTCTGCTGCTGCCGGCTGCGGCCGCGGCGGCGGATTACGATCCGAAGCAGAACTATCTGGACATCCTGTTTCGCGCGGCCTGCTGCGGCGACCTTGACGCGGGGCGCGCCGCCGCCGTCTGCTACAACGAGTGGCTGGACGACCGCGATTCCCTGGCCGCGCGCCTGGACTTCGACGAGCTGCTGTTGCTGGCCAAGCTCATCGAGCACGAGGCCGGAAGCAGCGGCATCGACCTGGAATGGCGCATGTGCGTCGGCGAGGTGGTGCTCAACCGCGTGGCCTCGCCGGAGTTTCCCGACAGCATCGAGGAGGTCATCTTCCAGCCCGGGCAGTACGCGGGCGTAGACAGTTCGGCCTTCCGCGACCTGCTGGACCCGGACGGGACGAGCGTGGAGGCGGCGCTGCGCCTGCTGCAGGGCGACCGGCTGATGGAGCCCTCGGTCGTGTTCCAGGCCAACTTCCGCCAGGGCGGCGGGGATTTTCTGAACTTCTACAATCCCGCCTGCGGCTATACCTTTTTCTGCCTCAGCAGCCACCCGGAATACTACGTCTGAGCGCCGTCAGCTTTTTCTCTTGCGGAAGAGGTACTCGTCCAGCTCCTTTTTGACCTTCTCGGGGATTTCCCGGGAAACGGGGCAGCAGGCGGCGTTCGCCATGCGGCGGGTGAAGGCCGCGATGAAGTCGATATCCTTCTGCAGCTGCTCCATGCTCAGCAGCTCCGGCCGGTCGTAGCGGCCGTGGATCGGCGCGACATTGGAGCCCGCGATGCGCGCCAGCGACACGGCGGGCACGCCCTTGTCGGCGAAGGGGGTCGAGTCGCTGGAATACACGCCGATGCGGGCGGCCACGGGGATGCCCAGCTCCGCGCCCATGTACTCCAGATAATTCGCGAGCTTTTCCTCGGCGGAGGCGCAGGCGATGAACTTGCCCATGATCGTGCCGATCATGTCGAGGTTGATATTCAGCGCGATCTTTTCGAGCTCCGCCTCGTGATCGCGCACATAGGCCTTCGAGCCGAGCAGGCCTCGCTCCTCGCTGCCGCAGAAGAGGAAGCGGAGCCCGTAGGTAAGCTCCCTGCCGCGCAGCGCCTCCATCACGCCGAGCAGGCCCGCGCAGCCGGACATGTTGTCGTAGGAGCCGTGGGACAGCGCGGTCGAGTCGTAGTGCGCGCTGAGCGTGATCCACTCGTCGCGCCGGCCGGGCAGCTCGGCGATCACGTTGTGCGATTCGCCGTCGTATTCGTTCTGACGGATCGTGATCTGCACGCGCCTGACGCCGCGACGGACCAGATCGACCGCCGTGGAACAGTGCAGCATGGCGCACAGAAGCTTTTTCTCCTCGCCGACGACATGAGCGCGCAGATCGCGCTCGTCGATGTCCTTGTTGGGATAATAGCTGTTGCCGTACTGAAAGAGGATGCCCTTCGCCCCGGCCTTGACCAGGTCCTGATAGGTGAAGAAGCCCACGCCCTGCGTGTCGAGCAGCACGATCTTGTCCTTCGCCCCGGCGATGGAGACCTTGTCCTGGCCGGGCATATAGTAGAGCTCGCCCTCGACCGTACCGCTGCCGCAGCAGAAGAGGCCCTTCGCGGGGATCTCTTTTCCGTCGGCCAGGACCTGCGCCTGTTCGATCTCGGCCATCGGCACGCGGAAGCCCTCCAGCCGCGCGGGAACGCCGAGGCTCTCGCACTGCGCCTTCAGATACTCGGCCACGCGCAGCTCCTCGGGCGTGCCGCTGCGGTGCACGAAATCGGTGTCCCTGAAGATCTGTTTCCATTTTCTTGCGTTCATGCCTGTTCTCCTTTTGCGTTTTATGGATACTTGATTATACCATATCGTCCCCTGCGCCGCAATGCGGCGAAAAAAAAAGCGTCCGATCCAAGAGATAGACGCTCTTTTTTCGTTTCACCAGATGCCGGGGATCAGGCGGTATTTCACCCGCTTCATGTAGTCCTCATAGCCCGCGAGGCCGTCCTTCAGGACCTCCTCCTCATTGCGGATACGCTTGACAATCAGCGGGAGATAAGCCAGCATGACGACGAAGGAGATCGGCGAGGCGAGCACCAGCGGCATGGCGAGGAACAGCAGCACCGTCGCCGCGTACATCGGGTGGCGCACGACGCCGTAGAGGCCCGAGTCGACCACCTGCTGGCCCTCCTGCACCTCGATCGTGCGGGAGAGGTAGCTGTTCTCCCGCAGGACCTCCGCGAAAAGCAGATAGGCCAGCAGGAAGAGCGCCGCGGCGGCCCAGACCGCCCAGTCCGGCAGCAGCAGCCAGCGGAAGCGCCAGTTCAGCCCGGCCAGGACGAAGGCCGCGAGGAACATGATCCCGCTCCCCGCGATGACCTGTTTCTGCTCGCTCTGCTCCTCCTTCGCCTTGAGCCGTCTGCGCAGCAGCTCGGGATCCTTTGCCATCATCACGAGCCCCGCCCCGAACATCGGCACGAACAGGATGCCGATCAGCAGCCAGCCCTGCCAGTAGGCAAAGCTGCCCGCCGGGAGGAAGATCAGCGCGCCGACCAGCAGGAGGCCGGCGAAAAACCGGGTCATCGCTTTCCAGAACAGTTCTTTTGTCATCGGTAACCCTCCTTATCGGCAGAAATCCGCCACGCGCCGGAGGAAGTCCGGCGCCTCCTCGTACAGGCCGTGGCCCAGGCCCTGATAGATATACAGCTCGCTGCCGGGGATCCGCGCCGCCAGCTCCTCGGAGGCCTGCCCGGTCACGATCCGGTCGTCGGTCCCGCCGATCACCAGCGTCGGGCAGGCGATGCGCCCGAGCTCGCCGTACGCGTCGTGCGTGACGCAGGACTCCGCCTGCGTCAGGAAGCGGTCAAAGCTCTTCGGTTTGCCGAGATCGCCCATCAGCCGGAACTCCAGCTCCGCCGCTTTTCGCCTTTTCTCGGAATAGGAGCGCCGCGCGGTGTCGAGCATGATGCCCCTGTAATCGCCGCGCCCGGCCAGCTCCGTCCAGCGCGCGATCACCTCGCGCAGCGTGTCGTTGGCGCGGGCCAGCGTGACCGTCAGCACCAGCTTTTCGACCTTGTCCGGGTGGTCGATGGCCAGCCACTGGGCGATCATGCCGCCCTGCGAAACGCCGACCAGGGCGACGCGGGACAGCCCCAGCGCCTCCAGCGCCGCGTTCTGGTCCTCCGCCATCTCCCGGGTGCTCATGTGCGCGAGAAGCTGCGCCCGGCGGCTGAACACATATACGGTAAAGTCTTTGGCAAGCGAACGGTACAGCAGCGCAAAGGGCAGCGCCGTACCCTTGACGGTCTTCAGCCCGTCGCCCCCGCCGGGCAGCATGACAAGCGTTTTTTCCCCGCTGCCGAAGCGGATGTAATCCATGTCTCCGAAGGGCAGCTGCAGCAGCCCGTTTTCCGCGTTCAGGATCACGGCGATTCCCTCTTTCCTTTTGTTTAAATTATATTATCACAGCTTCGCCGCGCTGGGAAGCCGGATCACAGAAAAAGTGCAGCGGATCTAT
The DNA here is from genome assembly GCA_947307375.1 of uncultured Clostridia bacterium. The sequence continues at coordinate 299 of CAMZIX010000036.1, read as the reverse complement.
CCTTGCCGAAGGCGCGGCACCAGAAAAGGGGCATCAAAGCCGACCCGACCTCCAAGTCCGCATGGGAAGAGCGCGAGAGGGGACGGGAGTCCTCTTTCGCGTTTGAGCGAAGCTGATCTATCCGCGCCATAGGCGCGGCACCAGAAAGCGGACACCCTTTCGGGTGCCCGCTTTCTGGCCCGAGTGTTCATAACGGTTTCCCTCCAAAACCCAAATCGGGAGTCCCCCATGAGACTCCCGATTTGGAAAGGAAGAAGGAGCCAACGGATACGGAGCTTTCGCCGCCCCGGCGGAAGCGG
>CAMZIX010000035.1 GCA_947307375.1 uncultured Clostridia bacterium | reverse complement strand
TCAACGAGGCCTGCCCGACCGACCAGGTCATCAAGATCAAGGCCCTCGAGGCCTTTACCGCCGCCTCCAACGGCCAGGCCACCAAGATCATCATCCCGAGCGAGATCGCCGGCATCGCCGGTCTGGCGCAGGGCGTGATCGAGGCTGTCAAGGACAAATAATCATGCAGCAGGAAAAGGGACTGTGAAAACAGTCCCTTTTCTTTTTCTGTTCCCTGTGCTATACTTTTTCCGAAATGATTACGGGGGTGATGCTGCATGAGCAAAGCGGCGATGGATTTTTTGAATCAGCACGGCATGCCGGCAGAACGGATCGATCCGATCCTTGAGGCCGGCCGGATGAGAGATGCGATGGAAGAGGGGCTTTGCCGGGAGGCGATCCTTCCGATGATCCCGACTTATCTCCAGGCGGACGAGACGGTTCCCATCGGGAAAAGCGCGATCGTCATCGACGCGGGCGGGACGAATTTCCGCTGCGGTCTGATCAGCTTCACAGAGAATGGGCCTGTGCTGAGCCGCGTGGAGAAAAAAATGATGCCCGGCATCGAAAAACCCGCCTCCTGGGAAGAATTCATCCGCTTCGTTGCGGACGCGGTCGAACCGCTGGCTTCCGATGCGGACGATATCGGCTTTTGCTTTTCCTATTCGGCGGATATCACGCCCGAGATCGACGGACAGGTGATCCGGATCGACAAAGAGGTCGTGATCACGGGCTCCGAGGGCAAGCTTGTCGGAGCCTCGCTGATCGAAGAGCTCGAACGACGCGGCGTCCGCGGCAAGCACTGCGTCATCCTCAACGACACGGCCGCCGTCCTGCTGGGCGGCTCCGCCTCCATGGATAAAAGCCGCGTCGGCGGCCTGATCGGCCAGGTCAGCGGCACCGGCACCAACACCTGCTGCGTGCTGCCGCTCGAGCGTATCGCGAAGCTCGGCCGCCCCGAAAAAAAACGCATCATCGTCAACCTGGAGTCCGGTATGTACGACGGACTGCCGCGCGGCGATTTTGACCTTGAACTCGACCGGCTGAGCAACAATCCCGGCCTCAAGCTGCTGGAAAAACTCACGGCCGGCGTCTACCTCGGCCAGCTGTTCCGTCTGATCCTGCAGGCCGCGACAGAGGAAGGATTGGTCTCTGCGCGTTCCTGGGAGGCGATTTGCGCCTGCGGCGCCTTCAACGCCTCAAAGCCCGACGCCTGGGCGGTCGGCGAGCAGCTCGAGGCATTTGCCTCCGACGAGGACCGCGCCTTTATTCAGACGGTCGCAAAGGAGCTGTTCCACCGTTCGGCACGCGCGATGTGCACGAATCTCCTGGCGATCCTGCTGCTGACCGGCGAAGGCAAGGACCCCGAGCATCCGGTCGTCATCTGCGCCGAGGGTTCCCTGGTGGAAAAAGGGAAATGCTATCGTCCGGCGCTGGAGGAGCTGCTCGCGCGTTCTTCTGCCGAGCTCGGCAGGTACGTCCGTCTGCAGATCGGAAAGGAGACGACGCTGCCCGGCGCCGCCGCGGCCGCGCTGCTGAACCGTTGAGAAAAAATCGTCGTTTTCTGTCATTTTTTGTGGCAATCGAATCTCGCATGTGATATAATCTCTCCGATATCATTAGATATGGGAGAGATTTTTCATGAAGTGCCCGTTTTGCTCCTATTCCGAAAGCAAGGTCATCGACTCCCGTCCGGCCGAGGAGGGCGCGACCATTCGCCGCCGCCGCGAGTGCCTGGCCTGCAAAAAACGCTTTACCACCTATGAGATTATCGAGCGGATGCCTCTCGTCGTCATCAAGCGCGACGGCAGCCGTCAGTCCTTCGACCGCGTGAAGCTCATCAACGGCATGGTGCGCGCCTGTGAAAAGCGCCCCGTTTCCCTGGCTCAGCTCGAGGCGATCGCCGACGACATCGAACAGGAGCTGCAGAGCCATCTGGAACGCGAGGTCAGCACGGCGGAGATCGGCGAGATGGTCATGGCCCACATCCGCGACGTGGACGAGGTGGCCTATGTGCGCTTTGCCTCGGTGTACCGCAGCTTCAAGGACATCAACACCTTCATGGAAGAGCTGACCAAGCTTCTCAGCGACAAATGATCACAGCACGCTGCCGAGACGGATATGCTCCATCTCGTCGATGCTGTTCAAATGATATGCCAGCTTATCAAATGCCGAAGGGAAGCCCTCGGCATTTTCCTCGGCCAGCAGCTCCTTTAGTTCGAAAAAGGCGTCGCTGGTCGAGTCTATTTCCGGGTGCCGGATGAAGATGTGCGTGTAGGCGTTGGCGGCGATCCAATGCTCGATCGCCGTGTCCAGCGCCGCCTCCGCCGCCGAAAAGTCGCCGGCTTCGGCCAGCGCCTCCGCGCGTTCGGCGTCGGTCTCGATCCGACCGATCAGGCGGTCCAGGCAGGCGATGTTGATCAGCGCCGCCGCGAACAGCAGGAGCAGCAGGGCGGCGGCGAAGCATTCCTTTTTCATGCGCGTTTCTCCTTTCGGGCAAAATAGACCTGACCCGCGCTGTCGAGCGTCAGCAGAAAGACCTCGTCAGCGCTTCCGGCGCGATGGGTCTTCAGCTGTTCGTCCAGCCAGCCTCGGGTTTTGCCGCTGCGTTTCAAATTATCCTCCAACACCCGGCCGTCGTTGATGAGAACAAGGGGACAGCCGGTGTCTGGCGCGGCGAGCTTCATCTGCGCGGCAGAGGGCGGCTTTTCGGAGGGATAGAGGAGGACGCTCAGCCGTCCGTCGGTTTCCAGGATCGCATATTCCACCTTGCCGATGTCCGTCACCCCCTGCGCGCGCAGCTCCTGGAGCAGCTCGTCCAGCGTGAAGCGGTTTTTCCACAGCTCTTTTTGGTCGATGCTTCCGCGCGAGATCAGCACGCTGGGCTTGCCGAATAGCAGGCCGCGCAGACGGATGCTTTTCATGCTCAGTCCCGCGATCAGCACCTCGCAGCAGAAGAGCGTCAGGATCGGGATCAGCCCGTTGATCATCGGGATGCCGATATCCTGCAGCGGGTGCGCGGCCAGGTCCGCGATCAGCGCCGCGACGACAAACTCCGACAGCTCCATTTCCCCGAGCTGCCGCTTGCCGAGCAGACGCATCGTGAGCAGCAGCGCCGCATAGATGATGATCGTTCGTATCAAAACAATGGCCATGGGTGAACACCTCGCCTTTAGTGTTCCCGGCTTTGGCCGCTTGATTCTTCGGGAGGTGATCCGATGAAAACGATGATCGGCGATCCGGACCGGATCCTTGCTTCGGCGGCGGATCGGATCGAGGAAAGCCTGCGCGCGCATCCGCAGGCGCTGCTTGCGCTCGGCGCGAACGACGACTGTCTTTGCCTGTATCGGGAGCTTGCTGCGCGTTTCCGGGCGGGCAGCCCGGCGCTCGGGCAGGCGCGTTTCTTTGCTGCGACGGAGTTCGACGGCCCGGAGTCGGAGGATCCGCGCAGCTGCCGCTCCCGCCTGCGCGCGGCGCTTCTCGATACGGTCGATCCGAAAGGGGAGCGATCGGTGTTTCTGTCCGGAGAAAACGAAGCGGACTATGACGCGCTGATCGCGGAGGCCGGCGGGCTCGATCTCGCGATCCTCGGGATCGGGGAGCGCGGACGCATCGGCTTCAATGAGCCGGGCACGCCCTTTGACGCGCAGACGCACCGACAAAAACTGACGAAAGCGACGAAGCGCGAGCTCGCGCCGCTCTTCGGCGGCGAAGAACGGGTGCCGGATCACGGCTTCACCATGGGGATCCATACGCTGCTGGGTGCAAAAGAGATCCTCGTTTTCGCCCGCGGTGAGGAAAAGGCCGATCCGGTCTTCCGCATGCTCTACGCCCGCACGGACAGCTTCGTTCCGGCCGCTTTCCTGCAGCTGCCGCCGGAGGTCGGGCTTTACGCAGACGAGGCCGCCGCTTCCAGGCTGTAAGCAAACAAAACCCGTCCGTGAGGACGGGTTTTCGCTTATACCAGACTGCGGTAACAGGTGTTGTTTTCCACGCTGTCGGGCGGGAAAAATTCTTCCTGCGGGAAGGGGATGCGCCCGAAAAGCGTGCAGGGGTCGTCGTCATCGTTGTTGCCCGGGCATTCCTTCTGAGGCATCAGATACTCATAGGCCGGAATGGTCAGCTGCGTATCCCGCTCCAGACGGATGATGCTGAACTGGCCCAGCGTGACGAACCAGCGCCGCGCGGTGTCGGTCAACACCAGCGCCTCGTGAAAGGCGTCGGTGATAAAGGCGGGAATGTCGCGCAGCTCCGGCTCGCCGGGCGCGGGCTCGGTCACGTCCAGCAGATTCATCTGCAGGGCGATCGGATTGACGGCGTCGACCACGGCGCGCGGCAGTTCCGTGCCGCCGATCGTCGGCGCGCTGTCGTCCGAGCGGAAACTCATCACGCTCCCGACGCTTCCGAAGAGCATGACGCGCTTGTCGAACACGGCAAGACCGGTCACGCTCTGACCGGCGGGGAAGGTCTCGCCGGTGACGCGGTAGAAATAGGTACAGTCGACGGTGTAGTAGCCGCGGTTGAAGGAAATGGGTGAGACGGATACGTCCACATACAGCAGATCGGCGGAGCGCGGGCGTACATTCAGCGCGTTTTCGATATAGCCCTGCGAGGTGACGGTGGGATAGACTCTCAGTTCATCCACGCAGTCCTTGTCGAGACAGGTGTCGAAAATCTTGCCGGTATTGACGCCGACGGCCTCCCGGATCTGCCGGGGCTGTTCCGCCGGGACGGGTGCGTTTCTGTCAGGCATTGGAAACCCTCCTTGCAAAAACTTCAGTACAGTCTATGAACGCCGGCCCGGCTTTGTGATTTAGCCCTTGCAAAATCGCCCTGCCGCGGTATAATAAATAAGAAGGGGGCGCAGCTATGGATCAGCTCGGCTTTATTCATGAAAAACTGGACATCAAGATTCTGATTTTATATGTGCTGCGGCGTCTGCCCGGCACGGTCGAAGCGGAGACGCTGCGCGGCCTTGTCATGTGCGACGACGGCATCGGCTATTTCGACTATTCCGACTGCCTGAGCGAGCTCGTCAGCGGCGGGAACGTGGAGGAGACGGAAGGCGGCTACGCCATCACCGAAAAGGGGGCGCGCAACGCCGACGCCGTGGAGAGCAGCCTGCCTTACTCCGTGCGCAAGAAAGCCTCCCGTCTGCTGGCTCCCGTGCAGGAAAAGATGCGGCGCGACGCCAGCATCGTGGCCCGCCATGAGATGAGCGAGGACGGCTGCACCGTGACGCTCGGCATGGGCGACGGGAAAGGGGAGCTCATTCGTCTGAGCATGGTCTGCGCCGGCGAGGAGCAGGCCAGAAGGATCGAGGCAAACTTCCGCCGCGACGCGGAGCTTTACTATCAGAAGATCGCCGCTCTTCTGAGCGAATAAAACATATAAAATGCTGAAGCCGCGGATCATCCGCGGCTTTTTTTCTTGGCATCGGCGAAAAAGCGTGGTATAATCTGCCCATAGCAAGCACAAAGGAGGAAAGCCATGAAAGCACCGTTTTCAGCTTATCTGAGCGGGATCAAACCCGGCCTGCGGGAGCTGATCCGCATCCTGCGCCGGGATTACGCTTACGTCAGCGTTCTTGCGACCGACTCGCACGGGCTGACCGTGCGCATTTCGCAGCACGCCCGCAGCGTCGGCAGCGAGACGATGACCACCGAGCGCGGCATCGTCGTCCGTGTGTACCGGGACGGACAATACAGCGAATACGCGCTCAATGAATTCGATCCGAACAGAGTCGAAGAGACCGCTGCGCAGATCAGAAAGGCGCTGCAGGAGCAGCAGGAGATCCTTTCGGAGACCTCCACGAAGATCTTTGACACCGCGATGCTGCGCGACGAGCCGCTTACGCTCTTTGTCGAAAAAGAGACCGAGCAGCTCCCGGAGACGACGGACGTCAAGGCTCTGGTGGAAAAGCTCGGCGCACTGTCCGACGCCGGGATGACGATGAGCGAGTATATGATCGAGAGCATCGCCAACGCGCAGTCGACCCACATCTGCAAGATGTTCCTGACCGAACACCGCGACCTGTGCCAGAGCTACGTTTACAGCGAGGGCACGGCGGTCGCCGTCGTCAACCGCGAGGGGCGCAACCAGATCGGCTATGAGGGCGTATCCGGCCTTTGCGGACCCGAGCTTTTCGACCGGCTGGAGGAGAAGATGCCCCGCGTCGTCGCAACCGCCGTCGAGCTGCTGGATGCCGACCGCATCGAGCCGGGCGAGTATGACGTCATCACCTCGCCTGAGGTAAGCGGTCTGATCGCGCACGAGGCCTTCGGTCACGGCGTCGAGATGGACATGTTCGTCAAGAACCGTGCGCTCGGCAAGGAATACGTCGGCAAGCGCGTCGGCAGCGATCAGGTCACGATGCACGAGGGCGCGCTCTGCACCGAGAACGTGACGAGCTATGCCTTCGACGACGAAGGCACGCTGGCCGGCGACGTGGTCGAGATCGACCGCGGGATCCTGAAGTCCGGTATCTGCGACGCGCTGTCCGCGCTGCGTCTCGGCGTGGAGCCGACCGGCAACGGCAAGCGCGAAAACTTCGAGCACAAGGTCTATACCCGCATGACCAACACGATCTTCGACTCCGGCACGGATACGCTGGAGGATATGATCGCCTCCATTTCCAACGGCTACCTGCTCGAAGGCATGGAGAGCGGTATGGAGGACCCGAAGCATTGGGGCATCCAGTGCATCATCAAGATGGGCCGCGAGATCAAAGACGGCAAGCTGACCGGCAAGGTCGTCGCGCCAATCATCATGACCGGCTACGTCCCCGATCTGCTGGGCAATATCAGCATGCGCAGCGCCGACCGGGAGATCTTCGGCACCGGCGGCTGCGGCAAGGGGCATAAGGAATGGGTCAAGGTCACGGACGGCGGCCCCTATCTCAAGACGAAAGCGAGGCTGGGATGATGTTGGAACAGATCGTACAACTGCTGAAGGATTCCGGCGTGACCGCCTGGGAGATCAACGACGTCAAGACCGAGGGCTGGGAGTTCTACTTCATTCGCCATGAGATGGATCAGAACCGCGCCAAGTGCGTCGAGCATATCGGCATCAGCGTTTATCAGCTGATCGAGGACGGCAAGTTTATCGGCAGCGCGAGCGCGGAGCTCGCTCCCACGGCGACCCTGGAAGAAGCGCGTCGACTGATCGAGGATCTGGCCTATCGCGCCACGCTTGTCAAAAACCGCCCCTTTACCCTCAATCCGCTGACCGCGGCGCATCGCGAGACCCTGCACAGCGCGCCGGTCAACATCAAACGCATCGCCCGCGACTTCATCGAGGTCATGCAGCAGCTGCCCGAGACGGAGACCGAGGATATCAACAGCTATGAGATCTTTGTCAACGCCAAGACGCGCCGCTTCCTCAACTCCGAGGGCATCGACGTGGAAGAAGTTTTCCCGTCCAGCATGATCGAGGTCGTCGTCAACGCCCGCAAGGACGGCCACGAGATCGAGCTCTACCGCAACTACGAGAGCGGCACCTGCGACGCCGAGGGCCTGAAGCGCGACCTCACGCGCACGATCCAGTACGGCAAGGACCGCCTGAACACCGTTCCCACGCCTGCGCTCGGCCAGGCGGACGTGCTCTTCAGCGGCGACGACGCGAAGCAGATTTATGATTACTTTGTTGACCGTCTGTCCGCGCAGATGATCTGTATGCACATGAGCGACTGGGAGCTTGGAAAGCCCATCGCGGAAGATGTGGAGGGGGACCGTCTGACGCTGACGCTGGTGCGCGAGCTGGAGAATTCCTCCGAAAACCGCGCCTTTGACAGGCAGGGCGCGCCGATCCGCGACACGGTGATCCTGCGCGGCGGCATTCCCGAAAAGTACTGCGGCGACCGGATGTTCTCCTGCTATCTCGGGCTGAAGGATTCCTTCATCCCCAGCAACGTCCTCGCGGAGGGCGGCACGCACAGCGAGGATGAGCTGCGCGCGGGGAAATACCTCGAGGTCGTGGAGTTCTCCGATTTCCAGGTCGATTCGATGACCGGCGACATTTTCGGCGAGATCCGGCTGGCCTACTGGCACGACGGCGAGACGGTCATCCCTGTCTCCGGCGGCTCGATCTCCGGCTCGATGCACGATTTCGTCAAACAGATGCTGATGAGCGAGGAGAGCGTGCAGTACAACGAATTCCGCATCCCGGCGCTGACGCTGCTGAAAAACGTCACCGTCACCGGAGCGGAAGACTGAGCGCACTTGTCAGGTCTATCGATAACAAAAGAAAGCGGCCCGCAAGGGGCCGCTTTCTTTTGGTGCCGGTGGAGGGACTCGAACCCTCACGATGTCGCCATCGGCGGATTTTGAGTCCGCTACGTCTACCATTCCATCACACCGGCGTGCTGGTGGCAAGTATAACGTATTTTATGTAAGATTTCAAGAGTCAGTTAGCTCTTCGGCTCAAAGAAGAGGTTGATGTCCGTTTCCGTGCTGATCCCGGGAACGCTGCCCGTGAAGGTGTACTGCCAGGCGTCGACCTTGTAGTAGAAGCTCGGATACTTTGCGTCCGGCAGGGCAAACCACATGCTCACATCCTCCAGCCGGCTGAGATCAAAGCCGTAGTAACCCGTATGGCGGCTGAAATAGATACCCGGTTCGTATCCGGCGGCGCGGATCGTTTCGCAGAAGGCGACGGCGCAGTCGCTGAGCACCGAGGTCTCCAGCCCGACCGTCCGCGGCGTGGTATCGTATTCATAGATCTTTTCCCAGTCGTAATAGATCGGCATGGTGATCCGGTCGCGATAGGGCTCGATCAGCTTCAGGGTCATTTCGGCCTCTTCAATGGCCTCCTGCACGTTGATGGCCTGGGAGAAGAAGTAAACGCCGACGTCCAGCCCCGCGTCCAGCGCGCCCTGCATATAATCCCGGTAACAGTCGTCCTCCATCAGGCCGCCCTTGGTATAGCCGCGCCGTCCGGCCTGGATGATCGCAATGTCGATGCCGGAGGCCTTGACCTGCTTCCAGTTGATTTCATGCTGATGATAGGAGACGTCGATGCCGCGCCGCGCGGTGTATTGATCGCCGACGTAAGTGGGGAGAGACCCCTGCCAGGAGATGTCCTCTTCCGTGATATCATTGGCGGGCACGCCTTCGACCGGCGTCATCCAGATCCAGTCAAAGCCGTCGTACAGATAGACCTGGCCCTCGTGCGGATCGGTGACTTTTGTACGGTTGGCGGCGCGGGCCTCCGTCGGCCCGGACAGGATCAGGATCAGTCCGACAACCGCCAGAAGGACCAGCACCAGAACAGCGTTTCTTGAGATGCGCACAGCGTCACCTCCCTCGTGGATTCGAGTGGATTCTATCATATTTGACGCGCAAATGCAAACCCTGCGCCGCAGCTTAAGAATTCTTTTGAAAAGAAAAAATGGGTGTTGACAAAAAGTGAGGGGTTTGCTATTATACATAAGCCGGTTGCGTGCTGGTATAGCTCAGTTGGTAGAGCAGCTGATTTGTAATCAGCAGGTCGGGGGTTCGAGTCCGTCCACCAGCTCCAATTGAACATGGGGGAATTCCCGAGTGGCCAAAGGGGACAGACTGTAAATCTGCTGGCAATGCCTTCGGTGGTTCGAATCCACCTTCCCCCACCAAGCAACAAGCTCATCCTCAAGGATGGGCTTGTTGCTTGGTTTTACCCTCGTTTCTTCCCGAACGCTGTGCTATACTCGCAGCGTTCGGAGAGCTTATTCTCCGATGTCTTCGTTTTCGTCTGCATGCCAGAAAGGGGAAGATCCTTTGAAAACCGATCCTGCGGCCAACGCAAAAGCTTATATCGCCAGCGTCGTCTGCCATGTGTTCTGGGGCTTCAGCTTCTTCGCCTCGCGCAAGGGGCTGGATGCCGCGCATGTGTTCGTCCTGCTCAGCCACCGCTTTCTGCTGTCGTTCCTGCTGATGAGCCTGCTGGCCCTGCGTCTGATCCGCCGCCCTTTTCGCGGCAGGAGAGTACAGTGGCTGCTCCTGCTCGGCCTGGCGGAGCCCGTCGTCTATTTCTTCGGCGAACAGTACGGGCTGCTCCACTCCAACACGATCTTTTCCGGCGTGATGATCGCGATGATCCCCATCGTCTCGATGCTGCTGGCGATTCCTTTCCTTGGGGAGCGTCCCGTTTTCGGGCAGATCGCATTCAGCCTGCTGTCCGTGGGCGGCGTCGTCGGGATCGGACTGCTCGGCAAAAGCTCGGGCAGCATGGATTGGATCGGTGTGCTCGGCCTGCTGGTGGCCGTCCTGTCCGCCGGAGCCTATACGCTGATCAGCCGCGGATCTCTGCGGAGTTTACGGCCTTTGAGCGCACCTACGTCATGATGGCGGAGGGCGCGGCCGTCTTTACCGCGCTGGCGCTGATCCGCTGCCGCGGCAGTCTGGCGGAATACTGCCGGCCGCTGAGCGAGCCCTCGTATCTGTCCGCCGTCCTGTTCCTGGCCCTGGGCTGTTCGGTGATCGCCTATTTTCTCTCCGGCTATGCGATCGGAAAGCTCAGCGTTGCGCGCGAGACGGTATTCGCCAACCTGACCACGGCGGTCTCCGTGTTTGCCGGCGCCGTCTTCCTCCGCGAACCGTTTTCCTGGCTCAGCCTCCTCTGCTGCCTGTTGATCCTCGGCGGCATCTACGGCGTGCAGCGCTGCTCGCCTCCGGATGCGCACCCTGCTTCCGCTGCGGCGGATGAGGAAGAAAACTAAGCGAATTCTTTGTTCAGAAAGGCCGTGTTGATATATGCTGAAACCTGAAGAGATCCGTTCCGCACAGTTCATCGATACCTTTTTCCCGATCATCGACGGCGTGGTGCAGACCGTGCACAACTATGCGCTGAACATGAATCAGCGCTCCTATTCCTGCGTCGTCTGCCCAAAGGGGAAGGAGAGCTATGACGATTCCCAGCTTGGCTACGAGGTTTTCCGGGAGGATTCGGTCTCGTTCCCGCATGCCGAGTATTCTCTCGCCGCGCCGATGGATCTGAGCATCATCAAGGAACTGAAAAGCAGGAACTGCAACATCTTCCACGCGCACAGCCCCTTCAACTCCGGCGTCTATGCAGGCATGCTCGCCCGCTATCTGGAGATCCCCATCGTTGCGACCTTCCATTCCAAGTACTGGAACGACGCCTATCAGTACACGCACAGCACC
>CAMZIX010000034.1 GCA_947307375.1 uncultured Clostridia bacterium | reverse complement strand
GGCGGGGGCGGCGTGGAAAAAACGCGCTTCCTTTCGGCCGTCAGCTGCCGGGGAGAGCTGCGGCTCGCGCTGTCGGAAAGATATTCGCGCGTAGTCCGCCTGGACGAGGGGCGGGGGCTTGCGCCGAGAGCGCTGCGCATCGCGGCCGAGGAGGCTGCCGCGCGCGGGCTGGAGCGCGTGCTCTGTCTCTCGCCGCTTTGCCCGGAGGAGCTCGAGGGCCTGCTGCTGCCGCAGGCTGGGCTCGCGTTCCTGGCCGGAGAGCGCCGCGCGGAAGGGGAGCGCAGCATCCATATCGATGCGCTGCTGCCGCCGCCGGAGCGGGAAGAGAGGCTCGTCCGACGCCGGGCTCTGCAGCTGCAGCGAAGCGCTCTGGACGCAGCCGTCAAAGAGCTGCACCGGGCCAAAGAGCTGCACGACGAGCTCGAGGCAGTCTACCGGCCGTATATGGATTTTTCCGCGCTGACGGCCTTTTCCGAACAGACGATCGCCCGGCTGTTTGTGTAAAAAAACGAGACGATCCCGGCCGGGATCGTCTCGTTTATCGTATGGGTTTTGTTCAGCAGCAGCAGATATGCCCGCCGCAGAGCGGGCCGAGGCAGAGGTTGGCCAGGCACAGGGTCGTGCAGAGTCTGTCCACCGGCAGACCGCTGCGGTACTGCGTCGTGTAGTTCGTGTAAAAGTCGCCGCCGGACTCCAGCTGCTGCAGCAGCTGCCGATATTCGGCGTTGTCCGGCTCAAGCGAGACGGCCTTTTTCGCCTCCTCCAGCGCGGCGATCTTGCTGCCCTGATACATGTGCGCGACCGCCGACAGGTAATACCAGCGCCCGTCGCGCTCCGCGGGATCGACGTTCTCGAGGGCGGTCAGCGCCTCGCGGTACATGCCGTTGCGGATGTAGCTGCGGGCGGCGGTATACTCGCTGCGCTCCTGCGGCTGCTGCTGGCGGGCCTGGTTGGCATAGGTGTTCCAGGCCTCCCAGGGATCCCAGTAGTTGTACTGCTGGCCGGTATAGGCCTGCTGCCAGGCCGCGCCCTGCGATCCGCCGTAGGCGGAATAGCCGGGCTGCGCCGCACCGCTTTTGATCTGATCGTAGGCGGCGTTGATCTCGTTCATCTTCCGGGCGGCTTCCTCGTTGCCCGGATTGATGTCCGGGTGGTACTTCTTGGCCAGGTCCCGATATGCTTTTTTGATTTCCTCGTCGCTCGCCTCCGGCGATACGCCGAGTACCTTATAGGGATCCTGAACCATCTGCGGTCCCTTTCTCTTCTCCGAATTTTTTGTCAAAGGCGGCCCAGAGGCCGGCGCAGAGGATGTTCTGCATCAGCGCCGCATCCTGTACCAGGGGCAGTGCGTCAAAGGCGCGCACCGCGTCGCCAAGCAGCATTTTCAGAATGTCGCGGAAGCGTTCGGCGTTGTCCATGCCGTAGCGGCGGCGCAGGGGATTGTAACGGCCCAGCAGCGCGTCCTTATCCAGATCCATGCAGGCGTCCAGAATGTAGATGAAGCGACCGAGCGCGCCGCCCAGCGCGCGCAGATGCGGCGCCCAGCGGTCGTCGTGAAGGACAAACAGTTCCGCCATCAGCGCGCCGAAGCAGGCGGCGGCGCCGTCCGGATCGGCCTCGCCGGCCTTTTCCAGCTCGCCGAGCTCCCGCAGGCCCGCTTCGACGGCCCCGCACTGGCGCGGCCAGAGCGCCTGCACTTTTTTGTAGGAGCGCCTGAGCGCGGCGGATTCCGCCAGCGCGAGCGGCGCGCCGTCGTCGCGCCAGTTGTCCAGGCACTTGTTGTAGGCCAGCGCGACGGTCAGATCGGCGGCGTAGTCGCTGTTTTCGGTGCGATGCCAGGGACGCGGACTGCGCGGGTGCGCGAGGCAGGGCTCGTTCCCGTCCCGCTGCTCCGGCTCATAGAGCGAATCCAGCAGCAGCACCAGAAAGCACATGTCATAGTTGAGTGCCAGGCGCCCGCGCTGTCCGTGCCGCTCCTTCAGGCTCCGGCAGAGGCCGCAGTAGCAGGCCCGATAGCGCGCGAGCTGCTCAGGCGTGAGCAGCTCGGTCTGTGCGGTCAGATAGCCGAACATCAGCTTTTGCGGGTGAAAGAGCTGCCGCACTTGCGGCAGACGATGCGGATCTTGCCGCGGCCCTTCGGCACGCGCAGCGTGGTGTGGCAGGAGGGGCAGGTGAAGAAGCGGTAGTCCCGGCGCTGGTCCCAGCGGGTCTTCTGCTTGCGGAACCAGCCCGTCACCTCGTAGCGGCGGCGAAGATACTGCGCGTTCTCCGCCCGGCGGCGCGGCAGGTTCCTCGAGAGCATCCGGAACCAGGACAGGATCAGCAGCGCCAGAGCCACGCCGTTGAGAAAGCTGCCGAGGCCGCCGCGGAAGACGGCGCCCAGAACGATCAGCACCAGGCACAGCAGCGTCAGAAAGATATTCAGCTGATCCTGGCCGTTGCGGCCGAGCATGAATCTTGCGATGCGTTGTCTCATAGTCTCACCTGTCAAGAATCTGGATGACTGTATTGTAACAGGTTCTGGCGGAAAAACATCAAATAATTGTTAATATTCTTCAGCTTTCTTTTGTCCGTTCCGCGATCGACAGCAGGACGATCTGCTCACAGAGCTCGCCGTAGCCGATGCCGGCCTCGGCGGCGGCCTTGGGGATCAGACTGGCGGGCGTCATGCCGGGCAGCGTGTTGACCTCCAGACACCAGGCGCGGCCCTCGCGGTCGAGGATGAAATCGGTGCGGGAGTAGACGGACAGACCCAGGGCGCGGTGCAGGTTTAAGGCGGCTTCACCGAGGCGTTCCCGCTCGGCCCCGGTGATCGGGGCGGGGCAGATCTCCCGCGCGCCCTCGCTGCCGGACTGGTATTTGGCGACATAGTCGAAGCTGTTTCCCTCGGGAGGGACGATCTCGATCGGGCTGAGGCAGCGGCCGTCCAGCACGGGTACGGTCAGCTCGCGGCCGGCGATCTTCTCCTCCACGACAGCGTGGCTGCCGTAGGGCAGCAGCTCCCGGAGCGCCTCCGCCAGCTCCTCGCGGGTATCCGGCAGGGCGACGCCGATCGAGGAGCCGCCGTTGACGATCTTGACCGCGCAGGGGACGGGCAGCGTTTCGGCCAGACGGGGGATGTCTGCCGCGGTGAAATGCAGGTCCTGCCAGCGCGGGGTGAGGATGCCGTTTGCGTCCATGATGCGCTTGGTCACGGATTTATCCATGGCCATCGCGCTGGAGAGGTGGTCGGAGCCGGTGTAAGGCACGCCAAGCAGATCGAGCGCGGCCTGGATCTTGCCGTCCTCGCCGTCGGCGCCGTGCAGGCCGAGGAACACGCAGTCGGCCAGCTGGCAGAGCTCCAGCACGCCCTTGCCGAGGCGGCTCGGGCTTTTCCAGCGGCGAGAGGCCTTCACGGCCGCGAGATCCGGCGCTTCGTGGCCGATGTTTGCGGCGGCGCAGAGCCCGTCGGGCTCGTCAAAGGCCTGCTCCAGAGGCTTGCCGTAGTTCTCCAGGCCCAGGTACATATCAACAAAAACCGCCCGGTGCCCGCGCTCGCGCAGAGCCCGGCACACGGAAGTGGCGGTGACCAGGGACACGGCGCGCTCGGTGCTGACGCCGCCGCCCAGAACGACGATCTTCATGGCATGCACTTCCTTTCGTACCCGTATAGGATAGCACGATTTTTCCCCGCGCACAAGAGAAAAAGAAACCGGGCCGCGGCAGGCGGTCCGGTTTCTCCTTGTTCAGAAATAATACTCGATCTCGTCCCGGTGGCGTTCGAGCAGACCGTCGATCTTCTCATTGACCGCGCGGCTGACCTCTTCCGGAAGATGGTCGATATCAAACTCGATCCCGTGCTCCCTGGCATACTCCCGGGCCATGCTCTCCCGGAGCCGCTCGCGGGTCAGCGAGGACAGCGCCTGCTGTCTGACGAGCGCCAGATAGCCCCCGAGGCTGCCGCCGAGCGTGTGCAGATATTCCTCCAGGGTGCTTTTGCCGTCCGGCAGCGGCAGCTCGGCCAGCTTTTTCGCCAGCTCGCTCTCGCTGACCGAGACGCCGAGCGCCTTGGCTTCATCGCAGAGGATGTAGCCCTGCAGGATCCGGTCGACCAGGGTCCGGTCGTCGGCCTCGCCCTTTTCGCCCAGCAGCGACAGGACCGAGCGCAGCTGCTCGACCTGCTTCCAGGTCACTTCCTTGTCACGGTAGCGGGCGGCGACGCCCTCGCGCGGCGGCGCGAGCCAGATCTTGTAGGCCACCAGCCCCACCAGAGCCAGCAGGATCAGGATGATCAGTTTCTTCTTCAAGTCGGTTTCCTCTTTCGGATAAAGATCCGCCCCCGGACGTTTCGCCGGGGGCGGAAGTCGGGATCAGAAGTAAGTGCGTTTGATATACTCGTCGACCCAGTAGGCGGCGTTCTTGCCGGCGCCCATGGCCATGATGACCGTGGCGGAGCCGGTGACCGCGTCGCCGCCGGCGAAGACGGCGACCTTCTCGGTGTGCGCCTGCTCGTCCGCGTCGATGCCGCCCTTACGGGTGGTGGTCAGACCGGGCGTGGTGGAGCGGATCAGCGGGTTGGGGCTGGTGCCGATGGCGATGATGACGGTATCGACGTCCATGACCCACTTGGAGCCCTCCACGGGCTTGGGAGCGCGGCGGCCTCTCTCGTCGGGCTCGCCCAGCTCCTGGCGGACGCACTCCAGGCCGATGACGCGGCCCTCTTCGTCGCCGAGGATGGCGGTGGGGTTGTTGAGCATGTCGAAGGTGATGCCCTCGGCCTCGGCGTGCTCGACCTCCTCCAGACGGGCGGGCATCTCGCTGCGGCTGCGGCGGTACACGATGTGCACCTCGCTCGCGCCGAGACGCTTGGCCACGCGGGCCGCGTCCATCGCGACGTTGCCGGCGCCGACGACGGCGACCTTGTTGAAGCGCTTGATCGGCGTGTCGTAGTCGTCGCGGTAGGCCTTCATCAGGTTCACGCGGGTCAGCAGCTCGTTGGCGGAATAGACGCCCAGCAGGTTCTCGCCGGGAATGTGCAGGAACTGCGGCAGGCCGGCGCCGGAGCCGATGAACACGGCCTGATAGCCGTCCTCGAAGAGCTCGTCGATCGTGATGGACTTGCCGATGATGCAGTTGGTGACGATCTTGACGCCCATGGCCTTGAGGTTTTCGATCTCGGCGGCCACGATCTCCTTCGGCAGACGGAACTGCGGGATGCCGTAGACCAGCACGCCGCCGGGCTTGTGGAAGGCCTCGAAGATGGTCACGTCATAGCCCATCTTGCGCAGGTCGCCCGCGCAGGTCAGACCCGCGGGGCCGGAGCCGATGATCGCGACGCGGTGGCCGTTGCTGGGAGGAGCCACGGGCGCGGGCTTGTTCTGCTGGGCCATGTGCCAGTCGGCCACGAAGCGCTCCAGACGGCCGATGCCGACGGCCTCGCCCTTGACGCCGCGGACGCAGCGGGACTCGCACTGCCGCTCCTGCGGGCAGACGCGGCCGCAGACGGCGGGCAGGGCGTTGGTGGAGGTGATGATCTCGTAGGCGGCTTCAAAGTCGCCCTCGGCGACCTTGGCGATAAACTCGGGGATGCGCACGCTGACCGGGCAGCCGTTGCGGCACATCGGGTTCTTGCAGTTGAGGCAGCGGCGCGCCTCGGCGATCGCGAGCTCCGGCGTATAGCCCAGGGCGACCTCGTCGAAGTTCGTGGCGCGGACCGTGGGGTCCTGCTCGGGCATGTTGTGCTTCAGGAGCTTCTGGGAGGCGACGATGTTCGCGATGAATTCCTCAAAATTCGGGATCCTGGACGCCAGATCGCCCAGGCCGCCCTTCTCATCGGAGGAGAGGAGGCTGCCCAGCGCCTTGGCTTCGTCTTCCTTGTTGGGAACTTCCAGCGTGCTGATCCGGCGTTCGCCGTTTTTGTCGTATTCGACAATGATTACTTTATCAGGCATTTCTCTTTCCTCCCGTGATGCGGCAGATGTGTTTGGCGGCCTCGTCCTGCTCGTCCTTGTAGAAGGCGGCGCGCTTGATCAGCGAATCGAAGTCGACCAGGTGGGCGTCGAAATCCGGACCGTCCACGCAGGCGAACTTGGTCTCGCCGCCGACGATGACGCGGCAGCAGCCGCACATGCCGGTGCCGTCGACCATGATCGGGTCGAGCGAGATGATGGTTTTGATGCCGTAGGGGCGGGTGACCTCGGCCAGGAACTTCATCATGATGTCCGGACCGATGGCGATGACGCGGTCGAACTGGGGCTTGCCCCAGTCGATGTTGGTCTCGATCTCCCGCTTGAGGTAGGTGGTGGTGAAGCCCTTGTGGCCGTAGGTGCCGTCGTCGGTGCACATGATGAGCTTGTTGCAGGCGGCCGCCAGCTCGTCCTTCAGGATGACGATGTCGGCGCTGCGGAAGCCCGCGATGAAGGTGACGTCGATGCCGCGCTCGTGCATCTCCTTGGCGATGGGGTAGGCGATCGCGCAGCCGACGCCGCCGCCGACGACGCAGACCTTTTTCAGGCCGTCCATCTCGGTGGCCTTGCCCAGCGGGCCGACGATGTCGCTGATATAGTCGCCCTGCTCCACGGTGTGCAGCATTTTGGTGGTGCGGCCGGCGGCCTGCACCATGACGGTGACGGTGCCCTTTTCGCGGTCATAGCCGGCGACGGATACGGGCACGCGCTCGCCCTGCTCGTCCAGACGGAACACGACGAACTGGCCCGCCTGCGCGTGGCGGGCGATCAGGGGCGCTTCGATCTCAAAGAGGCAGATGGTCTTCGCATCGTTCAGAAAACGCTTGGTTACTACTTTGTACATACTTACACCTCGGTGCTGCCTTGATTTTTTTCTTGCACAGCATCTTTTATTTTACCCTATTCCGCGCGGAAAGTCAAACAATTAACATGAAAAAAGCCCCGCTTGCAGAGAGGGGCTTTTCAGACGGCAGACAAATCCTTGCGGCAAGGGAACGGTCGGCAGGGGGAGAGCGCAGAGAGGGGATTCACTCAGTTAAGGATACAAAAAGCGGAAACTCACGCTTAAGATGCTTCAAAAATGATTTGGAGGTATGATCCATGAAAACAGCAGTATCCTTTTTAATCAGAACGGCGGGACTTATATGCGCGTTGGCGATGTGCTCCTGCCAAATCTGACCCTCGACGAAACGAAGAGCAAACCGCTCGGCAAATATGGCCGGAAGCGGAAACGCTATCTGAAACAGAGACTGTGAAACCGATCAAAAAATCGGTATTCACAGCCTCTGTCCGCTTGAGAGCTTTGCTTTGACACGCCCGAATCAGTATCGCCGCGCACAAGGGAAATTCGGTTTACTCTTCGGCAAAGTCCGTGTCCATGGCGACCTGCAGCTCATAGTCCGGGAAGGCTTTCTGCACGTCAGCTACGACTTCCTTGCAGACCGCCCGGCGATCCTTCGCGTCAAAGCTGATCACGATATCGAAGCGCAGCTTTTTCTGCTCCTTCGTCAGATAGAAGCCGTGCATCTGCCGGACGTGTTCATGGGAAAAGACGATCTCCTCCACCTGCCGCCTGGCCTGGATGATCTCCTCGTCCTTCGTGTTCACCGAGTATACGCCGATCGCCGTCAGGATGACGTGATGCTCCCGGAGGACCTTCATCGTGATCTCGCGGATCAGCGGATCCAGCTCGTCGGCCGAGTACGTATCCGGAACCTCGATGTGGATGGATCCGTTCCAGGTATCCGGGCCGTAATTGTTCATCACCAGGTCGTAGGCGCCCTGCACCTCCGGAAAGCTCAGCACCGTGTCGCGGATCGCCCTGGCCAGCTCCTTGTCGTTGCGCTCGCCGAGGATCTGCGAGATCGTGTCCTTGAGCATTTCGATGCCGGATTTGATGATGACGAGAGAGATGACCGCACCGAGCCACGCCTCCAGGGAAACGTGGAAGAGGAGGAAGATGCCCGCGGCAAGGAGCGTCGAGGCCGATATGACGGAGTCCAGCGTGGCGTCCTCGCCGGAATTGATCAGAGAATCTGAGTTCACCTTGACGCCCACGCTCTTGACGTAACGCCCGAGCAGGATCTTGACCACGACCGCGACGGCCACGATGATGAGGGAAACGGCGTTATAGTCCGGCGTCTCCGGGTGGATGATCTGCTTGACGGACTCCACGAAGGAGGTAATGCCCGCGTACAGCACGATCACGGAGATGATCATGGCGCTGAGGTATTCGATGCGCCCGTAGCCGAAGGGGTGCTTCTTGTCCGGCTCCCTGCCCGCCAGCTTCGTACCGACGATCGTGATCAGGGAGCTGCCCGCATCGGAGATGTTGTTGACCGCGTCGAGCACGATGGCGATGGAGTTGGTCATCAGACCGATCACCGCCTTGAAGCCGGCAAGAAAGACGTTGGCAACGATCCCGATGATGCTGGTTTTGACGATCGTTTTTTCGCGGGATGTCTCTGTCCTGTTCATTTTTTCAGCGCCTCGGTCACAGCGTTTCTGACATCCTTCATGTCCGCGGTGGGCTCGAAGCGGGCGAGAACCCTGCCCTCACGGTCGATCAGAAACTTGGTGAAATTCCATTTGATATAGGCCATGTCGCCGAACTGCTTGTTGTTCATGTCCGCGAACTTGCTCAGCGCCGCGTTCTTCAGACCCTTGCCGAAACCGGCGAAGGGCTTTTCCGCCGCGAGGAACGCGAACAGCGGCTCGGCATTCTCGCCGTTGACGTCGATCTTTTTGAACTGCGGGAACTCCGTTCCGAACTTCAGCGTGCAGAACTGGTGGATCTCGTCCGCGTCGCCGGGCGCCTGGTTGGCAAACTGATTGCAGGGGAAGTCCAGAATCTCAAAGCCCTGCTCCTTCAAGTCCCTGTACATGGCCTCCAGCGGCTCGTAGTGCGGCGTGAAGCCGCAGCCGGTCGCGGTGTTCACGATCAGCAGCACCTTGCCCCGATAGTCCGCCAGACTGACGTCGTTTCCGAGCCGATCCTTCACCGTAAAATCGTACACTGTTTTCATCCTTCATGCTCCTTCCGTTTTCTTTTGGTTTTCCAATAATTCATACAGCAGGCCGTACAGCGTCTGCGCCTTTTCCGGCGGCAGATCGATACAGCCCGCGACCTTTGCGGGGACGTCCTTCGCCTTTTCCCGCAGGGCGCGGCCCGCTTCCGTCAGCGTGATAACAACGACGCGCTCGTCCTCGCGGCTCCGCTCCCTGCGGACATAGCCCGCCTGCTCCATCTTCTTCAGCAGCGGAGAGAGCGTGCCGTTATCCAGCAGCAGCTTTTCGCCGATCTCGCCGACGGGCAGGCCGTCCTTCTCCCACAGCACCAGAAAGACGATATACTGCGTGTAGGTCAGCCCCAGCGGCTTGAGCACGGGCGTATAGAGCCCCGTCACGTGCCGCGCCGCGGCATAGAGCGGAAAGCACAACTGGTTAGCCAGCTTCATCGCTTCCAGATAATCATAGTCCATCTCTTTTCCTCCGCTTTGTTTTGTACAAATATATTTTATCAAATATATTTGATGCTGTCAAGCCAAAAATTGATGTATTTGATTGGCTCGGCGCAAAGCGAGGATAGAAAAAACAAAACTCCTGCCCATGCGCAGCGCCCCAGGTCCGCATGGGGTGAGCGCAAGGGGGGCGGGAGCCTCCTTTCTGCGTTCAATCCAAGCAAAACAGGGAGCTTTTTCACAGCTCCCCGTTTTGCTTTTTCAATTCCGAATTCCGCCTTACAGATCGAAGATGCTGTCGTCGTTCTCGATCCAGTCCGAGACGGGGATCGTGCGGTAGATCTTCTCGTCCACGCGGATCACGACGCGGTCGATGCCGGCGTTGATGATCTGGCGCTTGCACATCGAGCAGCACATGGCGTCCGGCAGCAGATCGTTCGTGCGCGCGTCGCGGCCGACGAGGTACAGCGTCGAGCCGATCATGTCGCGGCGCGAGGCGGAGATGATGGCGTTGGCCTCGGCGTGCACGCTGCGGCAGAGCTCGTAGCGCTCGCCGGAGGGGATATGCAGCTTTTCCCGGGTGCAGCCGCCCAGATCGGAGCAGTTGCGGCGGCCGCGCGGCGCTCCGTTGTAGCCGGTGGAGATGATCTCGTCGTTGCGCACGATGATCGCGCCGTATTTGCGGCGCAGGCAGGTGGAGCGCTCGAGCACGGAGTCGGCGATGTCGAGATAGTAGTTCTGCTTGCTGGTACGGTTGTCCATATGACACCTCCGGGACATTTTTCTTTATCATATCTTATTTCCCTGAATATTTCAAGAATGAGTAGCTTTTTTCGGCGCGGCATGTTAAAATAAGCCCCATGAACAGAAATTATCAGAAAGAACTGGATCGGATCATCCAGAAACAGGGAGAAAAACGTCCGCGCGTGCTGCTGCACGCCTGCTGCGGCATCTGTTCCGGCCCCGTGCTGGAATACCTGACGCAGTACTTTGACGTCACGCTCCTGTGGTATAACCCCAATCTCTACCCGCAGGAGGAATTCGTCCGCCGCTGCGCCACGCTCCTCGAGCTGCTCGACAAGATGGGGCTGCAGGGGCGCGTCGGGGTGCTGACGGAGGACTGGCGGCCGGAAGACTACCGCGCGGTCAGCGCCGGCCTCGAAGCCGAGCCCGAGGGCGGAGCGAGATGCACCGAGTGCTTCCGCCTGCGCCTGCGCGAGACGGCGAAGGTCGCCGCCCGGGAGGGCTTCGACTTTTTCTGCAGCACGCTGACGCTCTCGCGCCACAAGGACGCGGTGCGCATCAACACCCTGGGCGAGGCGCTCGCACGCGAAACCGGCGTCGCCTGGCTGCCCTCCGACTTCAAGAAGCAGGGGCGCGAGATGCGCTCCACGGAACTGGCCGAGCGCTTCGGCCTGTACCGGCAGCTCTACTGCGGCTGTGAATACTCTCTGCGCAAAAGGGAAGAGCACGCCGCGGAATAAAACCGCATAACCGCTGGTTTCCACACCCAGCGCGGGCCGAATGGGGCCGAACAAAAAATGGACTGCGGGAGAGATCCCGCCTGTATGCTTTTGCCTGTTCGCCTCCATCCTGCCGTAAATAAAAAATGGAGGTCCCCAAAACATGAACAGGCAAGAAAACAGCAAGATCCTCAAGCTCAGCGTCTCCGCCGTCATCGCCGCCGTCTACGCCGCCCTGACGGTCGTTCTCGCGCCGATCAGCTACGGCCCCGTGCAGTTCCGCGTCAGCGAGGCGCTCACCGCGCTGCCCTTCCTGATGCCCGGCACCGTCTGGGG
>CAMZIX010000033.1 GCA_947307375.1 uncultured Clostridia bacterium | reverse complement strand
CTGGTCGCCCGCCGAAGACGGCGAGCCCTTCCTCTCCTTCGCGCCGGAAGGCCCGCCCGCAGGCACGGTCTGGAACCTCGCTTTTGACTGATTTTATTTGGTTGACAAAAAAATTATAGGTTGACATAAAATATTTTACCATTTTACATTCTCGTAACAGAATCTCGGTTTTTTCTGAAACATCTTGCCGATAATATAGTCAGCGTAAGAACAGTTTTCATCTTTTTCATTTTGTCCTCATCCCATAAAACAAAGCAGAGCGGTCTCCGCTCTGCTTTGTTTTTTGTCTTGTATGGTCTGCCGGGGGTCGCCGAGCGATGCTCGGCGCTGCGGGTATCCCCCAGTCCGCTGCGCGGACAGCCCCCTTTAGGCAAGGGGGCCTTGCGAGGGCGGGCGATGTGAGTTGCGCGTTTTACGCGCAGGTTTGATTTGCCCTTACCAGAGAATGGTGTATTTCTTCACGGCGGAGCGGGAAATCATGTTGCCGTCCTTGCCGTCGACCACGCCGCTTTTGTCAACATCGACTGCGAGCAGGATCAGCGGATCGGTGATTTTATACTTCTTCACCGCGTAGCGGCTGACCATGTTGCCGTCCTTGCCGTCCACCGTGCCGTCCAGGTTCGCGTCGCCCCTGAAGACGAGGTAGATCGTGAGGTCCGTCGTGACGTTGACGGTGTACTCATGCCGCTTGCCGTTCTGCGTGGCGGGCAGCACGGTGTAGCTGCTACCGTCGTACGACACGACCAGCACCGCCTTGTCATAGGTGCTCAAAACAGTGAACTCCGTCTCGCCGCTGTAGCTTCCTCCGTCACTCAGGGAGCAGCTCGCGTTATCCCCGGTGTACCCCACGATCGTAACGACGTAGCCCGCGTCCATATCCACCCAGGTGATGTGGCCGTCGTAGTTCTGCATCACGCTCGAGGTCCAGCCGGATTTCCCGCTGTGATAGTAAGCTGTCGCCGTGACGCCGAGGAAGCAGTTGGAGGCGAAGGTCGGCGCGTTGCCTTTGAACCGGATCCATTTGAGCGCGCTCATATTTTCGAACGCGTAATCCGAGATCGTCGCCAGACCCTCGTTGGCCGTGACGTCAGTCGTCGAGTCCATGCCGTAGAGCAGATAGGTACCCAGCTTGGTGACGCTCGAGCCGATCACCACGGATTTGCACTCTTCCCTGAAGTAGTAGAAGGCGGGGTATGCTCTGGGGAAATCATCGGTCGCGCCGCTGCCGCCGATCCACAGCGTACCGTTGCCGTACAGCTCCCATGTGGTGCTGGCGCCGATCTTGTCGTCACAGACCCAGCTCAGCGTACCGCCGTAGTTCTGCTTTGTGTCAGAGTTCCAGGAGTATACCGGGTAGTAGGTGACCGTGGCCGTGACGTCGCCGAAGGAGGCGGCCGCGATCGTCGGCGCGTGGCCTTTGAAGACGATATCCGTCAGCGCCGAGCAGCCCCGGAAGGCGCTCGAGCCGATGCTTTCCATCCCCTTGGGCAGCGTCAGCTTCTTCGCGCTGGTCATATAATAGAACAGGAAGCTGCCGATCGAGCTGATCCCCGGCCCTATATCGATCTCCTTGCACTCGCTCCGGAAGTAGTAGAAGGTCGGATATTCGCTGGGATAGTCCCAGGTCGCGCCGCTGCCGGTCAGATTCAGCACGCCGTCACTTCCCAGCCACCAGCTGACGCTGTCGCCGACCTTGTCGTCGCAGACCCATGTCAGCGTGCCGTCGTATTGCTGCCGTTTGTCCGAGGTCCAGTCCGGAACGGGCGGATAATAGACCGTGGCGGAGACACCCAGAAAAGCGTCGTCCTCGATCGTCGGCGCGTGGCTCCTGAAGCGGACCGTCCTGAGCGCGCTTGCCCCACCAAAGGCGGTCTGTTCGATCGTCGTTAAGGACGTGGGAAGGTCGATGCTCGTCAGCTTCTGCATCCGGTAGAACAGATACTTGCCGATCTTGGTGATCCTGTTGTCCATAGATAGATCGGTGCACAGGTCCTGCACGTAGAAGAAGCCGGGGTATTCAGAGGGGTAATCCCAGGTCGCGCCGCTGCCGGTAAGCGTCAGCAGGCCGCTGTCGTTCAGCGACCAGGTCACGTTATCGCCGACCTTGTCGTCGCAGACCAAAGTCAGCGTGCCGCCCTGATCCTGCAGCGCGCTCGAACTCCAGCCCGGAATGGGGGGATAATAGACCGTAGCGGTAACTCCCTCAAAGCGCGGGCTGGTCGCGCCGGAACCCTTAAGCTCCGGCATGCGTCCCCGGAAGCGGATCACCCTCAGGGACGTATCTCCGGTGAAGGTATACAAGCCGAGGGACTCCACAGAGGCGGGGATCGTCAGGCTCTCCAGAGCCGTGCAGCCCTGAAACGCACAATCGGAGATTTTCGTGAGGCTGTCAGGCAGGCTGACGGTACGCAGACTTGTCAATCTGTCGAAAGTCCAAGAGAGGCCCTCAATCCCTTCGCCGACGCTGGCGCTGGTGATCCGGTCATTCAGGTGGCGATAGCCGACACGGTTATGCGCGTCTGTCCAGCCCGTGCCGGTCAGGCTCAGATGATTGCCTTCAAACGTCCATTCAATGTCATCGCCCGCCCAGCCGCGGTAACCGGTCTGCCAGGTAATCGAGCCGCCGTAGTTCTGTCGGACGGATGCGGTCCAGCTGCTGTTGTCCGGCGGAAACCAGGCCGCGGCCGTGGTGCCGCTGAAGCTGTTGCTGCTGAACGAAGGCGCGCCGCCTACAAAGCTGAGCATCTCAAGCGAACCACAGTTGCCGAAGGCCAGGGAACCGACGCTCGGCGCGCCGCAAAAGCTCAGCCGGCGAAGCGAAGAGCAGTAGTTGAAGGCCTGCGTACCGACGCTGGTCACGGCTGCGTCGATCATGATATCCTTCAGGCTGGAGCAGGAAAAGAAGGCATAATCGCCAATGCTTTCCACATACCAGGGCAGACCTTCCCGCAGGTTTTCCAGGTTGGTCAAGCCATAAAAGGCACACTTGCCGATTTTTCTGATATTGGGACCGACCTCCAGCGTGTGAATGCGTTCCAGGTATTCATACCAGGGCGCCTCGCACGCCAGGAAGTCAGGGATTTCTCCGGATCCGTAAATCATTAATGTGAAGTTGATAATACTCCATTCGAGGCCGTTGTCGAGCGTTCCGAAGATGTTGTCGAGGTCTCCTTCGACGTCGTCGAAAGGCGGCGCGGCCTCCGGCTCGTCGACGAGGGCGATGTCGTCAAGCGGGCCGCCGGGGACGACGGCTTCCTCCGGCTCGTCGACGATCTCGATATCCTCCGCAGACGCCGCAGGCAGCAGCGTCAGGCAGAGCGCGAAACAGAGAAACAGGGCAAGAATTCGTTTCATTGTGATGTTCTCCTTTCGGGCTTCCGTTCGGTGACTTTTGTATATTCTTCCAAATATAATATATCGTTTTAATGCGGTGAAGTCAAGGGGATTTGCGCCCCGCGCGCAAAAGTCCCTGTTGGCAAACGGAGGCCGCTGCGGTATAATAGGGCATCTGATTTCGACGCAAAGGACCTGATCCATGGAAACAACGACAGAAAAACGCGAACGCGCCGTACTGGCCGGGCTCTCCGCCGCCAGCATGGACGAGGACGAACGCTCCAGCGAGGTGTCGATGGACGAGCTGGCCGCACTGGTGGACACCGCCGGCGGCGACACCGTGGCCATCGTGATGCAGAGCCGCCCGACGCCCGATCCGCGCAGCTTCATCGGCGACGGCAAGGTGAAGGAGCTCAAGGAGCTCATCGCCGACAACGAATGCGACATGGCCGTGTTCGACAACGAGCTGACGCCCTCGCAGATGCGCGTGCTGAGCGAGGAGCTCGGCGTCAAGGTGCTCGACCGCAGCGGCCTGATCCTGGATATCTTCGCCCAGCGGGCGCGGACCCGCGAGGGTCAGCTGCAGGTGGAGCTGGCGCAGTACAAGTACCTGCTGCCGCGCCTGACCGGCATGTGGACGCACCTGGTGCGGCAGACCGCCTCCGGCGGCTCCTCGCCGATCGGCACCCGCGGCCCCGGCGAAACCCAGCTGGAGACCGACCGCCGGCACATCCGCCGCAAGATCCAGAAGCTGGAGGAGGAGCTGGCCGCCGTGCGCAAGGTGCGCAGCACCCAGCGCCGCCGCCGCGAGAAAAACGCCGTGCCGGTCGTGGCGCTGGTGGGCTATACCAACGCCGGCAAGTCGACGCTCTTAAACTGCCTCACCGGCTCGGACATCCCGGCCAACGACCGCCTCTTCGACACGCTGGACACCACGACGCGGCGGCTGCGCGTCGACGAAACGACCGAGGTGCTGCTCTCGGACACGGTCGGCTTCATCCGTAAGCTGCCGACGCACCTGATCGAGGCCTTCAAGGCCACGCTCGAGGAGCTCCAATACGCCGACGTGCTGCTGCACGTGATCGACATCTCCAACCCCGAGTGGGAGGCGCAGGCGCGCGTGGTGGACGAGCTGATCCGCCAGCTCGGCGCGGAATCGACGCCGCGGCTGCGCGTGTTCAACAAGTGCGACACCTATATCGGCATCCTGCCGCACGGGGACGATCTGGTCTGCCTCTCCGCCAAAAGCGGCGAGGGCGCGGACGCGCTGATCCGAAAGCTCTCGGACATGCTCGACCGCGGCAAGCGGCGCGTGGCGCTGCTCATCCCCTACACGGAGGCCGGGATCGTCGATCTGCTCAGCCGCGAGGGCGCGGTGCAGCGCCTGGACTACACGGAGGCCGGCATCGAGTGCGAGGCCGTTGTCGGGCCGGAGCTCTTCGGCCGGGTCAAGGGCTTTCTGCCCGGCTGGGAAGAGCCGAAGGACGAATGGGAAAACTGAACGAAAAGACCCGGGAAGGTTCCTCCTTCCCGGGTCTTTTTTTATTTGTCCCAGCTGGGCAGCAGCTGGGTGATCTCCGCCTCGGCGTCGTACTCGATATCCTCCCAGTAGTCAAAGGAGAGCACATTGCGGCTGTTGTAGAAGGCGGTGCGGACCGCCACGTTTTCGTCGGTGGCGCGCCAGCCGCCGTCGGTGGAGCTGAGGCGATTCTTGTAGACCGTGAATTCCACCCGCGTATCGGGGTGCGCGGCGATGAACGCCTCCTTCTGCTCGGCGGTGAAACCGACGCCTCGCAGCCAGCAGACCTTCAGGTTCGGCATGTCGTCGAAAATCGTCGGGTCGGTCAGCATGCTCTCGTGGCAGAGGTTCACGTCCTCAAGCTTCGTCAGCGCGCGCAGCGGGCTCAGATCCTCGATGCGCAGGCAGGCGAAGAGTTCCAGATACCGCAGCTCGGTGAGATTGGCCAGCGGGGACACGTCTCTGAGCCAGGGATTGTCCGCCAGGATCAGCACCTGCAGCCCCGACAGCGTGCCGAGCAGGCTCAGATCCTGCAGGTTGTTGTGGCCCAGGTCCAGGGCCTTCAGATGGCGGCAGTACTTGAACAGCGGCGCCAGCTCTTCCGATTTGTAGCGCGGCTCCCATTTTGCGCCGCTCAGCATCGAGGAAAAGACCTGGATGTCGCTGCGCACGGTATAGTGCCCGAATTTCACCCACCACAGGAATTCCACGCCGGGATTGGCCTCCATCAGCGCGTCCTTTTCCTCGTCCGGCACCGTGAGGTCCAGCAGGTCGACCTTTGTTCCCCGCGGAAGCGCGGGCAGCACCTCCGCCAGCGCCTCAACGGACTCCGGCTTCAGCTCCGCCGGCTCCAGGCTGCTGTAGGTTTCGCCGCCGAAGTCGTACAGCCACTCCACGCGGCAGTTCGGCAGGGCGTCCTGCAGGGCGCGCAGCGCTTCGTATTCCCGGCAGGCGGTGGCGTCGATATGCTCCAGCTGCGTCCACGCCGCATAGGCCAGGATCTCCTCGGCGCTCTCGTTCGTCAGTGTCAGCTCCGTGGGTTCCGGCGTCGGCTCGGGCGTGGGCTCCGAGGTCGGCTCCGGCGTCGGCTCGGGCGGCAGCTCGGACGCTGTCTCCACGTCATGCTCGGAAGCCATGATCGGCGTCGGGACAGCCGTAGGCGGCGCGATCAGCTCCGCCGGGTCGATGCTGCAGGCA
This sequence comes from uncultured Clostridia bacterium, assembly GCA_947307375.1. The sequence goes on along the minus strand of CAMZIX010000033.1, from coordinate 5,209 downwards.
CACAGCAGCAGCGCCAGCGCGAGCACCGGCGCGATCAGCTTCCTCATGTTCGTCCTTCTTTCTGCTTGTTTCATCCTTGTTTGGGCAGCGGCGCGGGCCGCAGGCACTCGCCATTGATCCGTACCTCGATCTTTCCGGCGCTGCAGTCGAAGATCCGCGCACGGTAGGTCTCGGCCTCTTCTTCTGGCAGCAGCACGCGGAGCGTGACCTCCGCGCCGTAGTCCATGTCGGCCACGCTGCCGCCGCAGGCCGCCGTTTCCTGTTTGATCCGTTCCAGCATGGCGTAGGGGCAGGGCAGCTCCGCCTCCAGCCAGCGGCGCACGACGGACAGCCCCGCCGCGTCCAGCGCGTCTTTCGCGCTCTGGGTATAGGCGCGCAGCAGGCCGCCGGTGCCGAGCAGCACGCCGCCGAAATAGCGCGTCACGACGCAGACCGCGTTCGTCACGCCCTCGCGGCGGAAGACCTCGAGCATCGGGATGCCGGCGCTGCCCTGCGGCTCGCCGTCGTCGGAGTAGCGCTCCGGGCCGCCGCGGATCAGATAGCACCAGCAGTTGTGCCGGGCGTCATAGTATTTCTTTTTCATCTCCGCGATGAAGGCGCGGGCCTCCTCTTCCGACTCGACGGGACGGACATGGCCCAGGAAGCGGGAGCGCTTTTCCGTCAGCTCCGCCTCGCCGGCGCCGGAGGGGATGTAGTATTCGGTCATGCCGGATCCTTTCTCCGCCGGAGCGGAGCGTCTGCTGTCAGGACAGCTTCTCCATTTCGTCGAGCAGCTCGCCGAAGAGCTGCAGCGCGGAGTTGACCGGCTCCGGGCCGGACATGTCCACGCCCGCGATCTTCAGCAGGGAGATCGGGTCGGTGCTGCAGCCGCCGGAGAGGAACTTCTTGTAGTCGGCCACGGCCGGGGCGCCCTCGGCGAGGATGCGGTTGGCGATGGCGACGGCGGCGGAGAAGCCGGTGGCGTACTGGAAAACGTAGTAGTTGTAGAAGAAATGCGGGATGCGCGCCCACTCGAGGGCGATCTGCGGGTCGGAGACCATATCGGGGCCGAAGTACAGCTTGTTGAGCTCCAGATACTTCTCGCTCAGCGCCTCGGCGGTCAGCGTCGCGCCGCTCTCGGCCATGCGGCCCATCAGCAGCTCGAACTCGGCGAACATGGTCTGACGGTATACGGTGCCCTTGAAGGAATCGAGGAAGTGGTTGATGAGATAGGCCCGCTCCTTCTTGTCCGTCGTCTCCGAGAGCAGATAGCGCATCAGCAGCACCTCGTTGCAGGTGGAGGCCACCTCGGCCACGAAGATCACATAGTCGCTGGTGCAGACGGGCTGGTATTTGCAGCTGTGGTAGCTGTGCAGGGCGTGGCCCATCTCATGCGCCAGGGTGAACATGCTGTCGAGCGTATCCTTGTGGTTGAGCAGCACGTAGGGGTGCGGACGGGCGTTGCCGGAGGAATAGGCGCCGCCGCGCTTCCCTTCGTTTTCATAGACGTCGATCCAGCGATTGCTGAAGCCTTCCTTGAGCAGATCGGTGTAGTCCTCGCCCAGAACGGACAGGGCCTCGAGCACCGTTTTCTTGGCCTCTTCGAAGTCGATCTTCTGCGCGGTGCCGGCCACGATGGGGGTATAGACGTCGTACATGTGCAGCTCGTCCACGCCGAGCAGCTTCTTGCGCAGGCGGACGTAACGGTACATCTTGTCCAGATTGGCGTGCACGGCCTCGATCAGGTTCGTGTACACCGGCACGGGCACCTCGGTGCGGTCGAGGCTGGCCTCGATGGTGCTGGGATACTTGCGGGCGGCGGCGAAGAAGCGCAGCTGCTTGAACTGGGCGTCGAGCGTGGCGGCGATGGTGTTTTTGTACTCGCCGATGCGGCCGTAGAGCGTCTCAAAGGCGTTGCGGCGCAGCACGCGGTCCTCGCTCTCCATCAGCGGGCCGTAGCTGCCGCCGGTGAGGGCGTGCTTCTCGCCCTTGCTGTCCTCGACCTCGGGGAACTTGAGGTCGGCGTTGCGGAAGACGCTGCCGATGTTCTCCGGCGCGTCGGCCATCTCGCCGGCGGCGGCCAGCAGCTTTTCCTCCTCCGAAGAGAGGATGTGCGCCCGGCGGCGGCGGATCTGGTACAGGCTGCGGCGGTAGGTCTCCAGCTCGGGCTGGGCAATGTAAAAGAGGTTCAGCTTATCTTCGTCGATCGCCATGATCTCGGGCGTGGCGAAGGCCGCGGCGCTGGAAACGGCGATGATGCAGCTCATGGCCTTGCCGCGCATGTCCTGATAGCGGGCGTTGGCCTGATCCTGGTCGTTCTTGCAGCTGGCGTAGCCGTAGAAGGGCGCGAGACGGAGCTCCAGCTCGTCCCCGGCCTTCAGATACTCCAGCAGGGTCTCGGCGCTCTCGCCCAGGCGGCCCTGATAGGCGGCGATCTGCTGCGGCATCTGCATCAGGCTCTCGTACTCGGCCATCCAGGCCTCGTCGCTTTCAAACATGTCCTGCAGGTTCCAGGTCAGCTCCTCGGGGACCTCGCTGCGCTTGGTTTTGGGATCGATCATGTCGGCGTTCCTCCTGTGCAAACGGTCGGGCCTCGCGGCCCGCCAAAAAATCGTGCTTAATCATTGTATCATATCCTTTGGTCAGATGCAAAGGAAAACCGCGTCCGAAGACGCGGTTTTTTCTTTTTCCCGCGATGCCCGGCGCCGAGGCCCGTTCGCGGTCAATTCCCTCTTTTCGCCGCATATACATGAGAAAAGAAGCAAAAGGAGGAGCACGATGGACATTTATATCGTAAAGCCCGGAGATACGCTGTGGAGCATCGCCCGTCGGACGGGCACGACCGCGGAGGAGCTGGCCTTTCTCAACCAGCTCAACGACCCCGCGCGGCTGATCCCGAACCTGGCCCTGCTGACGCCCGGCGCGGAGCGGCCCAACCGGCAGGAGATCCTGGTCAACGCCTACGCCTATCCCGGCATTTCCGACGCGGTTTTGAGCGAGACCCTGCCCGGCCTGAGCTTTCTCTGCCCCTTTTCCAACCGCCTGACCCTCAGCGGCGAGCTGGTGACGATCGACGACGGCCGTCTCGTGGAGGCGGCGCTCGCGCAAGGCGTCGCGCCCTTTCTGACCGTGACGAACCTCGGTGAGAGCGGCGGCTTTTCCAGCGACATCGCCCACGCCGTCTTTACCGACCAGGCCGTGCAGGACGCCGCCGTCGAAAACATCTTCGCCGCCCTGTCCCGCCGCCGCTACGCCGGCGTCAACCTGAACATCGAGTACGTCTACCCCTTCGACCGGGAGAGCTACAACCAGTTCCTGCGCCGCCTTTCCGGCCTGCTGCACGAGCGCGGCTGGTATCTGACGACCGCCATTGCGCCCAAGGAGAGCGCCGACCAGGAGGGCCTGCTGTACAGCGCCCACGACTACGCCGCGCACGGGCGCTGGGCCGACTGGGTGGTGCTGATGACCTACGAGTGGGGCTACACCTATTCCGCGCCGCAGGCCGTGTCCCCGGTCAACCGCATCCGCCGGGTGCTGGACTACGCCGTGACGCAGATCCCCGTGGGCAGCATCCTGCTGGGCATGTCCAACTACGGCTACCGCTGGCGTCTGCCCTGGCGGCAGGGCGACGCCGCGGCGGTGATCTCCAACGCGGCCGCGCAGAACCTCGCCGTCTCCGTCGGCGCGGAGCTGCGCTATGACAGTACGGCGCAGGCCCCCTGGTTCTCGTATGCCGACGCGGAGGGCAGGCGCAGCGCGGTCTGGTATGAGGACGTCCGCAGCGTGCAGGCGCGGCTGGATCTGGTGCGGGAATATAACCTGGCCGGGGTCAGCTGGTGGACCGTCAACCAGCTCTTTCGCGCCGGTCTGCGCCTGCAGGAGGACAATTTCAGCGTGATGAAGCTCCTGTAAAAGATTTCAATGAACCGACGGTTTCGTCACATTTCTGCAACGAGTCGCTACGCGCAGGTCACAAATTCCCCACATTTATGGGGAATTTGCCTTAATTTTTGTTCAGAATCGCCACTTTCGACCTTTTTCCCTTGCGTTTTACACAGTTTTACGGTAAAATAGCAAAGAACATTACAAAAACAACGAGTTCAGCCATATAGAAAGGAGTTATTGCCATGAAAAAATCATCCGGCGCCCTCTGGCTCCGGCTGCTGTGCCTGGCGCTGTGCCTGGTCTCGCTTCTGTCGCTGGTCGCCTGCGGCGCCAAGGAGAAGCAGGAAACGCCCGTCGAGCCCGCGCAGGAAGCCGCCGAGGCCACCCCGGAGCCGACTCCGGAGCCGACGCCTGCGCCCACCCCCACGGTGGAGACCCTGGCGATCTACGGCTACGGCGACCCGATCAAGGACAACGACTGCACCCTGAGAGTCGGCGAGACGCTGCCCCTGTCCGTGTACGCCACGCCCGGCGGCATCGCCGGCGAGGTCGAGTGGTCGATCGACCCGGTCAGCGAGTCTTGCTTTGTGCTGACCCCCAGCGAAAGCGATCCCTACCGCGCTGAGCTGAAGGCCTTCAGCGTGCTGCCCCTCGGCGCGGGCGGCGCCCGCGTGACCGCGAACTTCTACGGCGCGAGCGCCACGATCGTCGTCCATGTGGTGGCCGGCGACGGCGGCGTGACCACCCTGCAGAAGCCCGACGAGAACCTGACCGTCGCGATCCACGTTTCGCGCGGCGACACCAACGTCGACAGCCTCACCATTTCCCCGGACTATGAGAAGCGCCTGCGCGCCGTTCCCCTCAAGGGCGGCAAGGCCGAGGACGTCAAGTGGTCCATGAGCGAAGAGGCCGAAAAGGTGCTCTGCTTCACCGAGAGCAAAGCGCATCCCGGCGAGATGCTCCTTGAGTGCTTTGACCGGCTGCCCGCCGGGGTGAACTATGTGGAGATCTATGCCGAGCTCGACGGCGTCAAGACGACCTGCGTCGTTTATATCATCGAACCGCAGAACTGATCCCCGCGCCTGAATTTCGCAGCTTTCTTGATTTTCGCCTCCGTCCACGATATAATGTGGACGGAGGCGATTGTTTTGCGTTCCTGTTCCCGATCCCGCGCGCTGGGCGCGCTGATCCTGTCGATCCTGCTGCTCGGGCTCTGCGCCTGTTCCCATCCCGCGCCCGCAGTCGAAGCCGCGCCGACCGCGGCGCCGGAGCAGGCGCCGGACTCCGCCCTGCAGGGGCGTTGGACGGCGTCGGTCGACATCGCCGGCGAAGTGTCCGCGGCCCT
>CAMZIX010000032.1 GCA_947307375.1 uncultured Clostridia bacterium | reverse complement strand
CACGCAGTTGCTTCCAACCGCAGCAAGTTTCATGTTCTCACCTCTCAAAGCAGCAAACGTATCCTGTCTGGCCGCAGGATCACGCGGTGGTTTTCCTTCAGAGATCCATCGTCCTCATACCTGAAGCCGCGGACCTGGATCAGCGCTTTCCCCTCCGGAACGGAGAGCAGCGCAGCCTCTTCCTTCCGTGCACGCAGGATGCCGATACGAAGCGGCCCCGCTTCGCTGTGGGGAGCGGCCATTGCGGAGAGCAGCGCGGCGCCGCGTCCATCGCATTCTTCGCCTGGCGCGTACCGCAGGACGCGGCTCTCCAGTGCGATCGGCGTCCGTTCCGAGCACCACAACGCCCGAACGTCAAGCCACTCGCCGCCCTCCTTTTCCGGAAGGGGGAGCTTCGGCGAATGCTCCCAGACGTCCAGCAGCTCACCGTGCGGGCGCTGCGCTTTTCGGCGCAGCGTTTCAAACAGACTCTCTTTGCCCGCCGCGTTCCATTCCGGACGAGGCGGCGCGACCGTATATCCCGAGCCGCCCAAAGCGACGAGCCGTCCCGCAGCGGTAAGACGCTGCAGCGCTGTGCGCAGCGTGCCGCGGCTGACTCCCCATTTTTCGCACAGAAGGCGCTCGCTTGGCAGCCTCCTGCGCGGGGGAAGGGAAAGGAGAAGGACTTCCAGTGACTCCGCGGCGAACTCGCCAGGAGTGGGCACACGCGACATTTTCATCCTTCTCCCTCCTTCTGCCCCCCACCGCGGCAAAAGGCTTGCCGCGGCGGGACATACTGCTTGTTGCTTTATTTGTTTATGATCTTCTCAGATCAGGCGTTTTGCTGCTCCTTCTTGTTCTTGCGATCCCAGAAGTAGAAGGCGGGCAGACCGGTGGCGACGGCAATCACAGCGCAGATGATCGCCGGGATGGGGGCGTAGGTCAGCTCGCCCCAGATCAGCGTCAGGGTCATAAAGCTGGCGATGATGGGCATGATCAGTCCGCCGGGCATCTTGTAGCTGGGCTTGTAGTTTTCCTTCTTGCGCAGCACGAAGATCGTGCAGAAGGTGGCAACGTTCTTCAGCAGGGCCACCATGGTGAAGTAGCCCAGCAGATCGGACAGCGTGGTGGCGAAGATCAGGACGATCGCCACGGCGCACTGGACGATGATGGAGAAATAGGGGGTCTCAAATTTGGGGTGGACCTTGGCAAAGGACTTGAAGAAGAGATTGTCCTTCGCCATGGCATATTCGATGCGGGGCTGGTACATGATGCAGCTGGACAGAGAACCCATCACGACGATGATCGCCATGATCGCAACGGCGGTGCCGGCGAAGTGGCCGATGCCGGGCAGCTTGGAAGCCAGAAGGGCGATCGGGGCGTCGGAAGCGGCCAGCTCGTCCACGCTCAGGATGCCGGAAGCGACAAAGGTCAGCCCGCCGTAGAGAGCGAGAACGATGACCGCGGTCAGGATCAGGCCCTTGGGCATGTTCTTCTGAGGATTGCGGATCTCACCGGACATGTAGCAGGGGGCACCCATGCCGTCGTAGGACCAGGTGGTGGAGGCGATGCCGGCGATCAGCGCGGCAACACCGCCGGTGGCGGCACTGGAGAGCCGTTCACCCGAGAGCAGCAGGCTGCCGTTGAGATTGAACAGACCGATGCCGATGATCAGGGCAAAGGGCAGGATCTTCAGTGCGGTGATGAAGGTCTGGAACGCGCCGCCGTTTTCCACGCTGCGCAGATGGACGAACATGAAGATCAAAACGAAGACTACGGCGATCAGGCGAAGCACAAAGCCGTGGATCGGCAGGAAGTAGGCGAGGTGGTTCACGATCGCCAGCGCCATGATGGAGATGGACGGGGGGTCCGTGGCCCAGAAGCTGATCCAGCCGCAGAGGAAAGCCAGGGGGCGGGAACCGGCCTCACGGAAGTAGACATACTGGCCGCCGTCTTCCGGGAAGGCCGAGGCCAGCTCGGCATAGCAGAAGTTGGCGGGGATCTGGAGCAGACCGCCGATGATGAAAGCCAGGAACAGGAACAGGGAGCTTCCGGCCGCATTGGCGACCTCGGACAGGGACGAGAAGATACCGGAGCCGACGGTCGTGCCTACACCGAGGGCAATGACCGCGCCCAGACCTAACTTTCGGCCCAGTTCTTTGTTGGATTCAGACATGATGATCCTCCTTTGAATTTCGTGCGGCTGTGCACACCGCGCGTATCCTCTCTTAATTGGAGCTCATCGGTCTTCTCTTGCTTCTTATGATACAGAATGCTGGGGCTGCGGCGTCCGCTTTGGCCGGGCGCCGTCAAAGGCGCAGGCGCTTTCTTGCAGGAAAGGCCAGCGCTTTTCGCGCTGTTTTATGGTTCCGTCATTCCCCCTCCACTATGACTAGAATTTCCCGCCGTGCGGGACCGTCGAATTCGCAAAAATACACGTCCTGTGCGCCGCCTTTTTCCAACACACCGCCGCGGATCAGAAAATGGCAGTGATTGCCGGTCAGCATGGCTTTGAGATGCCCGGTGGGGTTGCCTGCCGTCGAGCCGTAGTCGCGCAGCATGCGTGCGTGACAGTAGGGCCGCTCCTCCGGCGCGAAGAGCGCCAGCGCGGTCTGGATGTCGCTCTCAAGGCATTCCAACGCTTCGTTGACGGTCACGCCGGTCGTCGTGTGGCGCGTGAGAACCGTCACCATGCCCTCCTGCACGCCGCTCTCGAGGACGATCTCCTCCACGCGCGGCGTGAGCACAGTCATTTCGTTATAGCTTCTGGTGCAGAGCACCAGCGTCCTGACAAACATCATGCACCGTCTCCTTCACCGAGAAAAACAAGGGCGTTCTCCCCGCGGATCAGTTCCAGCGTACTATCGCGCAGACCCAGCGTGCCCAGCGCTTCAGCCATGCGGATCTGCTCAAAGCGCGGATTGTCCGAGCCGAACATCACCTGATGGCGAAGCGACCGGTCGATCCATGTGAGCGGGATATCGCGGGTGAAGCACTGCGTATAGAACTCCCGCGCGTTGTCGAAGTAGAGCGCGGCGGTGTCCGCGTAAACATTGGGATATTTCAGCAGCAGCATCGCCGTCTCCCGAATCCAGGGCCAGCCGAAGTGCCCCAGGCAGATCCTCAGACGGGGATGCTTTTGCGCCAGAGCCTCGAAGCGGAGGGGATGACCGTATTCCGCAAGCGTATCTTTTTCCCAGGACAGTCCCGCATGGAACAGCACGGGACGGTCATGCCGCTCACACACGGCCCAGAGCGGCTCGAGCGCAGGATCGGCCGGGTCGAAGCGGGAACGCCCGGGATGGAGATTCAAGCCCTTGAGCCCCAGACGCGTAAAAGCGTCTTCCAGCCTGCCCGGAGCATCGCCGTCGTGCGGGTCGACCGAGGCCAGGCCCCAGAAGCGCTCCGGCGCGAAGGAGACGAGCTGCGCAACTTCCTCGTTGCTCACAAGCGGGACTCCCATTGCGCTTGAATAGTCCTGCGCCAGCAAACACAGTCGATCGAGAGAGGCGCAGCGCATTTGATTGAACACGTGCTCCAGCGGCGCAAGACCGTTGCGGTGGATGTCCAGCTCGCAGTGGCGCAGCTCCTCGCGCGCGGCGTCAGCATTGATCGGCTCATAAAAAGCCGGGTGAACGTGGATATCGATCGTCATACCTTGCCTCAGATCCCCGCGGCAGCCATCATGGCGCGGACATTGTTCACGGCGCGGCGCGCATAAAAGCGCGGCTCGTTGATGTAACCGGTGACCAGCTCCAGCGTGGCAGTGCCCTCGTAGCCGATCCGCTTCAGTTCACAGAAGAGTTCGCCCAGCGGCATGCTCCCCTCGCCGGGAAGAATGTGGCTGTCGGTGCCCTGCTCGCCGTCGATGATGTGCAGATGATCCATCTTCGCGCCCAGCTTGTCGAAATAGGCCATGATGCTCTCGTGCTGCACAAAGGGGGGGACAAGGTCGCACATGCCTACGATCCAGGGATTGTCGACACGGCGAAACAGCTCGACCAAATCGTTGGCGCGGGTGAAGAAATTGGACTCATAGGGAGTCAGCGCCTCGACCGTGAGCTTGACCTCGCACTTTGCGGCGTAGTCGCCCAGCTCACGGATGGTTTTCTCCAGGCGCGGCCACAGCTCGTCATAGGTGGCAAGATAGCCGCCATTGGCGGGGCTTGTCAGCATAAAGGAGGCGCCCATTTCTTTGGCCATGTCAAGACACAGCTTGAGATAGGCCACGGCGTCCTCGCGCTGTGCTTCCGAGCCGATCATGTAGTTGTACGGATAAGCGTTGTGCTCGGGCGTATACCCCACGACGGGCATTTCATAGCAGTCGATCAGGCGCCGCAGCTGCGTGATCTCGCCTGCCTTAAGGTCAGGGGCATAGGCATGGGGCCGTCCGCCCCAGAGTTCGATATAATCGTAGCCGTATTCCTTCGCATCCTGAAAGCAGTGCTCCAGCGGATTGCGCTGGTAGCCGGAGGTGAACATTCCGATCTTCATGGCCTTACTCCTTTTATATGTTAAGATTCTTCCGTGACCCAGGGTTCAAATACGGATACGACCTGCGCCGCCACACGCGAGCCGATGCGCATGCATTCGTCGATCGGCTCGTTCCTGAGCAGACCGGAGAGGAAGCCGGCGATATAGCTGTCTCCCGCGCCGACGGTGTTCACGACTTTGCCCGCAGGATAGATCCCGCAGGCGGTCCAGACTTTTCCGTCCCAGGCGAGACTGCCCTTTTCACCGAAGGTGGCCACGGCGAGCTTCATGCCGCGCTGCACCTTGTCCTGCAGAAACTGCTTCACAAAGGCGTCGGACTCGTCATGACAGGAGAAGAAACCGACGTCAACCCAGGGCAGCGTCTTCTCGATGATGGGATCACTCAGGCGGTCGCAGTAATCAAAGCTGATGAGAACCGCCGGATTGTGCGTCTTAATCGCGCCGAGCACACCGTCGGCCTTGCCCCAGAGCGCCGTGTGCACAAGATCGTGCGCCGCGGCAAAGGCGACGTCCTCCTCATCGAATACGATGTGCTCGAGTACGCCCTCCACATATTCGCCGTGTACACGGTCGGTGCCGTTCATATCCATATAGGTGATGGCTGTCGCCCCGTCGCCTATCTTAAGGTGAGACAGATCAAGGCCTTCCTTTTCCAGGGTCTCGACCATCCAGCGGCCATTGTCGTCGCTGCCAGTGGTGCTGATGATCGCGGTTGGTACGCCGAGCTTGCGCAGATTGACGCCGGTGTCCACCACATTGCCGGTCGGGTAGCGCCGATTGAGCGCCTTTCCGTCGATGAAACGATAGACGTCGATGCAGTTGTCTCCGATCATGGCAGCCTTCATTGCAACCGCCTCCTTGACAGATGAGTAACTGTGTTTATTGTACCACTTTCGTCCTATTATAAAAAGGATCGGGCTGTTCGTCAAGAGGAAAAACCGAGTTCGGGGAACAATTTTTCGTTCTGTTTGATTGTTTTATCCCGATCCGAAGGGAGAAAATGCCTGAATTTTATACCACTTTCAGCAGGAATGACAGTTTTGATGGTGCAATTCCGAGCAAGTAGACGAAAAACATTCAAGCTATTGAAAATTTTGGACCAAAATGATAGGCTTAACACAGATATCCGGAAACGCTGTGTGCAGGCGCTCCGGAAGCTCATTTTCTATTCTCTCTTCTTGTGATGCAAAGCCGGAAGCCGCGCCGCTTATTTAGAAAGCGGTGCGGCTTTTGCACTTTTTCACGACAAACATCAAAGGAGGACGTCATGAAAGCGGAATTGATTTTGAAATCATCCTGTGTTTTTACCGCAGCCGGTGAGCCGCCCTTTGCCGGCTACGTTGCGCTGGGCGGCGGTCATATCCTCGCCGTCGGGCACGGGGAACCGGAGAGCGCGCTGATAAGGGACAACTGCCGCATTCTCGACTGCGGCGACGGCACGATCTGTCCCGGCTTTTTCGACGTGCATTGTTTTTTTACCGGCTATGCTGCGCAGAAGCTCGGTTTGGATGCCGAAAACAGCGCGCAGCAGGACGCCATGCTGCGCGACCGCGAGCGGATCCTGCCGCTGTTTCGCGACTACATGCGCCTGCTCAACAGCCGCGGTGTCACCTCCGTCAAGGAAATGGGCTTTGACGACTTCCACGGCTTTCCCGCGCTGCTGGAAGAGCTGGAGAAAAAGGGCGAGCTGACGCTGCGTGTCAGCTTTATGAGCCAGCCTTTCGACAGGCCGCTCGACCTCGCTTTCGGCAAAGAGATGAGCGCTCGCTTTCACAGCGACTATCTGCGTTTTTCAGGCTATAACCGCATGACCGACGGTTCGATCAGCCAGATGGAGGGCGCTCTCAAACAAGCATACTGCGGTACGGACTGCCTCTGCGCGATCTCCATCGACTGGGACGCTATCGCCGGGGAACTGCGTACGGCGGACGAGAACGGCTTCCGTTTTTCCCTCCACGCGCAGGGAGACGCGGCGATCGCAAAGGTACTGGATCTCTATGAGTGCTGCCGTCGCGACGAAAATGGGCGGCTGATCAACCGTCACAGCATCACGGATCTCGAGTTCAGCGACCCGGAGGATCTTGAGCGCATGGGAGCGCTCGGCGCGATTGCGGAGATCTATCCGCAGATCCAGTCCATCGCTGAGCGGGAGAGCAAGCTGGCCATGATCCGCGAAAAGATCGGCGAAGAGCGCGGCCGCTTTTACTGGAACCGGCGCAAGATGGCCGACAGCGGCGTTCTCCTGAGCTGCGGCACCGATCTCCCGCTGCTGATCGATGACATCCCGGAATCCGTCTATCACGCCGTGGGCGGCTTCTTCCCGGAGGGCGGCGAGCCCTTCAACGGACAGAACACGCTTACCGCCGCCGAACTCCTGACGGCATGGACGCGCGGCGGGGCCTACAACCTTTTTTGTGAAGACAAGCTCGGTACGCTTGAGGCGGGAAAAAAAGCGGATATAACGGTCCTCTCGGGTGATCTTTTCGCAGTGCCGCCGTCCGCGGCGCGCACGTTGCGCGTTGTGCTGACACTGCTTGACGGAGAAGAAGTATACAATGCGATGAGCTGAAGGAGAGGTTTTATGAGCCGTATTACCATGCAGGACGTGGCCGTAATGAGTGTGCAGTATGTTCAGCACAGCTTTGACTACTATCTGGATTCCATGGAGCGCTGCGGTCTTCGCCGGGTCGATCTCTGGGGCGGAGCGCCGCACTACTGCCGACTCGACTACTCCTCCGCGGCCGAGGCCGGCAGCCGCGTTAAAGAGCTGCGGCATCAGATCGAGGATCGGGGGATGCGGGTCGTCATTTACACGCCGGAAACGCTTGGCTATCCCTTCAGCTATTCTGCGCCGGACACGCGGCTGCGAGGGCGCACGGTCGACTTTATGAAGGCCGCCATGGACGACGCGCTTGGCTTCGGCACAAACCGCGTCTTCCTGAACACAGGCTGCCACCCGCGCGATCTGCCGCGCGAAGAGGGCTGGAAACGCACGGTCGAGAGCTTCCGCGCACTTGCTGACGAGGCTGAGGCGCGCGGCGTGCTGCTCGTGCTCGAACAGCTCCAGCCCTATGAGAGCAATCTCGTCATCACGCTCGAGGACGTGTCGCGGATGCTGCGGGATGTGGATTCGCCTGCGCTTCGCGTCTGCGTCGATCTTGTCGCGATGGAGGTGGCCGGGGAGCGGCTGGAGGACTATTGCCAGCGTTTTGGAGAGAAGCTGGAATGGGTGCACTATTCCGACAGCCATCACCTGATCCTCGGCGACGGGGATTTCGGCCGTGAGAAGCTGGAGGAGTACGTGCGGATCCTGGAGAAGCACGACTTTGCCAACGGTCTCGATCTCGAGATCAACGACTCGATCTACTGGGAGGATCCGCACGAGTCGATCCGCCGCAGCTGCGAGGTGCTTCGCGACTTCCTGCCGGAAGAGTAGAAAAACGCTTTAGGAGGATGCATGGCACGTTCCCCCCTTTTTTTGCTGCGCGACCGGGGGATGCAGAGACACATTCTGCGTCTGGCCTGGCCCACCATAACAGAGACCGCGCTGCAGACGGTCGTTCAATATGTGGATACCGCGCAGGTCGGCCAGCTGGGAGCAGCCGCCTCTGCAGCCGTGGGACTGAGCGCCACGACCACCTGGCTTGTTAACGCGCCGCTCTGGGCGGTTTCGACCGGCATTCTGGCCTGTATCTCTCAGGCCAGAGGCGCAGGAGACCGGGAGAGGATGATAAAAGCCGCAGGGCAGGCCAAGCTGCTCGTGTGGATACTCGGCGTCGTGATGACGGTGCTGACGCTGTCGATCAGTCCCCATCTCCCGGACTGGCTCGGGGCGGAGACGGCGATCCGGCGGGACGCGGCGCTGTATTTCGGTATCATCTGCGCGCCCATGCTCTTCCGCGTTTCCGGGATCATCTTTTCCGCTGTCCTGCGTGCCGCGGGAGATACCAAAACGCCGATGTGGATTCATCTGGGGATGAACCTGATGAACATCGTGCTCAACACGCTTCTGATCATGCCGACAAGAGAGATTTCCTTTTTCGGCATAGGGCTGAGGCTTTGGGGCGCGGGCCTCGGCGTTCCCGGCGCGGCGATCGCCACCGCCTCTTCCTTCGTCTTCGGCGGTATCGGAATGTTTCTTGCCGCTTGGCGTGTTGAGGAATGCCGAAGCGCGCGGGCCGTCTATGACCGTGCGGCCATGCGCGCCTGCCTTTCTATCGGCATGCCGCTGGCGGCCGAGCGTATGATCTCCATGTTCGGACAGGTGGTTTTTACGGCGCTGATCGCCCGGCTTGGCATGGTGGCCGTGGCTGCGCATTCGATTGCGATTACCGCCGAGCAGGCATTTTATGTGCCGGGCTACGGCATGCAGACGGCTGCCTCCACGCTGGCGGGCTTTCATTACGGCGCGGGAGATGAAAAGAGGCTGACGGACTATTCCGCCTCGCTTCTTCTGCTGGCGGTTATTCTGATGAGCGCGCTGAGCCTTTTCCTGTTTTTGTTTCCCGCGTTTTTCATGCGCATCTTCACGCCGGATGAGGACGTGATCGCGCTTGGCGCGAGGGTGCTTCGCATTGTCTCGGTGTCCGAACCGTTTTTTGCCGTGGTCATTATTCTCGAGGGTGTCTTCAGTGGGGTGGGTGACGTGCGTGCGCCGCTGCTGTTCTCGCTCTTTTCCATGTGGGGTGTGAGGCTGTGTCTGACAGCGCTGTGCGTGTTCCGACTCGGTCTCGGCCTGGAGGCCGTCTGGTGCTGCATGGTCGCGGACAACCTGACGCGGTTTTTCCTGCTGTTCAGCCGCTTTTGCGGCAGACGCTGGAAACGCGGGCTTCCCATTGCCTCCAACAGTCTGTAGTACAACATAGAAAGGAAGATTATCATCATGCTCTGGACTGAAGAACTCTTCGGCGTCAAAAAACCCATCCTTGCAATGCTGCATCTCGACGCGCTCCCGGGAGATCCGCGTTTTCGCAGGGGCACTCCGCTCGGCGAGATCGTGGAGCACGCCCGCGCGGATCTGCACGCCCTGCAGGACGGGGGCGTGGACGGGATCATCTTCTCTAACGAGTTCAGCTTTCCCTATCAGCGCAAAATGGACATGGTCACGCCCGCCGCGATGGCCTATATCATTGGTGCGCTGCGCAGTGAGATCCGCGTCCCCTTCGGCGTGGACGCCATCTCCGACGGCGCAGCCTGTCTCGAGCTTGCCGCTGCGGTGGGAGCGCGCTATGTGCGGGGAACCTTCTCCGGCGTCTATGTAGGAGACGGAGGTCTGTACAACAATGACTTCTCCGCCCTGCTGCGCCGCAAGGCCGCCCTGCCGCTCGACGATCTGAAAATGCTGTACTTCATCAATCCCGAATCCGATCGCAATCTGGATACGCGGCCGCTGGCGGATATCGCGGCGTCTACGATGTCCAAGGCCGCCCCGGACGGGCTGTGTATCTCGGCCAACGCGGCGGGCATGGATGTGGACGAGGAGCTGATCGCGTCGGTCAAGGCCGCAAATCCCGAGGTCGTCGTCCTGTGCAACACCGGCTGCCGGCCGGACACCATCGTCCGCAAGCTGCAGGCGGGGGACGCGGCCGTCGTGGGGACCTACTTCAAGGAAAACGGTAAGCTGGAAAACAGCCGCCACGAGAATGTCCGTGTCGATATTGAGCGTGTGCGGGAGTTCATGGCAGTGGTTTATCGCTTCCGTGAAACGCTGTGAGGACGGCACGATGGGAAAAGCGTATTTTGTCGGTATCGATACCGGCACCAATTCCAGCAAGGGCGCTCTCATCGACGAGCAGGGCGAGATCCTCGCGCTGCACAGCACGGAGCACAGCATGGAAAATCCCCAGCCCGGTTACTACGAGCATGACGCCGAGCGCGACTGGTGGGGTGATTTCTGTACGATCAGTCGGGAACTGCTGCGCAAGAGCGGCGTGGACGCGAAGGACGTCAAGGCCGTCGGGATCAGCGCGCTCGGCGCAGATTGCGTTCCGGTGGACGAACATTGCCGCCCGCTTCGCAAAGCGATCCTCTACGGCATCGACGCGCGGGCCACGGATGAGATGGCTGAACTGACCGCGCTCTACGGGGAGGAGCAGATCCTGAAATGGTACGGCCGTCCGCTCTGCTCCAGCGACGTGATGCCGAAGATCCTGTGGATCAAGCGCAGGGAGCCGGAGGTCTACGCCAGGACGCACAAGTTTCTCACGGGATCGAGCTACATTACCGCCAAGCTGACAGGCCGCTATGTCGTGGACCGTTTCCTCGGCCTGGCCAGCTTCAATCCGCTGTATGATCCGCAGACACGCAAGCCGGTTCCGGAGTACTGCGCGCCGGTCTGCCGACCGGACCAGCTTGCCGAAATCCTCGAGGCGGCGGAGGTCGCAGGCACCGTGACGGCCGAGGCCGCCGCCGAGACGGGGCTTGCCGAGGGGACGCCGGTCATCACCGGAACGGACGATTCGGGCGCCGAGGCGATCAGCTGCGGCGTCGTGGAGAGCGGGAAAATGATGCTGCAGCTCGGCTCGTCGGTGTACATGATCCTCGGCACAGACAGCCTGATCGACGACGAGCGGCTCTGGCGCGAGGAGTTCATCGTCCCCGGCTTATGCGATATCTCGGCCGGAACCAACACGGCGGGCAGCCTGACCAAATGGTTCCGCGACGAGCTGTTTCCGGACGCCCTTGCCGCCGAGCGCGCGGGCGGAGAAAACGCCTATCAGCGCATGTTGGAGGGCGTTGCGGAGATCCCGCCCGGCAGCGAGGGGCTGATCACGCTGCCCTACTTTGCCGGGGAGCGGACGCCGATCAACGACCCCGACGCCCGCGGCGTGCTCTTCGGCCTGACGCTGCAGCATACGCGTGCGCATCTCTACCGCAGCGCGCTGGAGGCGGTCGGCTATTCTGTCAATCAGCAGATCCGCATCATGGAGTCGCACCCCGAGGCGCGTATCGACCGGATCATCGCCGTAGGCGGCGGCGCGCAGAATCCGCTGTGGATGCAGATCATCGCCGACATTCTCGGCAAGGAGATCTCAACGCCGCAGGTGACGGTCGGCGCCTGCTACGGCGATGCGCTGATGGCGGCGCTGGGCGTCTCTTTTCCGGGCTTTGAGAACTATGCCGCGCTGACGCGCTATGTCCGCGCCGGCAG
>CAMZIX010000031.1 GCA_947307375.1 uncultured Clostridia bacterium | reverse complement strand
AGTTGGTGTAGTACCAGCCGACGCCGGGCTCGGTCTCCTCGGAGGCGATCATGTAGTCGGCGTAGTCCGAGAGCATGGAGGCGTTCTCCACGGTGGCCATCAGGCAGGCGTCGAAGCCGATGAAGTCGTACTTGATGCCGCTGGCCTTCAGTACCGAGGAGAGGGAAGCGAGCGACATGGAGCCGCTGCGCTGGTCCTTTTCGTCATAGCCGTAGCCGGAGATGGATCCGCCGCCGTGATCCCAGAGGATCAGCTCATAGCGGTTGGCGGGATAGTTCTGGGTGCAGTAGCGGATGAAGCTCAGCAGGGTGTTCGGATCGGTCATCGCGCCGCTGCCGGCGGTCTTGCCGGTATCCTTCATATAGCCGTCGCGGACCTGGAAGATCTGGTTGACGTCCGTGCGGATGCCGCGGGTCTGCCACTGGCGGCAGCCGCCGGTGCAGACCAGCAGGTTCAGGCTGTCGCTGAGCTTGGCCTGGCCCATTTCGCCCAGGTCGCGGGAGGCCATGCCGCTGCGCGACTCCAGGTCGGTGCCGCACATGTAGACCATCACGGTCACGGTATCGCTGCCGTCGCCGCGGATCCGCGTGAACTTCTCGCGTGCCTCGGGGGCGACGCTGCGGTCGAGCGTCCCGGTGTTGGCGCTGCTGGTCCAGGAGCTGCTGCCGCCGCCGGTCCAGCTGTTGCCGCCGCCCATCAGCAGGCTGCTGAGGTCGGGTACGTTCTGCTGGCTGCTCTGCTGGGTCTGGGGCTTCTGGGTCGGCTGCGTCTGCTGGCTGCTCGTGCCGGGGAGCAGCGAGTCATAGGCGCCGGTGCTGCCGGTGCTGCCCTGGCTGGCCGTCATATCGGTACTTCCGCCGAAAATGCCCAGCAGATTGCCCAGGCCACCGCCGCCGCCGAAGAGGAGCAGGGCAAGGACGATGATGAGCAGCAGCGGGAATCTGCGCCCGCCGGCGCGCGTCTGGCCGCTGCCGGTATAATCGCGCTGCTGACCCGGATGCTGCTGTCCGTTCGGGTTGCTGCCGCTGCCGACCGGGCCGGTGCCCAGTCCGTCGCCGCGGCGATGGACCCCGGCGCCCTGGCCGGTGACCTTCCGCTCTCTGCCTTTCGGTCTGTTGTCTGGCATAGTGATCGCTCCTTACTTCTTCAAATGCAGAAGAGCCCGCGGCAGGTGACAGTAGCCTGTCGGGTTCTTGTCCAGGTACTTCTGATGGTATTCCTCGGCGGGATAGAAATTCTGCAGCGGGAGCAGCTCCACGGCGAGCTTCTGCCCGCGCTTTTCCTCCTCAAGCCGCAGCCGCGCCTCGATCTCGGGCAGCTGCGCCGCCTCGGTGTAGTAGACGCCGCTGCGGTACTGGATCCCCTCGTCCGGACCCTGCCGATTGACCGACAGCGGATCGACGGCGAGGAAGAACATGTCCAGCAGCTCGGTCAGGCTGATGCGCGCCTCGTCGTAGACGATGCGCACGGTCTCGGCGTGGCCGCTGTTCGCGCAGACCTGCTGATAGCTGGGATCAGGCGTCGGGCCGTTGGCGTAGCCCACTTCCGTCTCCGTGACGCCGTCGAACTGATCGAAGAACTTCTGCGTTCCCCAGAAACAGCCGCCGGCAAGATAGATGGTTTTCATCGGCATCACGTCCTGTCAATCCTTACTGATTTCAATATAAACTTCCGGCCGCGCTTTGGCAAGCGCCTGCGCTCTCCGACGGAGAATTTTTTTCATAAACAAAGGCCATGCCGACCGTTCCCTCGTCGTCCTCGCCGCACAGGTAATCGAAGCCGGGCTCACGTACGGCGCGGAAGCCGCAGCGCTCGTGGGTCAGGCGGGAGGGCAGATTGCTTTTTCCCACGCAGTCGAAGAGCCGGAACGGGCCCTGCGCTTCCAGCTCGCGGATCAGCGCGCGCAGCAGCCGCGCGGCATGACCCTGCCGCCGGTGCGCGGGATGGGTCTCCAGCGCCTCCAGATAATACAGGCCCTCGCGGATCGGACAGAGCCGCACGGCGCTGACCCAGACGCCTTCCGCCTCAAGGATCCGGTATGCATTTCCCGGCTTGGTGAAATAATCGTTCCGCAGGAAATCAAGAAAGCCGGCCTCCACTTTTTTCAGCGCCTCGGAGCGGTCCTCCGCGCCTGGGAAAAAGAAGTCGATGTTTTCCTCGTTGCTTTCGCCGTAGACGGCCATCAGCTTTTCCGGATCCAGCTGCTCAAAGGATCCGATCCGGAGAACATGCTCCTCCGTCAGGTCTTTTTCCCACCACAGATTTTCCTCCTCGCGCAGGAAGCGGAAGCCGCATTTGCGCAGCACGCGCTGCGACCGGAGATTGTCCCTGCGCGTGTCCGCCCTTACGACCCGGACGCCGAGCGAGCGGCCGAAGTCCAGGAAGGCCCGCAGGGCCTCGGTCATGTAGCCCCGCCCCTCATAGTCCGGATTCAGGCCGTAGCCGACCTCGGTCACGCCGTCCCGCGGCACATACTTGTAGTCGATCGAGCCGATGACCGTGTCGCTCTCTTTGAGTACGAGCAAGAACTCGGTAAAAAACAGATACTGCTCCGGATCGTCTGCGATCTCCTGTTCCAGCTGCTTCAGAAAGCCGCGCAGCTGTTCGTCGAGCTCCTCGCCGCGATAGCTCACGCCGTAGAGCTCTTCGAATTTCGGCAGATCGTTGTTGAACAGCGCCAGGTTTTCCCGCATGTAGGGGAAAAGCACCAGCCGTTCGGTCTCGATCACATCTGTCATCCGCTCACGCTTCATGGAAGGAGTCCTCCCTTTTCAGCTCAAAGCAGTCGCAGAGATATTCGTACCCGTCATGCTCGCGCGTCTCGGGGTGGCTGCTCACGTAGTCAAAGCCGCAGCTGCGGATCAGCGCGGCGGAGGCGAGGTTTTCGTGGAAGCAGGCGGCGTGGAAGACCCGTCCGCCGAGCGCGCCGAAGACCAGCCGGACCAGCGCCTGCAGCGTCTCCTTGCCGTAGCCCCGCCCCTGCCAGTCCGCCGCGATGCACAGGCCCGTCTCGTCCCAGACGCCAGGCTCGAGCTCCCGCACGCCGGCAAAGCCGATCGGCTCGTCCGTCTCCCGGAGGCAGACGAAAAAGGCGGGGAAGCTCGCCTGAAAGGCCTTCGTGCGCGCCAGACGCTCCTCCGCCTCCGCGCGCGTGAGCGTGGGCGTCCACAGCATCATCCGGGCCAGGCGCGCGTCGCGCCAGACCCGGCTCCAGATCAGCTCCAGATCCCGGTCCTCGGCCTTGCGCAGCACCAGCCGATCCGTTTTGATCCGTTCGATCATGGCCGTTCAGATGATCCCGAGCGGGATCAGCACGATCAGCAGCAGCGCGACGAGCGCCCATTCGCCGACCAGGAAGGCTTTCCGCTTTTTCGGCTCCATGTCCGGCACGAAGTTGCTGGCCAGGAAGAAGGGGATATAGGTCGTGATGAACACGGGCAGCACGCCCCACCATTTGTAGACCCAGATAAAGGAGTGGTTGCTCGTGCCCGCGAGGAAGGACTCGAACAGCGCGAAGAGCAGCGCCATCTCCAGCGCACCGACCAGCCTGCAGTCGACGCCGCCCTTGCCGTCTTTGGCAAAATAGCGCCTGCTCCGGTCGTGCGGCAGCATCTTGAAGGAGATGATGCCCGCGAGGGAGAACATCATGGAAAGTTCCCAGCACACGCCGATCAGCAGGATGAAGGTCGTCGAGTCGTTCGACACCGACCACAGGGGATAACCGAACACATGGCCGATCACCGCGTTGCCGATCTCATAGAGCCAGTGCACCCCGTACAGGGCGAAGCCGGCGTAGATCGCCTCGTAGTTTTTCCGGTTGTATTCGGTCCAGTAGACGTAGAATACGACCGCCAGAATGAAGATAAAGGTCCAGTTGAAGTTTTCGGTGCTTCGCACGCGGATCGCGTCGACGAGGCTCTTCGCCTCCTGCGAGCCGTCTCCCCAGAATACGAACATGATCTTGTCCTCCTTTTTTGATCTCCGGTGTTTCAATCCGGCTGCCGGATCCGCTCGAGCATATATGCGGCATAGCGTCCGGCAAGCGCTTTGTCATAGACGGTTTCCGCGCTTTCGCAATACTCGCGCAGAGCGTCCTCGATCAGCGGGCGGAATTCCGAAGGCAGGCAACCGAGCGCCCATTCGCCGCCCTCTTTTTTGGAAAGGACGAGCCCCTCCTCCCGATAGGCCAGCACCCTCGTCAGATTCAGCGTCAGATACATGGGGTACTCTGCGATCTCCTCCGCGGCTCCTTCGATATCGTACCATATGGAATCCATATAATCACGGCTCGGGACCTCCGCAAATACTTCTCTGACGGGCGGGCCGTACAGGCATCTGCCTCTGTGGTACAGGATCGTAAAATGAGCCGCGAGGTCTTTGTCCGTGCCCTTCATCTCACGGATATAGTCGTCGGGATCTTCTTGATACCAATCCAGATGCCCTGCCGAGAAATGCAGCTCGTACGGCGTGGGATAAACGAAGGGATCGCACACCTCTCTGCGGACGATGCTCATTTCGATCCCTTTCGCAGGCCCCAGCTCGTTATACGCAGCGGTCATGTCCAAAAACGCTCTTTTGACGGGATCGGACAATGGGCGGTCAACAACGACGATCAGGTCGATATCGCTCTTATCGGGGTTGAAGCAGCCCATGACCGAAGAGCCGTGCAGGTAGACCCCCGTCAGATTGTCCTGCAGGATCTCCTTGGATCGTTCGGTAAATTCGTTGATCAGCTTCTCCGTTTGCGGCATCAACACGAAACCGCCTCCTCACTGTTTAGATTGACATCAGAGCGTCAGGACAAGCAGCACACCGTCTCAACTGACTACAACCGAAGAAACAGGTCAACATATTCGAAGGCAGCAACTAAAATACGTACCTTGTACCATGCGAGAGCAATAATCCATCTGTCAATCTGATACACAGGATGATCGTGTTTTCATCGGAAAAATCATTATGTCCATTGTCGATCCATTCCGCAAAAACATCTCTTAGCTTTGCCGCTATATGCTTATTCTCTGGTTTTTCAAAATAACCCAGATTTATTCCTTTTCCATGTGCAGTAAACCATTCTCCAGTAACTGCTACAACAGGGTTATTGCGAATTTGCTGCATTTTGTTCGAAAGTGCGTAGGTAATAACATAAAAGCATTCATCCTCATAATATGCATTCACATAACGGACATATGGGATTCCATTTTCTTCTGTTGCTAAAGCGATCACGCTGTCTTTTCCAAAACGTTCTTTCATTATTTGTTCTGCTTCAATACTTAGTCTTTTCATGGCTGCTCTCCTATTCTTTTGTTTTTAGCGCTGTTTTAGATAGCTCGCATCTTTCGGTTCATACGGTACGGAAATGAAGTCTTTCTTTTGGTGGTACAAGCAGCATACAGTTTCCACATGCTCCGTAAACGGGAACATGTCCACAGGCTGGATGGCCTCGACGCGGTAGCCGCCGCGGGTCAGGATCTCCAGATCGCGGCGCAGGGTCTCCGGTCCGCAGGAGACGTAGACCACGCGCGGCGGTGCGCAGCGAAGGAGCGCGTCGAGGAAACGGCGGTCGCTGCCGGCGCGCGGCGGATCCATCAGCACCACGTCCGGCCGCTGCCCTTCGCGCAGCATGCCTTCCATATACGTTCCGGCGTCCCCGGCGGAAAACCATGCGTTCCGGATCCCGTTGAGACGCGCGTTGGCGATGGCGTCCCGCACGGCCTCGCGGTTGAGCTCCACACCGACGACCTGTTTGGCCTGCGCCGCGGCACAGAGCCCGATCGTGCCGACGCCGCAATAGGCGTCCAGCACCGTTTCCTCACCGGTCAGACCGGCGAATTCGATGGCCTTTGCATAGAGCTTTTCGCACTGGGCACTGTTGATTTGGTAAAACGCGGAGGGAGAGATGCGAAAGCGCAGCCCGCAGAGGACGTCCTCAATATACCCGTCGCCATAGAGCACCTTGTTTTTCTGGCCGAGCACCACGGGGCCGAAGCGGTCGTTGACGTTCAGCACCACCGTGCGGATTTCCGGAAAGCAGCCCAGCAGTTCCGAAAGAAAGGCTTTTTGATTTTTGAACACCGGCGAAGTCGCCACCAGCACCACCATGATCTCGCCTGTGACCATGCCGCGGCGCACCAGCACATGCCGCAGCCAGCCGCCTCCGCGGCGCTCGTCATAGACCGAGAGTTTCAGCTTCGGCAGCAGCGCGCGGATTGCACAGACGATGCGGTCGGCGGTCTCGTCCTCGATGAGGCAGTCTTCCACCGGGACGATCACGTGGCTTCCCGGCTGATAGACGCCGGAGACCACGCGGCGCTGCTTATCATAGCCGAAAGCGGCGTGCACTTTGTTTCGATAATGGCAGGGCTCGTCTGCACCGAGGATCGGGGAGACGGGCGCAAAGGCGCCGAACAGCGCCTCCGCCCGCTCCTGCTTGAGCCGGAGCTGCTCGTCATAGGGCATCCCCTGATATTGACAGCCGCCGCAGAGCTTCGCGTGCGGACAGGCCTGGGTCGTCTGCATAGCAATCACCTGAGGCAAGAATAACACAAAACCGCGGCCTTGACTACCGTTTTCATATAAAAACGCTTGAGCGGAAGGCAAATTCTATGCTAAGATAAATCATCGGAGAAAGAGAGGCTTTTCATGGAGATCATCTATCAGGATGAGGCGATCGTCGTCTGCCTCAAGCCGGCTGGCCTGCTGTCCACGGACGAGCCGGGCGGCGTACCGGAGCTGCTCCGGGAGCAGCTGCAGACCGAAGAGATCCGCACGGTGCACCGGCTGGACCGGGTGGTCGGCGGGCTGATACTGCTCGCGCGTTCGGCGGAGACGGCCTCCGCCCTGAGCCGCCAGATCCGGGACGGAGACTTTGACAAGCGCTATCTCGCCGTCGTGCACGGCGAGACGCCGGAGCGCGGCGAGCTGCGCGACCTGCTGCTGCGCGATAAGGCCGAGCGCAAGACCTACGTCGTGTCCGAGCGCGCCAAGGGCGTGCAGGAGGCTGTGCTGCGCTGCGAGACTCTGCAGCGCGCCGCGGGCCTGAGCCTCGTGCGCATCGAGCTGCTCACCGGGCGCACGCACCAGATCCGCTGTCAGTTTTCCTCCCGCGGCTGGCCGCTCGTCGGCGACCGCAAATACAGCCTCCTGCCGGACGAGTGCCCGATCGCCCTTTGGTCGCAGAGCCTGGCCTTCCGGCATCCGTCGAGCGGCGAAGCGCTGCGCTTTTCCGCGCTGCCGCCCGCCCAATGGCCCTGGACGGTCTTCCCCTCACTTTATAAATAAGATTTTAACAATCGCCCCGGGGCGTTGAAAACCCCGGAGCGCTCATGTATAATACTTCCCGAGAAAACGCTGTGAGGCGAGACTATGACCGCAATCAAACTGATCCTGGTGGCGCTGGCGGGCTATCTGCTGGGCTCCATTAATTTTTCCATCTGGCTGTCCCGCATGCTGGGCAAGGATATCCGCAGCTCCGGCAGCGGCAATGCCGGCGCGACCAACATGGCGCGCACCTTCGGCTGGGGCCCCGGCGTGGCGACGCTGGCGGGCGACATGATCAAGGCGGCGCTGGCGATGCTGATCGGCTATCTGATGCTGGGCGGCGGCCTGCACGAGCCCGGGCGCCTGGGCGACTGGGGCCTGATGACCGGCGGCCTGTCCGTGCTGCTGGGCCACTGCTTCCCCTTTATGCACGATTTCCGCGGCGGCAAGGGCGTGGCGGTCGGCGGGATCATCTCGCTGATGGTGGACTGGCGCGTCGGCTGTGCGGTCTTCGGCGCCTTCATCGTCTTCGCCCTGCTGAGCAGAAAGGTCTCGCTCGGCTCGATCTGCGGCGCGCTGGCGATCACGGTCGCTGCGCTGCTGGTGCATGTGAGCACGCCGCGGCTGCTGCTGTCGATCCTCGCAATGTGCATCGTCATGTTCCAGCACCGCGAGAACATCAAGCGCCTCCTCAAGGGCACGGAGCCGGATTTCCGGGCCAAAACCAAACAATAAGCACAATCAAAAAGCCTTCCCTGATCCTTCAGGGAAGGCTTTTTTCTTTTACCAGGGGCTGTCGCCCGCGCGGGAGAACCAGACCGGCTCGTCCTCCGGCAGACAGGGGATCGTGACGCGGCTGCCGGCCGGGAATCCTTCGCCCGCGCCGCGCAGCTGCCAGCCCGTTTCGCTGTCCGGCAGCAGCACGCTGACCGAGCGTGCGCCCTTGTCGAAGACCGGGCAGGCGAGGATCTTTTCCCCGCAGAAGAAGCAGTCGCTCTCCGGATCGTAGCCGGGCTGGCGGAGAAAGACCGGGGCGATCAGCGGCTCGTGGGTGCGCAGACAGCGCTGATGCTCGGCGTACAGATAGGGAGCAATCTGCTCGCGCAGCGCAAAAAGCCGCCGCACCGCAGCCATGCGCGCCGGATAGAGCCAGGGCATCGTGGGTTCGGCTCCGGGCTTCCAGGAATGCAGCACGAAGCGCGGCGTGAACAGGCCGTACTGCAGCCAGCGCAGGAAGAGTTCCTCCTCCGGCTGCGGCCCGGCGAAGCCGCCGATGTCCGCGCCGAAGAACTGGAACCCGGACAGCGCCATCGTCATGGCCTGATCATGGTTCCAGCGCAGCTCGGCGAAATCCGTCAGGTTGTCGCCGGTCCAGGTGCTCGCAACGCGCTGCGTCCCGGCGATCGCGCAGCGGGAGACGTTGAAGGGCTCGGGGCATCCCGCCTCGACGCAGGCCTCGCGGCTCGCGCGGGCCATCAGATAGGAAAACAGCGGCCGGATGCGCCGGGCCGGGAGCTCGCGCCCGAAGCCGTGCGCCAGCACCTCGCCGTCCCACACGTCATATTCGTTGTTGTCGTTCCAGATGTCGGTATAGCCGCGGTCGACGAGCCGCTCCCGCACACAGCGTTTCCAGAAGGCGTAAGCGCCGGGATTCGTGAAGTCCAGATAGCTCGCCATGCCGCCCCAGAAGGGGAAACGGGCGGGGGAGCCGTCGGCATAGTGCAGGAAATAACCCTGCGCCGCGAGCGCGTCGTACATCGGGTGCCCGGTCAGGAAGGCGGGCTTGACGTTCGGGATCAGCGCCATGCCGTGCTCGCGGAAGTACGCGGCCAGGCCCTCCGGCGAGGGGATCTTCTCCTCGTTCCAGTGGAACACGCAGCGCTGCTCGCCGATCTGGGTATAGCCGCTGGAGAGATAGAAGCCCCGGGCGCGGATGCCCTCAGCCTCGCAGCGCGTCACAAAGCCGCGCAGCTGCCGGTCGGCGTCCGGCGCGTCGGTATAGGCCATCGTGCTGCCGCAGTAGTGAAAGGCCCATGCCGGCACGGGCGCCGCGCCGCCGCAGAGGGCGGAAAAGCGCCGGACGATCTCCATCGGCGTGCCGAGGATCAGATAAAAGACCAGGTTCTCCTCCTCCAGGCGGATCGAGTTGAAGGGCTCGAAGTAATTGTCGTGCTCCTCGCCGAAGTTCACGCGGCCGTTGGCATAGCTGTCGTAGTACAGGCCGTAGGAGCCGTCCTCGTGCTCGCAGATGTAGAAGGGCAGCTGCTTGTACAGCGGGTCGGAGGAGGCGGCGCGAAAGCCCATCGCGTCGCCGGCGCCGAGGGCGAAGCTGCGCCCGGCCTTATTCACCGGGCCGCATTTGTCGCCCAGCCCGTAGATGCGCTGCCCGGGCTCGCGGCGGGTGAAGTGCACGGCGCCGTCGCCCAGCTCGCCGCCGAAATTGTAGGCCAGGCCGCTGCGGTCCTGATACAGCAGGCCGCGCTCCGTTTTCGCCGTGATGCGGAAGTTCCGCAGCTCGACGGAAAAATCCACGTCGTCGATCGAAAAAGACAGGCCGTTCTCATCCTCGCGCACGTGGGGCGCGAGGCATGGAAAACCCTCCGACGACAGCTTGTCCCGCCCCTCGAGCGGGACCTCGCCGCCGCCGGGGCACACGCTCCATGTCGGCAGCAGGGGGATCTCGTCGCGCAGCACGGCCACGCGCAGCATGTGCTCCAGGAAGTCCAGGCGGACGGTCACGCCGTCCGCGGCATAGACCCGCCGGGAGGGCGCCGCCTCCTGCAAAACGAAGCGGTGGTCGAATTTCATGCCTTCGGCTCTCCTTTCGTCAGCATGTGCCAGGCGAGCTTCCCGTAGTTCACGCAGCCCATCGCCGTCCCGCGCGGCGCGATGCGCAGCACACGGCCGAGAGGCCCGGCGCATGGCTTCCAGCGCGGCAGGCCGGGGCCGTTCGGATCGCCGCTGCGGGCGAAGTTGGCCAGATACGCCGACAGCTGCGCGGAGGCCTCGTGATCGCGCGCGCCATAGGGCCGCCAGCTGCCGTCGAGCGTACCGAACACATAGCGCAGGTCGCTCGAATGGAAGGCGGCGTTGTCGTCGCCGGGCGCGTCGAGGTCGAAGTAATAGACATAGGCGTCGGTCTCGCGCGCGAAGCGGCTGCCGATCGCGGCCATGACGGGCGCGTACAGATCGGCGTTCGTAAAGCCGACCAGATAATCCAGCGGCAGGGGACGGCGGTACAGCTCGTCCACCGGCGCGGGGAGCAGCAGCCCGTCGACGACTGGCATCGTATGGTAGACGCCGTCCCTGCGCCTTTCATGCATCGTCTCCACCGCGTCGAAGATCGTGTCGAGCGGGGCTGCTTTCAGCTCCTCAAAGCTCCGGCAGCCCGCGGCCTCGATGTACTCTTCCCAGTAGGCATGCGTGTCCTCCGCCCGGCGCGGCAGGGCAAAGCGGGGGAAGAGCCCCGCGCCGGACATCATCGCCGCCCGGCGGAACAGCCCCTGATGGGCCGGATTCAGGCACAGATACTGGACCGAGATCGCCCCGGCGCTCTGCCCGAGCAGCGTGAGAGCGTCCGGATCACCGCCGAAGTCGGCGATATGCGCGCGCACCCAGCGGATCGCCGTCAGCTGATCGTCCAGGCCGAAATTGCCGTCCCGGCCGCAGGCGGCCCGGATGTCCCTGTGCGTCAGATAGCCCAGCGGCCCCACGCGGTAGTTGGCGAAGACCGACACGATCCCGTGCCGCGCGAAGGCCGCGCCGTCGAAGGGATCCTCGGCATTGAGGCCGGAATCAAAGCCGCCGCCGTAGAAAAAGAGCAGCACGGGGCAGCCCTCCGCGTTTTTCGGCGTGAAAATGTTGAGATTGAGGCAGTCCTCGCTGTATCGGAACTCGCTGCCCTCCCGGTATTCCTTTTTATAAAACAGCCGGGTCGGGTGCTCCAGATGCTCGTGCACGGCGCGGTTCTGGGGACAGCCCGGTCCGGGACGCGTCGCGTCGAGCACGCCCTCCCAGCGCTCCGCCATGACGGCGTATTCAAAGCGCCCGGCACGCGCAAAGGGGACGCCCAGAAACTCCAGGCAGTCCTCCCGTTCGTTTCCGGTCAGCGTCCCGCAGGCGCAGACGCGCGTGCAGGGCCCGAGGATCGTTTTCTTCCGCATGTTTCCCTTCCTTTGACGAAACGGCTGCACGCCCCGTGAGGCGTGCAGCCTTTCTGTTTTATTCGAAGCTCAGATGTGCATATGTTTGACGCTGCTGCCGTACTGCATGGCCTCCATGATCTCATAGCGGTACATCTGCAGATGCTTCTTCATGGCAAGCGCCTCTTCGATGGGCAGCTCGACCAGGTCGCCCTCCTGCGTGCCGATGATGCAGTTGCCGCGTCCCTCGGCGAAGGCTTTGACGGCGTAGTAGCCCATGCGGGTCGCGGTCTCGCGGTCGCGCCCGTTGGGCGAGCCGCCGCGCTGGATGTGGCCGAGAACGGTGACGCGCGGATCCATGCCGAGCGCCTCGTGGATCTTATGGCCGATGTCCACGGCGCTGCCCACGCCTTCGGCGACGACGATCATGAAGTGCGTGTTGCCGACCAGACGGGACTCCCGGATGCGCTCGACCACGTCGCGCTGGAAGTCCAGTTCGCGCTCGGGCACGAGCACGGCGGTGGCGCCGACGGCGATGCCGACGTACAGCGCGAGGAAGCCCGCATTGCGGCCCATGACCTCGACCACGGAGCAGCGCTCGTGGGACTGCATGGTGTCGCGCAGCTTGTCGATGCATTCGATGGCGGTGTTGCAGGCGGTGTCAAAGCCGATGGTGTAGTTGGTGCAGCCGA
>CAMZIX010000030.1 GCA_947307375.1 uncultured Clostridia bacterium | reverse complement strand
ACGCCATCGAAAAGTTCAAGAAGCAGCAGAAGGCCTCCGAGATGACCGAGGACGATTACAAGATCGCCGAGAAGGACGTCCAGAAGCTGACCGACGATT
This sequence comes from uncultured Clostridia bacterium, assembly GCA_947307375.1. The sequence continues at coordinate 12,128 of CAMZIX010000030.1, read as the reverse complement.
TCATCAAGGAGATCGACAAGATCACCGAGAAGAAAGAGAAAGAGCTGACCGAGATCTGATGGCCGGAAGCGAAAAGAAAAAAACCGCGGGGGAGGGGGCTGCACCCCTTCCCCGTCATATTGCCATCATCCTGGACGGCAACGGCCGCTGGGCCAAAAAACGCGGTCTGCCGCGCACGGCGGGGCACGCCGTCGGCGCGGAGACCTTCCGCAGGATCGCCACGGCCTGCAAAAACCGCGGCGTCGAATATCTGACGGTCTACGCCTTTTCCACCGAAAACTGGCGCCGCCCGGAGGATGAGGTCGGCACGATCATGAAGCTGCTCGGCCGCTATCTGCACGAGGCGATCGACACGATGGAGCGGGATCAGATCCGCATGAAGGTTTTCGGCGACGTCCAGGCCCTCAGCCCGGAGCTGCAGGCGCTGGTGGCGAAGACCGACGAGATCTCGCAGCGCTATCAGGGCTTTCAGGCCAACATCTGCCTCAACTACGGCGGCCGGGACGAAATCCTCCGGGCCGCGCGCCGCTATGCGGAGGATTACAAGGCGGGCGTGGCAGAAGAGCTGACGGAAGAGAGCTTTTCGAGCTATCTCGACTCCGCCGGGATCCCCGATCCCGATCTGCTGATCCGCCCGGGCGGCGAGCAGCGGATCTCGAACTTCCTGCTCTGGCAGTGCGCTTATGCGGAGTTCTATTTCACCGACGTGCTCTGGCCGGACTTTGACGAGGCGGAGCTGGACAAGGCCATCGCGGCCTTCCGGAGCCGCGACCGCCGCTTCGGCAAGGTGAAAAACCCGTGAGCATCCGGGAGGAACTGTACGCGCTGCGGGATGAAAAGAACGCGGCCTTTCTGGCGCGGCTCGTTCCGAACATTCCTCCGGAGAGCGTCCGCGGCGCGCGGATGCCGGCGCTGCGAAAGCTTGCGTCTTCGCTGCGCGGCAGCGAAGAGGCCGCCCGTTTTCTGAACGAGCTGCCGCATCAGAGCCTCGACGAAAACCAGCTGCACGCCCTGCTGCTGAACGAGATCCGGGATTTCGAGGGCTGCCTCGCGGCGCTGGAGCGCTTTCTGCCCTTCGTGGACAATTGGGCCGTCTGCGACGCGCTGCGCCCGAAATGCTTTGCCCGCCGCAGGGCGGAGCTGATCGGCGAGATCCGGCGCTGGCTGGACGACGACGGGGTCTACACCCGCCGCTTCGGGCTGGAAATGCTGATGACGCATTTTCTGGACGAGGAGTTTGTGCCGGAATACCTGGACTGGGCGGTGCGGACGCGCGCGGAGGATTATTATGTGCGCATGATGCAGGCCTGGTATTTCGCCACGGCGCTGGCCAAGCGGTACGAGGCGGCGCTGCCCGTTCTGGAGCAGCGGCGGCTGGAGCCCTGGACGCACAACAAGACGATCCAAAAGGCGATCGAAAGCTATCGCCTTTCCGATGCGCAGAAGGCATATCTGAAAACCCTGCGCGCATAAAAGCCTCCCTTCCGCGGAAGGGAGGCGTCATCCGCCGGTTCGCAAGGCGGATGACGGAGGGTTTCCTTTTTGAATGATCCAGCGGGAAAACCCTCCGTCGGCTTCGCCGACAGCTCCCTTTCGTGAAAGGGAGCCATAGTGGAAGGAGTATTATGATGGTCCAAGCCATTTCCGTACTGGGCAGCACCGGCTCCATCGGCCGGCAGACCCTGGCCGCGGCCGAGCATCTCGGCCTGCCGGTCGCCGCGCTGACGGCGGGGCGCAAGATCGACCTGCTCGAGGAGCAGGCGCGGCGCTTTATGCCCCAATTCGTCGCGGTCTATGACGAGCGGGCCGCCCGCGATTTCAAAATCGCCGTGGCCGACACGCCGATCCGCGTCGCCTCCGGCATGGAGGGCCTGATCGAGGCCGCCACGCTCGCGGAGAGCGACTGCGTGGTGACGGCGGTGTCCGGCTCGGTCGGTCTGAAGCCGACGCTGGCCGCGATCGACGCGAAAAAGCGCATCGCGCTGGCAAACAAGGAGACCCTGGTCTGCGCGGGCGATCTGGTCATGCGCCGCGCAAAGGAGACCGGGGCGGAGATCGTTCCCGTCGACTCCGAGCATTCGGCCATTTTCCAGTGCCTGATGGGCAGGGGAGAGGGCGAACTGAGCAAGATCCTGCTCACCGGCTCCGGCGGCCCCTTCCGCGGCAGAAAGCGCGCGGAGCTGGAGGATGTCACACCCGAGCAGGCGGTGCGGCATCCGAACTGGAGCATGGGCGCGAAGATCTCGGTGGACAGCTCCACCCTGATGAACAAGGGACTGGAATTCATCGAGGCGATGCACCTCTTTGCCGTGCGTCCGGAGGACATTCAGGTGGTCATCCACCCCCAGAGCGTCATACACTCTATGGTAGAGCTGGTCGACGGAACGGTGATCGCGCAGCTCGGCGTGCCCGACATGGGCCTGCCGATCCAGCTGGCGCTGACTTATCCGCAGCGCTGTCCTTCGATGTTCGAGCGTCTGGACTTCTGGAAGCTGCGGGATCTGAGCTTTGAGGAGCCGGATCTCGAGAACATGCCCTGCCTGCGCCTGGCGATGGACTGCGCCGAAACCGGCGGCACCGCGCCCTGTGTGATGAGCGCGGCCAACGAGACGGCGGTCCACCTGTTCCTGCAGCACCGGCTGGGCTATAACCGCATTTATGACGCCGCGGCCGGCGCCGTCGCCGCGATCGGCGCGGTGCAGGATGCGGATCTGGACACCATCCTGGCCTGCGACGAGGCGGCCAGGGCCTATGTAAAGGAGCACTTCACCGCATGACTGTTCTCTATGTGATCCTCGCCATTTTCATTTTCGGACTGCTGGTGGCCATCCACGAGCTGGGACACTTCACAGCCGCGAAGCTCTGCGGCGTGCGGGTGGAGGAGTTCGCGATCGGCATGGGCCCGGCGCTCTGGAAGAAGCAGAAGGGCGAGACCCGGTATTCGCTGCGTGCCGTCCCCTTCGGGGGCTACTGCGCGATGACCGGAGAGGACGGGGAATCCGACGATCCCCGCGCCTTCGGCAACCAGAGCGTGTGGAAACGGCTGCTGATCCTGGTCGCCGGCTCCTTCAACAACTTCCTGCTGGGCTTTCTGATCGTGCTGATCCTGCAGCTGAGCTCCGGCTATGTGCCGAGCCCGACGGTCACGGCCTTTATGGACGGCTGTCCCTATGAGAGCGCGGAAGCGCTGCAGGTCGGCGACCGCTTTGTGCGCATCAACGGCCGCCGCGTCGTCCTGCAGAGCGACGTCAACCGCTATCTGACGGCCGAGGGCGACTACGACCTCGAGCTGCGGCGCGGCGATCAGACGATCCGGCTGGAGAAGTTCCGTCTGGAGAAACAGGACTATCCGCAGGGCCGCTATTTCGGCTTCCTCTTCGGCAGCTATGAAAAGGCCAGCTTCGGGCAGAACCTGCGTGCGGCCTGGGATACGACGAAGGACTACGTGAGCCTCGTCTGGGAGAGCCTGCGCATGCTGGTGCACGGGCAGGTCGGCGTCAACGATCTGGCGGGGCCCGTCGGCATCGTGGACATGATGGCCACGACCGGGGCCGAACAGGAGACGACGGCGGACGCGCTGTGGATGATTTTCTCCTTCGGCGCCTTCATCGCGGTGAACCTTGCCGTGATGAACATGCTGCCGATCCCCGCGCTCGACGGCGGGCGTGTGTTCCTGCTGCTGGTGACGGCAGTCGTCGAGGGCCTCACCCACAAGAAGATCAACCCCAAATACGAGGGATATATCCACACGGCGGGCATGGTGCTGCTGCTGGCGCTGATGGCCTATGTTCTGCTGCATGACGTGATACGGCTGGTGACGGGATGAAACGAAACGAGACAAAACAGATCATGGTCGGCGGCCTTGCCGTGGGCGGCGGCGCCCCGGTGAGCGTGCAGACCATGTGCAATACCAAGACCTGGGACGTGGAAGCCACCGTCGCGCAGATCCGCGCGATGGAGGCGGCCGGCGCCGAGATCGTGCGTCTGGCTGTGCCGGATGAGAAGAGCGCCCGGGCCATCGACGCCATCAAGGCGCAGGTGAAGGTCCCGCTGGTGGCGGACATCCACTTTGACTACCGCCTCGCGCTGATCGCCGCCGAGCGGGGGATCGACAAGATCCGCATCAACCCCGGCAACATCGGCTCCCCCGAGAACGTGAAAGCTGTGGCCGAGGCCTGCAGGCAGCGCGGCATCCCGATCCGCATCGGCGTGAATGCCGGCAGCCTGGAAAAGAAGCTGCTGGAAAAGTACGGTCATCCCTGCGCCGAGGCTCTGGTCGAGAGCGCCGAGGGGCATGTCGAGCTCCTGAATCGCTACGATTTCGACGACATCTGCCTCTCGCTCAAGTGCTCGCAGGTGCCGCTGACGATCGCGGCCTACCGCCTCGCGGCGGAGCGCTTTCCCTATCCGCTGCACCTCGGCGTGACCGAGACCGGCACCGCCTGGAACGGCACGATCCAGTCTGCCGTCGGCATCGGGACTTTGCTGAGCGAGGGCATCGGCGACACGCTGCGCGTCAGCCTGACCGCCGACCCCGTCGAGGAGGTCAAGACCGGCATCGCCATCCTGAAGGCGGCCGGCCTGCGCCGCGGCGGCGTGAAATTCGTCTCCTGCCCGACCTGCGGGCGCACGGAGATCGACCTGATCGGGCTCGCCAACGAGGTCGAGCGCCGGCTGCAGGGGATCGACCGCGACATCACGGTGGCCGTGATGGGCTGCGTGGTCAACGGCCCCGGCGAGGCGCGCGAGGCCGACTACGGCGTGGCCGGCGGCAAGGGCAAGGGACTGCTGTTCAAAAAAGGACAGGTCCTCGGCACCTATCCCTGCGAGGAGCTCTGCGACAGGCTGCTTGCGCTGATCAAAGAAGAAACATAAAAGGACACGAGTCTATGACCGAACATACCCCGTTTCTGACGGTCTTTCCCGGCTGCGCCGCACGGCGGGACAGCTGCGGGGGACTGGACAAGGCCTATATCACCGACGTGCGCGTCAATCCGGCCGAGCGCAGCCTCACGGTCAGCGCCTGGTTTCCCGCCATGCCCTCCCCGGCGGAGGAGGAGGCGCTCTGCGCCTGCCTGCGGGGCGATTATGCGCTCGAGAGCGTGAGCCTGATCGCGGATTATCCGCAGCCGCGGGCGAGCCTGCAGCCCTTCGCGTCCGCCGCCCCGGCGGCCGCCGCGCCGAAGGGCACGGTGCTCTTCGGACGTGCGATCAAGCAGAGCCCGGTGAAGATGAATACGCTGAACCTCGAATCCGGCCGTGTGACCGTCGAGGGCGACGTGGTCTGCGTCAACAGCCGCACGACCAAAAAAGGCGGCGCGGTGCTGGCCTTTGACCTCACCGACCGCACGAGCACGGTCCGCGTCTCCCACTTCCTCCGGCAGGAGGAGGACCGCAGCGTGGTCGACAAGATCAGCCCCGGCGACCATCTGACCGTGCAGGGCGAGATCACCTACAACAAGTTCGAGGACGACATGGTCCTCGATCCGCGCAATATCGTCAAGGGCAAGAGCGTCGTCTGCCCGGACAACGCGCCCGAAAAGCGCGTGGAGCTGCACCTGCACACCCGTTTCTCGGCGCTCGACGCGCTGACCGACCCCGCCGCCGCGGTCAAGCGCGCGGCAACCTGGGGCATGCCCGCCGTCGCCGTGACCGACCACGGCGTGGCCCAGGCCTTCCCGGATATGTGGAAGGCCGGCAAAAAGTACGGCGTGAAGATCATCTACGGCCTGGAGGCCTATTTCCTCAACGACATGGACGGCAACAGCGCCGTCATGGGCAAGTCGAAGCTGCCGCTGGACACCGAGTTCGTGGCCTTCGACATCGAGACCACCGGTCTCAACGCCCGGGACGACCGCATGACCGAGATCGGCGCGGTGATCTTTTCCGGCGGCGAGATCAAGAGCGAATTCAACAGCTTTGTCAACCCGCATCGGCCGATCCCGGCCAATATCACCGAGTTGACCGGCATCCGCGACAGCGACGTGGCGGACGCGCCGGACGAGGACGAGGCGCTGCGCCGCTTCCTGGACTTCGCCGGGGACCGGCCGCTGATCGCGCACAACGCGCACTTCGACGTGGGCTTCATGAGCGCCGCGGCGAACCGCCACCGCATCAAATTCAGCCCTGTCTTTCTGGACACGCTGGCGCTCAGCCAGGCCCTGCTGCCGGAACTGAAGCGCTTCAAGCTCGATATCGTCTCCAACCACCTCGAGCTGCCGAAGTTCAATCACCACCGCGCCTCGGACGACGCGATGGTCGTGGCGCGCATCATGGGCAAATTCCTGCCGATGCTGGCCGCGCAGGGCGCTCATACCCTGGACGACATCGAGACGGTCTATCACAGCCTGCGCCGCACGGACGTGGCCAAGACCCACCACATGATCCTGCTGGTGAAAAACCGCAAGGGCCTGAAGAACCTCTATGAGCTGATCTCCCAGTCCTATCTGAAGTATTTCCACCGCACGCCGAACGTGCCAAAGAGCCTGCTGCTCCAGCACCGCGAGGGCCTGCTGGTCGGCTCGGCCTGCGGCATGGGCGAGCTCTACGGCGCGGTGATGCGCGGCGAAAACCCGCGCACGCTGGAGAAGATCGCCTCCTTCTACGACTATCTGGAGATCCAGCCGATCTGCAACAACGCCTTTCTGGTCGAAAACGGCCGCGTCAAGGACGAGACCGTGCTGCAGGACTACAACCGCACGATCCTTGAGCTGGGCCGCAGGCTCGGCAAGCCCGTCATCGCCGCCAGCGACGTCCACTTCCTCGATCCCGAGGACGAGCAGCTGCGCAAGATCCTGCAGGCGGCCAAGAAATTCTCCGACGCCGACCGCAGCTGCCCCATCTACTTCCGCAATACCGAGGAGATGCTGCAGGAGTTCGCCTATCTCGGCGAGGAGACGGCCAAAGAGGTCGTCATCACCAACACCCGCGCCATTGCCGATCAGATCGAGGAGATCGAGCTGCTGCCGAAGGAGCTCTTCCCGCCGAAGATCGAGCATTCGGCCGAGGATCTGCGCAAGCTTGTGTATGACAAAATGCACCGCATTTACGGCGATGACCCGCCGGAGATCGTCAAGAGCCGCGTGGATACGGAGCTGAAGACCATTCTCGACCACAACTACGACGTGATCTACATGTCCGCCCAGAAGCTGGTGCAGAACTCGCTGGAAAACGGCTACCTCGTCGGCAGCCGCGGCAGCGTCGGCTCGTCGATCGTGGCCTACATGTCCGGCATCACGGAGGTCAACTCCCTGCCGCCGCACTATGTCTGTCCGAAGTGCTGCCACGCGGAGTTCATCACCGACGGCAGCTACGGCTGCGGCGCGGACATGCCGGCGAAGGACTGCCCGGTCTGCGGCACGCGCATGCGGCAGGACGGCTTCGACATCCCCTTTGAGACCTTCCTGGGCTTCCCCGGCAACGAGAAGACCCCCGATATCGACCTGAATTTCTCCGGCGAATACCAGGCGAAAGCCCACAAGTACACCGAGGTGCTCTTCGGCTCGGATCACGTCTTCCGCGCCGGCACCATCGGCACGCTCGCCGAGAAAACAGCCTACGGCTATGTGAAAAAGTACCTCGAGGAGCGCGGAATCGTCGCCACCAAGGCGGAGGAGAACCGCCTCGCGCTCGGCCTCGTGGGCATCAAGCGCACCACGGGCCAGCACCCGGGCGGCCTGGTCGTCATCCCGCAGGACAAGGACGTCACCGACTTCTGCCCGGTGCAGCACCCGGCGGACGATCCCGACAGCGAGATCATCACGACGCATTTTGAATACCACTGCATGGAGGACAACCTGCTCAAGCTCGACGAGCTCGGCCACGACGACCCGACCATGATCCGCATGATGGAGGACATGACCGGCGTGGACGCCAAGGAGATCCCGCTCAACGATCCGGACACCATGGCGATCTTCTCCGGCGCCGGCGCGCTCGGTCTGCCGGAGGACGACCCGATCATCGGCCAGACCGGCTCGATCGGCATCCCGGAGTTCGGCACGGGCTTCACCAAGCAGATGCTGGTCGATACGAAGCCGAAGCAGTTCGACACCCTCGTGCGTCTGTCCGGCTATTCCCACGGCACCGACGTCTGGGCCGGCAACATCCGGGATCTGATCCTGGGCGAGATCGCCACCGTTGACGAGACGATCAGCTGCCGCGACGACATCATGCTCACGCTGATCGCCCGCGGCATGGAGCCCTCGCTGGCCTTCAAGACGATGGAGGCCGTGCGCAAGGGCAAGGTCAAAAAGAGCGGCGCCTTCCCCGGCGACGCCGAGCGGCAGATGCGCGACATGGGCGTGCCGGACTGGTGGATCGAATCGGCGCGCAAGATCGCCTACCTGTTCCCGAAGGCGCACGCGGTGGCCTACGTGATGATGGCCTTCCGCATCGCCTGGTTCAAGGTGCACCGGCCCCTGGCCTTCTACAGCGCCTACTTCTACCGGCGCAGCCAGAAGGGCGGCTTCGACGCGGAAAGCATGTGCGGCGGCACCGAGGCGGTGCGCCGGCGCATCAACGACATGAAGCGCCGCACGGATCTGAGCGCCAACGAGGAGGATCTGCTGGTAACGCTGGAGGCGGTGTACGAGTTCAACCTGCGCGGCTTCCGCTTCGCGCCGCTCGACCTCTATGAGTCCGACGCGGTGAAGTTCCTGCCGGTGGGGGAGGACGCGCTGCGCCCGCCCTTCGTATCGGTCTCCGGCCTCGGAGAGGCCGCGGCGCAGGATCTGGCCCGCTGCCGTGAGGGCGGCCGCCGGTTCATCTCGATGGAGGATCTGAGCGCGGCCTGCCCCAAGGTCTCGCAGGCCCACCTGGACGCGCTCAAGCGCCTCGGCGCCCTCGGCGCGCTGCCGGAGAGCAGCCAGATCACGCTGTTCGATTTCTGATTCGGAATCCGGAATCTATCCGGATTCCGAATTTCTTGTTGTAAGATTTCCCCGTTTCGTGCGTCCAAGAAGCAGAGGAGGTGAGAAGGGTGGATGAAAAGGACTTCGAGCGGGTCTACCGGGAGTACTTCGACCCGGTGTACCGCTATGCGCTGGCGCTGACGCGGAACGTGCACGACGCCGAGGAGCTGACGCAGGAGACCTTTTTCAAGGCCATGCAGGCCATCGACGGCTTCCGCGGCGACTGCGGCGTGAAGACCTGGCTCTGCGGCATCGCCAAAAACGCCTTTCTCTCCGAAAAACGCCGAAAACGGCCCGAGCCGCTCTCCGAGCTGCCGGAGCGGGCGGATGATTCCGCCGGCCCGGAGGCGCTCGCGCTGGACCGGGACGACAGCCGCCGCCTGCTGCGCGCGCTGCACGAGCTGCCGGAGCCCTACAAGGAGGTCTTCAGCCTGCGGGTCTTCGGCCAGCTCAGCTTTCGCGACATCGGCGAGCTGTTCGGCAAGACGGAAAATTGGGCCTGCGTGGTCTACCACCGGGCCCGCGGAAAAATCCAGGCAAAAACGGAGGGATCGACATGAATAGTTCCTGCGGCGTGATCCGCGATCTGCTGCCGCTGTGCGCGGAGGAGCTGGCAAGCGAAGAATCGAAGGAGCTGGTCCGGGCGCATCTGGAGAGCTGTCCCGACTGTCGGAAAATATGGGAAGAGATGAAGCAGCCGAAGACGCCGGAGCCGGACGGCGCGGAGGCCCTGCGCGCGGTGAAGAAGGAGATCCGCCGCAAGCGTCTGACGGCGGTACTGCTGGCGTCGCTGCTGGTGTTCCTGCCGCTGTTCACGCTGCTGGCGCGGAGCACGGACAAGGTCGCCGTGCCCTGGGAAAAGGATCTGGTCCGCGTCGAGAGCGCCGGGGACGGCGTGCTGACGCTTTCGATCGACGGCCGCGTGAGCGGCATGGATTCACAGCTCTGCGAGGACCCCGACGGCGGCGGGACCACGCTGCTGCTGCAGGGCTGGACGACCCGCTGGCACGACCGCTTCGCCTCCGGATCGGAAGGCGGCAGCTTCCAGACAAACGTCCGGCCCGACCGGGTGATCTACGGCTTCGGGAAAGAACAAAAGCTCCTGTACGGCGAACCGATGAACGGCGGCGTGCAGATCCTGCCGCGCCTGGCGCTGACGTATTATCTGCTGCTCGCTGCGGCGGCCGCCGCCGTCCTCGGGCTGCTGTGGCTGGCTTTCCGGAAGAAAAAAGCGGCCAAGTATCTGAGAGCGCTCTTCTTCGCCGCGCTTTCGTACCCGATCGCCCACCTGCTGATCAAGGGTACGCAAACCCTCAGCTTCTTCCTCCTGCGCGACCTGGCCTTTATCCTGATCGCCGCCGCCGCGGTCTGGGGCCTGCTGATGCTCGCGGCGCGCAGCGGCGTTCGCCGCGCATCCCGCGCGGAATAAAACAAAGAAAAAAACGGGGCGGATTCGTCATGCGAACGAATCCGCCCCGTTTTTTGTTCAGCCTCAGGCTCCTCCGCCGAGGGTATAGACCGCCGTCCGGGTCAGCTCGGTCTTCGGATCCCCGGGATCCGGGAAGAGCGCGCGGGTGAAGGCGAGGCCCTTCTCCGCCAGGCAGATCTCGAGGATGCACAGGAAGATGCCGATATCGATCCGGTTGAAATAGAGCGCCATCGCCTCGGGCATGATGCCGCGTCTGCCGTATTTCCGGAACACCGTCAGCGTTTCACCCTCGCTTCTGACGAACCAGGGCTGCGAGTTGACGGCGCTCGGCGCGTAGCGGGCGATCTCCGCCAGCTCCGGCGCGTCGCCGGACCAGATCTCGTCCAGCGGCTTCCGCCTGGCCTTGGATATGTCTCCGCGGAAGAGCGATTCGTCGCCGATCTTCCGGACGGCGATCATGATCACATAGTCCAGCCCGTCGTACTGCGGCTCGTCCGGCTTGCCGATGCCGAACCACAGCGTCCCGACGGAGCGGGACACCAGCCAGAGGTCGAGCTGCTCGCCGAGGTAGCCGGCGTTCATCAGCCAGTTCTCTTTCTTTTCACTGTAAATGAGGATGCAGTATTCCGCGTCGGGCCGGCGGACCCGGCCGGCCGGGACGATGCGGATCGCCGTGCGGATCTCCGGGTACAGCCGCTCGAAGCCCTCCCAGGCGGAGCGGATCTCCGCAAGCTCCTCCGGCGCGATCGTTCCCGCGCCGGTGCTGCGGAACAGATGGAAGGATTTTCTTTTCAGGATGGCGGGATAATACTTTGCGTCCATGGCGGAGGCCTCCCAGGTTCGTTTTTTTCAGTATAACACAGGCAAAAGGGAGAGAAAAGCCCGCCTTGACAGATTTCACAAAAATCATAAAAAATTTTCTCTGTTTTCAACGAAAAAACTCTTGACAAGCGGGCAGGGGAACGGTATACTAATCAAGCTCGCGCAAAATGCGCGGCAACTGCGAAGAAGCGGGAGATTGCTCGTGAAAGCGAGGTAACTTCCGTGGAGCATGTCCGGTATCGGAGGTATATCCGATACACAATCGGGCGGCTGAAACCGATCCTGTATGCGCGTATATCGCATGGACGGAGAGTCACAACCGGTTGCACAAACCGGTTTGTTTTTCGGACATGGTCTGATACGCACGGTTGTGTGTACAGGAATTCGGCTTCATCCGATCGAACAGAAAGGCGGTCCCCAATGCCGCCGAAAAACGATCGAAAAAGGAGAAACAAACCCATGGCAAACAGCAAGAACATGATCCGCATCCGTCTGAAAGCCTACGATCACCAGCTCATCGACAAGGCTGCCGAGACCATCGTCGAGGCCGCCAAGCGCACGGACGCCAAGGTCTCCGGCCCCATCCCCCTGCCCACCAAGACCGAGATCGTCACCATCCTGCGCGCCGTCCACAAGTACAAGGACAGCCGTGAGCAGTTCGAGCGCCGCACCCACAAGCGCCTGATCGACATCATGAACCCCAACCAGAAGACCGTCGAGGCTCTGTCCAACCTCGAAGTCCCGGCCGGCGTTCAGATCGAGATCAAGCTGTAAGACACACCAAATAAATAACCCGCAGTCCGCAGCTTGCGAGTGCGGACGGGTTAAGTTGCCAGCCTCTGGACGGTGAGAGCCGGGTCAAGCGAGGCAACCAATAACCGAAGGAGGAAATACAATGAAGAAAGCCATCATTGGCAAGAAGGTCGGCATGACGCAGATCTTCGACGAGGCGGGCAAGGTCATTCCCG
>CAMZIX010000029.1 GCA_947307375.1 uncultured Clostridia bacterium | reverse complement strand
CCTCCGGGATGCCGCGGCCGTGGTCGCGGATGCGGATGCACACGCCGCGCGGGACTTCCACGAGGCTGACCTCCACCTTCTGCCCGTCTCCGCCGTGCTTGGCGGCGTTGTCAAGGAGGTTGAGAAAGACCTGCTTGAGCCGCTCCGGGTCGCCGGGGATCAGCGGGATCTCGTTGGCCGGCTGCTCGTAGACGACCTCCACGCCGGCCTGCTTCATCAGCTCGCCGTAGGTGAAGAGCGCGTCCTCCAGCTCAGCGGCGATGTCGATCAGTTCGATGCGCAAATTAAAGCGCCCGTCCTGAATACGGGCAAATTCGAGCATTTCCGTCACCATGCCGGTGAGGCGCTCGGCTTCCTTTGAAATGATGTTGATGCCGCGCAGCGAATCGCCCTGCACGGCCGGGTCGTAGGCGATGGTCTCCGCCCAGCCCTCGATGGCCGTCAGCGGCGTGCGCAGCTCGTGGGAGACCTGAGAGATGAACTCCGTGCGCGCCTTTTCCGCCACGGCGACCTTTTCGCTCATGCCGTTGATCTCGCGCGCGAGGTCGCCGATCTCGTTGTCGTCGCTCTGCTCGATCTTGGTGCCGTAGCTGCCCTCGGCGATGCGCCGGGCCGTCTGTGTCATGGCCTGGATCGGGTTTGTGACATAGCGCCAGAACCAGAGGTTGAGCAGCACCAGATAGGCGCAGAGCAGCAGCATGATCAGCACGCCAGGCACCGGCCAGCCCCGGGCGATGCAATAGATCCCCAGGATCAGCAGCAGCAGAGCGGCCGACGCGGACAGCAGCAGCTGTACTTTCAGCTTTCTGAACATCAAAAAACCACCTGAATACCGTGAAAATCAAAAGAGAACGCGATCAGTAGCCCCACTTGTAGCCGTAGCCCCAGACCGTGGTGAGGAATTCTGGTTCAGTCGGATCGGCTTCGATCTTGATGCGCAGACGGCGGATGTTGACGTCCACGGTCTTCAGCTCGCCGCTGAAGTCGCCGCCCCAGACCGCGGAGAGGATGTCCTCGCGGCTCATGGCTTTGCCCGGGTTCTCCATAAAGAGCTTCATCAGCAGATACTCGATCTGCGTCAGCTTCAGGCGCTGGCCGTTCTTCTCCAGGGTGCGGTTGCGGGTGTTGAGCAGGAAGGGACCGCTGCAGATCTCGCTGGAGGCCTTCTCGTCGTCGTCGACGCCGAGGCGGCGGATCAGCGCGTCCACGCGGGCGGTCAGCTCCGCGGGGGAGAAGGGCTTGGTCACATAGTCGTCCGCGCCGGTCATCAGGCCGGTGACCTTGTCGATCTCCTGGCTCTTGGCGGTGAGCATGATGATGCCCATCTTGGAGCCGGAGGCGCGGATGCGGCGGCAGACCTCGAAGCCGTCGATATCCGGCAGCATCACGTCCAGCAGCGCCAGGCAGATGTCGGGATTGACCTTCAGCTTTTCCAGCGCCATCATACCGTTTTCGGCTTCGATCGGCTCAAAGCCGCTGCGGCGGAGATTGATCACCACGAAGCTGCGGATATTGGCCTCGTCCTCCAGCACCAGAATCTTTTTCATATCGCTGTTCTCCTTTCAGAAAGAGAAGGTTTCGCTCGCGCATAATACACGCATCTTATCTATCGTATTATAACATATGCTTTACAGTTTGGGTAGTCAAAGTTTCAAAAAAGTATGCGGGATTTCGTAGAAAATGACAGAGAATCTACATTATGTAAACAAAGAGACACCGTTTCAAATTCAGTTCAGGGTCTCGACTTGCGATTTCCGCCGTGATATAATGTGAAAAAACAGGAGAAAGGGCGGTTCGATGGGCGAAGCGGGCGGACAAAGGAATACGGTGCTCGGCATCCTCGCCCATGTGGACGCGGGCAAAACGACGCTGTCGGAGTCGATGCTCTATCTGGCCGGCGCGATCAAAAAGCAGGGCCGCGTCGACCATCGGGACAGCTTCCTCGACAGCCACGAGCTGGAGCGCGAGCGCGGCATCACGATCTTCTCCAAGCAGGCGATCCTTGCGCTGCCGCGGACCAGGCTTTTCCTGCTGGACACGCCCGGCCACGTCGATTTCGCCGCCGAGGCGGAGCGCACGCTGCAGGTGCTGGACGCTGCGGTGCTCGTCATCAGCGGCACGGACGGCGTGCAGGCGCACACCGAGACGCTCTGGCAGCTGCTGCGGCGCTACCGGGTGCCCTGCTTCGTGTTCGTCACCAAAATGGACCTGCCGGGCGCGGACCGCGCGGCGCTGACGGAGGAGCTGCAGCGCTCGCTGAGCGAGAGCTGCGTGGACTTTAATCTGCCGGCTGCGGAGCGGGACGAGCGGATCGCCCTCTGCGACGAGGTCGCAATGGAGCGCTATCTTGCCGTCGGCGCTTTTTCCGACCCGGAGCTTTCGGAGCTGATCGCGCGTCGGGCGCTGTTTCCCTGCTTCTTCGGCTCCGGTCTCAAAAACGTGGGCGTTGCGGAGCTGCTGGAAGCGCTTGACCGCCTGGCACCCCAGACGCGGGCGCGGGAGACCCTGGGCGCCGCCGTCTACAAGATCGGCCGGGACGCGCAGGGCAAGCGCCTGAGCTACGTCAAGGTCACCGGCGGCGAGCTGCGCGTTCGCGACGCGATCCGCTACCGCAGCGAGAAAGGGGAGGAGCTGGAGGAAAAAATCAGCCAGATCCGCCTCTATTCCGGCATAAGATACGAGGCGGTCGAGTCCGTCGGCCCGGGCATGAGCTGCGCGCTGCTCGGCCTGAGCGGCACCTGGCCGGGACAGGGCCTGGGCGCGGAGCCGGACGCCGAAAGGCCGGTCCTGGAGCCGGTGCTGAGCTACCGCGTCCTGCCGCCGCCGGGCACGGACCCGCGTCTGCTGCTGCCGCAGTTCCTGCAGCTGCAGGAGGAGGATCCGCAGCTGCACGTCGTCTGGAACGAGCGCGGCGGCGAGATCCAGGTGCAGCTGATGGGCAGGGTGCAGACAGAGGTGCTGATCCGCCTGGTCAAGGAGCGCTTTGACGTCGATATCGCGCTCGATACAGGGCGCATCCTCTATCGGGAGACGATCGCGGACCGGGTGGAGGGCGTCGGCCACTACGAGCCGCTGCGCCACTACGCCGAGGTCCACCTGATCCTGGAGCCGCTGCCGCGCGGCCACGGCCTCGTATTCGATACGGCCTGCAGCGAGGACGAGCTCGACCGCAGCTGGCAGCGCCTTATCCTGACGCATCTGGCCGAAAAGAAGCATCTCGGCGTGCTGACCGGCTCGCCGATCACCGATATGAAGATCACGCTCGCCGCCGGGCGCGCGCACCTCAAGCACACCGAGGGCGGCGACTTCCGGCAGGCGACCTACCGCGCCGTGCGCCATGGCCTGATGCGGGCCGAAAGCGTGCTGCTCGAGCCCTGGTACGCCTTCCGTCTGGAGGTCCCGACCGAGCAGATCGGCCGCGCGATCAGCGACCTGCGCGCGATGGGCGGGGACTTCCGCTCCCCGGAGGAGCTCGGCGGCCGCACGCGGCTCGAAGGCAGCGCGCCGGTCTCTGCGATGAACGGCTACGGCGAGGAGCTCGTCGCCTATACGCGCGGCAAGGGCCGTCTGAGCCTGCGGCCGGATGGCTGCCGCCCCTGTAAAAACGCCGAGGCGGTGATCCGGGAGCTCGGCTACGCGCCAGAGAGCGACCTCGACAACAGCCCGGATTCGGTCTTCTGCGCCCACGGCGCGGGCTTCGTCGTCAAGTGGGACAAGGTGTCGGAGTATATGCATTTGGAAAGCTGCCTGAAGCCGAAGGCGGACAAGCCGCAGTCCTCGCCCCGGCTGCGCAGCTTCGATATCGACGAGCGCGAGCTCGAGGCGATCATGGAGCGGGAATTCGGTCCGATCCGCCGCCCGCAGTATCAGGCGGCGGTCCGGAACGCGGCGCCGCCGAAGATGGCCGAAGCTGAGGCGAAGAAAGAATATCTGATCGTCGACGGCTACAACGTCATTTTCGCCTGGCCGGAGCTGAAGGCTCTGGCGAAGGAGCGCCTGGATCTGGCGCGCGAAAAGCTGATGGACACGCTGTCCAACTACTGCGGCTTTACGAAGGCCGAGCTGGTGCTGGTTTTCGACGCCTACCGCAGGCCCTCTCATCCCGGCGCGCACAGAGACTGGCACAACATCCGCGTCGTCTACACTGACGACGGCGAGACGGCCGACGCCTATATTGAGCGCCTGGCCAACGACATCGGCAAAAACTACGCGGTGCGGGTCGTCACCAGCGACAGCCTGATCCGCCTGTCCGCGCTGCGCTCCGGCGTTCTGCGCACATCCTCGGGGGAATTTGAAGGCGAGGTCGCCTGGGTGCTGCAGCAGATCGAGGAGCTGCTGCGCCGGACGAATCTCGGCGCGCATACGACGAAGCTGAAAGATGTGAAAAATGGAAAAGCATGAACTGACACGGCGCCTGGAGGATCTGGCGGCGCGCTGCGAGCGCAGCGGCGCGGTCACGGGCAGCCATTTTCTGACGCCCGCCGAGCAATACCAGGCGGAGCGCGATTTTCAAAACAAGGCCGTGAAGCTGCTGTTTCACGGCGGACACCCGGACTGCGAGCGAAAAGCCGCCTTCTTCCTGCCGGACTGGATGGAGCCGGAGGACTTCGATCCCGGCGAACATCTCCGCGTCATCCGGCTGACGGCGCACTTCGGCGCGCCCGGGCACCGGGATTATCTCGGCGCGCTGCTCGGCATGGGCATCGGCCGCGAGTGGCTGGGGGATATCTGGGTCGAGGGCGAGTGCGCGACGGTCTTCTGCCTGCCGAGCGTGGAAAAGCACCTGCTCGGCATCGACAAGGCCGGGCGTGTCAGCCTCACGGCGGAGGCGATCTCCTTTGAGGAGCTGCGCGCGCCGGAGCGGAAGACGGAGGAGAGGAGCTTCACCGTGATGAGCCCGCGCCTCGACGCGGTGCTGGCCGGGATGTTCCGCCTCTCGCGCAGCGAGGCGGCGCGGCAGATCGCGCTCGGCATGGTCAGTGTAAATTATGAATTGTCCAATAAAACAGACTGTCCGGTGCGCGAGGGCGACGTTCTCTCCCTGCGCGGCGCAGGCAAGGGCAAGCTCGTCGGCTTCGGCGGAAATTCCCGCAAGGGACGCTTGTACGTATACACGGAAATTTACCGATAAAGGAGAAAAAACATGACAGCACTGGAGCGATTCATCAAGTATGTCAAAGTCCACACGGCGAGCGCCGAGGACACGGAGCAGACCCCGACCACCGAGAGGCAGTTCGATCTGTCCCGGCTGCTGGAACAGGAAATGCGCGAGCTGGGCCTGCAGGAGGTCTTCGTCGACGAGCACGCCTACGTCTACGGCGCGCTGCCTGCGACGGAGGGCTGCGAGGACAAGCCGGCCATCGGCTTTATTGCGCATCTGGACACGATCCCCGACTTCAGCGGCGAGAATGTGAAGCCGCAGATCATCGAGAACTACGACGGCGGCGAGGTCGTGCTCGGCACGAGCGGCCGCGTGCTGACGGCCGAGACCTTCCCGCATCTGCCCTCGCTCAAGGGAAAGACCCTCGTCACGACCGACGGCACGACCGTCCTCGGCGCGGACGACAAGGCCGGCATCGCGGCGATCATGACCGCCTGCGAGACCCTGATCCGGGAAAAGAGGCCCCACGGCCGCGTCGCTGTCTGCTTCACGCCGGACGAGGAGGTCGGCCACGGCGCGGCGCTGCTGGATCTGGAGCGCTTCGGCGCGGACTTCGCCTACACGGTGGACGGCGGGGAGCTGGAGGAGATCAACTACGAGACCTTCAACGCCGCCGCGGCCAAGTGGGACTTCGAGGGCTTCAACATCCATCCCGGCAGCGCGAAGAACAAGATGATCAACGCGAGCCTGGTCGCGATGGAGGTCAACGCCATGCTTCCGGCGGGCGACACCCCGGCGCATACCGAGGCCTATGAGGGCTTCTTCCATCTGACCGAAATGAGCGGCGGCGTGGACAAGGCGACGCTGCACTACATCATCCGTGACCATGACGCGGCCCGCTTTGCCGCGCGCAAGGACATGATGCGCCGCATCGAGGCGCTGATCAACGAGAAGTACGGCGCCGGCACGGCAAAGCTCACGCTCACCGATCAGTACCGCAACATGGCCGAGATCGTCCGGCAGCATCCGGAGATCACGCGCCTGGCGGAGGCGGCGATCCGCCGCATCGGCCTCGAGCCCAAGGCTGCGCCGATCCGCGGCGGCACCGACGGCGCGCAGCTCTCGTTCCGCGGTCTGCCCTGTCCGAATATCGGCACCGGCGGCTACGCCTGCCACGGCCCCTATGAGCACGCCACCGCCGAAGGTCTCGAAGCCGCGGCGCAGATCGTGCTGAACATCGTGGATGAAAACCTGAAATAAGCTGCGCAGAAAGGGAGGGCTTCCCATGAGCGAAAAGCTCGGCGTCCGCAACTGGCTCGGACTGATCCTGATCGGTCTGTTCGGCCAGTTCGCCTGGACGATCGAAAACATGTATTTCAACGTCTACCTGTATAATACGATCTCTCAGGACCCGGGTTATATCGCGGCCATGGTCGGCTGGTCCGCCGCGGCGGCCACGCTGACGACGCTGCTGATGGGCGCGCTGTCCGACCGCGTGGGCAAACGGAAGATCTTTATCTCCTGCGGTTATATCCTCTGGGGCTTTTCGACGGCGGCCTTCGGCTATGTGACGAAGGAGAACGCCGCGCGCCTGTTCCCGGCGGCCAACGCCGTCGCGGCCGCCGCGGTCTGCATCGTCGTCCTGGACTGCGTGATGACCTTCTTCGGCAGCACGGCCAACGACGCGGCCTTCAATGCCTGGGTCACGGACGTGACGAACGAACACAACCGCGGCAAGGTCGAGAGCGTGCTGCAGATTCTGCCGCTGGTGTCGATGCTGGTCATCTTTGCCGCCTTTGACGGTCTGACCCAGCAGGGGAGATGGCGGGAGTTCTTCAACATTTTCGGCATTGCCGTGACCGCGGTCGGCCTGCTGAGCCTCTTCCTCGTGAAGGACGCGCCCCCGCTCGTCCCGCGCCGGGGCGGCGTGCAGGAGCTGCTCTACGGTCTGCGCCCCTCGGTCGTGCGCGCCAATCCCGAGCTTTATCTCTCGCTCGGCGCCTTTGCGCTGTTCTCGATCGCCCTGCAGGTCTATTATCCCTACATCATCATCTACATCCAGAAGTATCTGAAGATCGACAACTACGCGCTTGTGCTGGGCGTCGTGCTGATCCTCGCCTCCGTCGCGAGCGTGGTCGCCGGACGCTTCATCGACCGCGTGGGCAAGCTGCGCTTTGCCGTGCCGGCGGCGCTGGTGATGTTTGCGGGCCTGATCGGCATGTTCTTCGTGCGCGGGAGCGGCGCCGTGATGGTCGCCGGCACGGTGATGATGAGCGGGCATATGATGCTCTCCGCCGCGCTCTCCGCGCTGATCCGCGACTGGACGCCGGAGGGCAAGGTCGGCCATTTCCAGGGCATCCGCATGATCTTCGCGGTGCTGCTGCCGATGCTGATCGGGCCGAATATCGGCGCGGCGGTCATCCGCGGCAGCGACAGCACCTACGTCGAGCTCGGGCAGGTCAAGTCCGTGCCCACGCCGGGCATCTATCTGACCGCGGCTGCGATCCTCCTGCTCTGCCTCGTGCCGGTCTTCCTGCTGCGCCGAAGGGAGAAGGACGCGTGATGGAGGAGATCCTGCGGCATTTCCCGCTCGAGGGAAAGCCGGTTTCCGTCGAGCCGATCAGCGCCGGGCACATCAACCGCAGCTATGTCGTGAGCTGTGACACGTGCCGCCGCTATGTGCTGCAGCGCGTCAACCGCTATGTGTTCCGCGACGTGGACGCGATCATGGAGAATCTGCGCCGGCTGCGCGACTGGATGGCGGGCAGCGGGGAAGCGCTTCCGATGGTCGCCTTTCTCGACACGCTCGAGGGCGGGGGCTATTATGAGGACGACGAGGGCAGCGCCTGGCGGCTGTGCGAGTATGTGCGGGACAGCATGAACCTGCTCAAGCCGGAGAGCGCGGAGGACTGCTTCCAGAGCGCCGGCGCCTATGGCCGCTTTCAATACGCGCTGCGCGATTTCCCGGTCGACACGCTGCGGGAGACGATCCCGCGCTTTCACGACACGCCCGAGCGATACCGCCAGCTGCGCGAGGCGGCGGCAGCCGATCCGAAGGGCCGCCTTGCTGACGTATCCACAGAGCTGGCCTTCGTCAGGGAGAGAGAGGAGCGGGCCGCCGTGCTCCAGCGCTGCCGCGAAATGGGAGAGCTGCCGCTGCGCGTGACGCACAACGACACGAAGATGTCCAACGTCCTGCTGGATGCGGCGAGCCGTGCGGCGCTGTGCGTCATCGATCTCGATACGGTCATGCCCGGCCTCTCGGCTTATGATTTCGGCGATATGATCCGCTCCGGCGCCTCGACCGGCGCGGAGGACGAGGCGGGGATCGGACTGCGGCTCGATTATTTCGATGCTTTCTGCCGCGGCTTCCTGTCGGCTGCTCCGCATCTGACGGCCCGTGAGCGCGAGCTGCTGCCGCTCGGCGCCTGGACGATGACTTTGGAGTGCGGGATCCGCTTTCTGACGGATCATCTGCTTGGCGATCCGTACTTTTCTATCAGGTATCCCGGCCAGAACCTTGCCCGCGCCCGCGCGCAGTTTTCCCTCGCTGCCGACATGGAACGGAAATGGGACGAGATGCAGCGGATCATCGCACAGATAGGTTAACATAATTTTATTGACATAACAAAAAACCGCTCCCCGGAATCGGGGAGCGGTTTTTTGTTATGGGATGGCTTCAGCCGAGGAATACCTTGTCTCGGGTAATGTCCTTCAGGCTTGCCGCGCCGCACATCTGCATCGTGGACTTCAGCTCGCCGACGATCTTGTCGAGGTAGACCTTGAAGCCCTCTTCGGCGCTGCCGTAGATCATGTTCAGGATCGGGCGGCCGATCAGCACGGCGTCGGCGCCGAGCGCGATCGCGCGGAACACGTCGACGCCGGAGCGGATGCCGCCATCGACGAAGATCGTGGTCCGGCCCTTGACGGCCTCGGCGATGGCGGGGAGGACCTCGGCGGTGGCGGGGCAGCCGCCCTGCACGCGGCCGCCGTGGTTGGACACGACGATGCCGGCGGCGCCGGCCTCCACGGCCTTCTTCGCGCCGGCGACGGTCATGATGCCCTTGATGATGAAGGGGCGCTCGGCGTAGTCGATGATCTCGCGCATTTCCTCCACAGACTTGCTGCCCGCGTTCGGATTCATCGCCTTGAGGAAGGGGAGACCCGCGCCGTCGACGTCCATCGCGGCGGCGAAGATCTTGTGCGCCTTGACGAAGTCGAGCTTTTCAAACACGAATTCCTTGTTCCAGGGCTTGATGGTCGGGATGCCGACGCCCTCGACTTCCGCCATGTCGCGCACGGCGCTCTTCATGATCTCGGGATTGACGCCGTCGCCGGTCAGCGCGGCCACGCCGTAATCATAAGCGGATCTGATCAGGATGCTGTTGTACTCCTGATCCTTGTACTTGGGACCGTAGTGCATGTCGATGGCGCCGAGGGGCGCGGCGAAGATCGGCGCGGAAAACTTCCGGCCGCCGAAGGCAAAGCCGACATCCGGCTCGACGTTCGGATTGAGCGTGTCCATGTTCACGCAGATCTCCTGCCATTTGTCAAAGTTGCGCGCGGCGACGTTGCCGGGGTACTTGCAGCCGGGGCCGGGCATCGTGTTGCCGCAGGCGCGGCCGTTGCACACGGGGCAGTTTTTGCAGAAAGGACCGACCTCGGTCGTCGCTGCCTTGTGGATCTCCTGATACGTCATGGTTTTTCCTCCTTTATTAATCCTGTCCCGTCAAAGGCGGGAATCATGTCCTTGGTGGCGGCCTCCGGCTCCTGCCAGTAGCCGGTTTCGATGCCGCGGCGGCGCATATAGTCGACCAGGCGCTCGTTCAGCTCCGGCTCCACGCGGCGCTGCAGCTCGGGAAATCGTTCGAGCCCGGGCATCGGCGTGTACTGACTCATCAGCGAGAAGAGCACGCTGCCCGCGGGGAATTCGTCCGCGACGAAGTCGATCACATCCATGCTGTTGAGATCCTCGCCCGGCAGGATCAGATGCCGGACCAGAAGACCCGAGCGCAGGATCCCTTCCTCGTCCATCACAAAGGGGCCGACCTGGCGGTACATCTCGCGGATGGCCTCCGCGGCGCGCCGGGGATAATCCTCCGCGGCGGAATAACGCCTGGCGAGGGCGCTTTTCCAGTATTTCATGTCCGGCATATAGATCTGCACCAGGCCCTCGAGCAGGCGCAGGGTCTCCGGCTTTTCATAGCCGCTGCTGTTCCAGACGACCGGGATGCCCAGATCGAGCCCGTCCAGCGCCTCCGCGATGGGGCGCACAAAATGGCTGCCGGTGACGAGGTTGATGTTGTGCACGCCCCGGTCGCGCAGGCGCAGGAAGCAGTCCCGCAGCTCCGGCACCGTCAGCGTTTGGCCGCAGCGGCCGCGGCTGATCTCCCGGTTCTGGCAGAACACGCAGCGCAGGCTGCAGCCGGTGAAGAATACCGCGCCGGAGCCGCGCGTGCCGCTGATGCAGGGTTCTTCGCCGAAATGAGGGGCGGCGCGCGCCACCGTCGGCAGGGCGGGGCTGGCGCAGACGCCGCCCGGCAGATGATCGCCGCGACGTGCGCCGCAGTTCCTGGGGCACTCCGTGCATATATATTCCATGCCGTCTCCGTATCATCAGGGAAAATGGGCAAAATGCCGATAAAAAGTTATGTTATGGAAACGATTATAGCCCAAATTTGTACAAATTGCAAGAATCGCAAAAAAATAAAAAATCATGCATGATTTTTTGAAAAAATGTGCTAAAATGTTTTGCGGAAACTTGGATTCCCGCTGTTTTGGTGACTTTTGATTCGCGGAAAGGGGATTGCGCCTTGCTTGATATCGTCCTGGTCGAGCCGGAGATCCCGCACAATACCGGCGCGATCGCCCGCACCTGCGCCGCGACAGGCGCCAGGCTCCATCTGGTCCGCCCGCTCGGCTTCGATATCTCCGACAAAATGGTCAAGCGCTGCGGTCTGGATTACTGGTATCTTGTCGATATCCGGGTTTACGAGAACCTGGACGAATATTTCCGCATCAACGGCGACGAGCATCTCTTCCTCGCCACGACCAAGGCGCCGCATTCCTATGACGAGGCGGATTTCCGCGGCGACGTGACGCTGATGTTCGGCAAGGAGACCGCGGGGCTGCCCGTGTGGCTGCGCGAAAAATACCGCGACCGCTGCATCCGCATCCCGATGATCGCCGAGGCGAGGAGCCTGAACCTCTCCAATTCCGTGGCTGTTCTGGCCTATGAGGCGCTGCGCCAGCAGGGCTTTCCGGGTCTGAAAGACACCGGCTGCATGGCCGGTGAATAAAGGAAAGAAAAATTATAAAATAGGAGGATCAACATGAACTACAACAAGAAGACCGTTTATGATGTTGACGTTGCGGGCAAGAAAGTGCTGCTCCGCTGCGACTTCAACGTCCCCCAGAACAAAGAGACCGGTGCGATCACCAGCGACAAGCGCATCGTCGCGGCGCTCCCCACCATCCAATATCTGCTTGACCAGGGCGCGGCCGTGATCGCCTGCTCCCACCTGGGCAAGCCCGTCGCCACCTTCGAGAGCTTTGTGAAAAAGCAGGTCGAAAAGGGCAAGAAGGCCGAGGACGTCACCCGCGAGAGCTGGGAGAAGTCCCTGCGCAAGCTGACCCTGGCCCCTGTGGCCCAGCGCCTGAGCGAGCTGCTCGGCCGTGAAGTGATCTTCGCCGCCGACACCGTCGGCCCCGACGCGATGGCCAAGGCCGCCGCGCTGCAGCCCGGACAGATCATGCTGCTGGAGAACCTCCGTTTTGAAAAGGGCGAGACCAAGAACGATCCCGCGCTGGCCGAGAAGCTGGCCTCCATGGCCGAGCTCTATGTGTCCGACGCCTTCGGCACCGTGCACCGCGCCCACGCCTCCACCGCCGGCGTCGCGGCCTTCCTGCCCGCCGTCAGCGGCCTTCTGGTGGCCAAGGAGCTGTCCGTCATGGGCAAGGCCCTGGACGATCCCAAGCGTCCCTTCGTGGCCGTTCTCGGCGGCGCCAAGGTCTCCGATAAGATCAACGTCATCAACAACCTCCTCGAGAAGGCCGACACCATCATCATCGGCGGCGGCATGGCCTACACCTTCAAGAAGGCCCAGGGCTTTGCGATCGGCAAGTCTCTGCTCGAGGCCGACCGTCTGGACTACGCCCGCGAGATGATCGCGAAGGCGGAGGCGCGCGGCGTGAAGTTCCTGCTGCCCGTGGATAACCTCGCCGCGGCAGAGTTCTCTGCGGACGCCGAGCCCGTTCTCGTCGACGGCGACATCCCCGAGGATCTGATGGGCATGGACATCGGCCCCAAGACCGTGGAGCTCTTCTCCGAGGCCGTCAAGGGCGCCGGCACCATCGTCTGGAACGGACCGATGGGCGTGTTCGAGTTTGACCAGTTCGCCGGCGGCACCAAGGCCATGGCGAAGGCCCTGGCCGAGAGCGGCGC
>CAMZIX010000028.1 GCA_947307375.1 uncultured Clostridia bacterium | reverse complement strand
CATGGTGCAGATCGGCAACGAGACCAACGGCGCGCTCTGCGGCGAAAAGACCTGGTTCAACATCCAGTTCCTGATGGCGGCCGGCTCCAGGGCCGTGCGCGAGGTCTTCCCGAAGGCGCTGGTGGCCGTGCACTTCGCCAATCCCGAAAACGCCGAGGCCTATGGGAGCTACGCCTCCAAGCTGGATTATTATAAGCTGGACTATGACGTCTTTGCGTCTTCCTATTATCCCTACTGGCACGGCACGCTGGAGAATCTCTCCGCCGTGCTGGGCGATATCGCGCAGACCTACGGCAAGAAGGTCATGGTCATGGAGACTTCCTACGCCTATACCGATGAGGACACGGACTTCTCCGGCAACACCATCGGCGCGGGCGGCGGCGTCAGCAAGCCCTATCCCTACACCGTGCAGGGCCAGGCCAATTCCGTGCGGAGCGTCGTGGAGACCGTGGCGAATACGCCGAACGGCATCGGCGTCTGCTACTGGGAGGGCGCCTGGATCAGCGTCGGACAGGATTCCTGGGAAGAAAACAGCGCGAAATGGGAGAAGTACGGCTCCGGCTGGGCCTCCAGCTATGCGGCGGTCTATGATCCGGACGACGCGGGCAAGTGGTACGGCGGCTGCGCGGTAGACAACCAGGCCTTTTTTGACGCGAACGGGCATCCGCTGGAATCCCTCAAGCTCTTCGGCCTGCTGCGCGGCGGCAACGAGGTGTCCGCCGTGCCGGACGCGATCGAGGACGTCGAGCTCGTCGTCGATCTCAACGGCGTGATCGAGCTGCCGGAGACGGTGAATGCCGTCATGACCGACAACAGCCGCGAGGCGGTGCCCGTGACCTGGGATATCAATGAGGCGCGGCTGCAGGAGATGTACAGCGGCGGCCCGGAAAAGTACGTCATCGTGGGCGAAGCAGGCGGCCTCGAGGCGCATTGCTATGTCTCCATGGTCGAGTACAACTTCCTCCGCAATCCCGGCTTTGAGGACGGAACGGAGGAGCCCTGGGTCGTCACCGATCTCGGCAAAACCGAGCAGCTCTGGGTGGAGGACAAGGCGACCGACTCCCTCGGCGGCAGCCGGCACTATCACTTCTGGAGCGCGGCGAAGGACAGCGTGGAATTCACGTTGGAGCAGCCGGTGGAGGGCCTGCGGAGCGGGACCTACAAGTACGCGATCTCCATCATGGGCGGCGACTGCGGCGAGACGGAGATCTACGCCTACGTCAAGGTCGACGGCGAGATCGTCGGCCGGGCGCCGATGAGCATTTCCGGCTACGGCAGCTGGGACACCGGCCGCGTGGAAAACATCGCCTATACCGAGGGGCAGACGCTCGTCGTCGGCATCTACGTCAGGTGCGCGGGCGAGGGGAACGGCGCCTGGGGCAAGATCGACGAGGCCATGCTGAACTCCGTCGGATAATCTGTAACAAATAAACGCTTCTCAAAGTGCCCGGAAACGGGCACTTTGAGCATTTTTTGTAACGATTTTGAAACAATCAGACTGTTTGCACAAAATTTACTTCACATTTTTGTAAAAAATGTTGGAAGCAATTTGTCCTGCCCTCAGTGGACATCCGGAGCGCTCGGAGGTATAATAACGCTGTTAAAAGGCCGAAAATCGGAATTTTCCGATGGCTTTTGGAAACGAAACGCAAAACCCGAACATATGTAAGGAGGAAACAAAATGAAAAAAGCATTAGCACTGCTCCTGGCTCTGGCCATGATCTTTGCGCTGGCTGCCTGCGGCGGCGGCGCCAAGAAGCAGGACGGCGGCAGCTACGACATCGTCGTCTGGGTCCCCGAGCTGGCTGTCGATCTGACCAAGCAGCAGATCGCGGCATTCAACGAATCCAATGAGTACGGCATCAAGTTCAACGCGACCGTCGAGCCCGTGTCCGAGGCTGTCGCCGCGAACAACATGGTCACCGACGTCGAAGCCGGCGGCGACATCTTCTTCTTCGCGCAGGACCAGTTTGCCCGTCTGGTGCAGGCCGGCGCGCTGAACAAGCTGGGCGCTGAGGCGCAGGCCACCGTGTCCTCCATCAACGACGCGGGCGTCGTCAAGGCAGCGACCTCCGGCGAGGAGATGTTCGCCTACCCGCTGACCTCCGACAACGGCTACTTCATGTACTACGACAAGTCCGTCATCCCCGAGGAAGACGTGGACAGCCTCGAGAAGCTGATCGAGGACACCGAGAAGGCCGGCAAGTACTTCGCGTTCGAGGCTGAGTCCTCCGCCTGGTACATCGCCTCCTGGTTCTTCGCCACCGGCTGCGTCTCCGAGTGGATCACCGACAACGACGGCAAGTTCATCTCCATCAAGGACACCTTCAACAGCCCCGAGGGCCTGATCTCCGTCAAGGGCCTGAAGAAGCTGGTCGACTCCCCGATGCACCTGAGCTCCTCCAGCGCCAGTGAGTTCTCCTCCGGCGCCGCGATCGTCGTCTCCGGTATCTGGGACTATGAGACCGCGCTCGGCATCCTGGGCGACAACCTGGGCGTGACCGATCTGCCCTCCTTCGAAGTGGACGGCACCGAGTACCACCTCGGCTCCTTCAACGGCTGCAAGCTGCTGGGCGTGAAGCCGCAGGCTGACGCCGCCAAGGGCGCCGCGCTGCACCTGCTGGCCCAGTACCTGACCGGCAAGGAAGCGCAGATGGAGCGCTTCAACACCCTGTCCTGGGGCCCCTCCAACAGCGAAGACCAGAATTCTCCCGAAGTCCAGGCCAACCCGGGCCTTGCCGCGCTGCTCAAGCAGGCTCCCTACTCCGTGCCTCAGGGCAACATCGAGGGCTCCTGGTGGGATATCGCCAAGGTCATCGGCGATGACGTGAAGGCCGCCACCGACGAGGCCGGCCTGCAGGCCGCTCTGGACAACTACGCCGCGAAGATCGACGCCGTGTTCCAGCGCACCGAGGAAGACCTCGAGGCCTGGAGCGTCATCGGCTCCATCTGCGGCACTTCCTGGGATACCGACTTCCCGATGAGCGAGGGCGGCGGCTGCTTCGTCTCCGAGCCTCTCGAGCTGCACACCGGCGACGAGTTCAAGGTGCGCCAGGGCGCTTCCTGGACTGTGAACTTCGGCGCTGACGGCACGCTGGACGGCCCCAACTTCGTCGTCGAAGAGCCGGGCATCTATGAGGTCGTGCTCGAAGTCCTGGGCGAAGACTCCGCTACCATCACCCTGAACAAGGTCGGCGACGCCGAGGATCCCGAGGCCGCGCCGGAAGATCCCAACGCAGTCGATCCGAACGCCTGGTCCATCATCGGCGCTTTTGCCGGCACCAACTGGGACACCGACTTCTTTATGACCGAGTCCGAGTTCCCGTCCACCTTCCCGCTTCTCGAGACCGAGGAGATCGAGTTCAAGGCCGGCGATGAGTTCAAAGTCCGCAAGGGCGGCGACTGGGCCGTGAACTTCGGCGCCGACGGCGAGGGCGGCGCGAACGTCGTCATCGAGGAAGACGGCACCTACAAGGTCGTCTTTACGCCCGCCACCGGCGCGATCGGCCTGCTGCAGGGCGACGTTCTGACCAGCATCTATGAGGGCGTCGAGGAATGGGGCGTCGTCGGCACCATCAACAACTGGGGCGAGACCGAGGACGTGCCGATGGCCGTCGCCGAGGTCGGCCTGTTCAAGTCCGAAGCCATCGAGCTGAAGGCCGGCGACGAGATCAAGGTCCGCCTGAACGGCGCCTGGGACGTCAACTTCGGCGCTGACGGCAAGGACGGCGCGAACGTGAAGGTCGAGGAGGACGGCAGCTACATCGTGATCCTCAACCTCGTCGACGAGACCGTTACCATTGAAAAGGCCTGAGCCTGAAATACCATACATCTACCAAAGCAAACACGATTTGAACTTTGGCTGATTCGCAACGCTTTTGGCCGGAGTCAATAATATGACTCCGGCCAATTTTGATTAACAGGTATACGGAGATCCCGCGCCGCCGGGCACCGAAGCGGGGCAGGATCGGCGTTTACATACAAAAAGGGGCAATGTTATGAACAGATACAGTGATCTGGAGTATCTGCGGCTGTCCAAGGGACAGAAGTTTGCCTACAACTTCACGTCCTTCTTCGCGGGCATCCCGCAGGCTCTGAAAAACGCAGGGATCGGTATCGGCCGCTTCTTCAAAAAGATCGGGCTGTCGATCGGCGGCGAGTTTGCCGATCTCTTCAAGACCTTCCGCGACGGCGACTGGAAAACCAAGTCCTCGTATCTCGTGATGGGCCTCGGCTCCATCGCGCGCGGCCAGGTCCTCCGCGGCCTCCTCTTCCTGCTGTTCGAGATCGTGTTCATCGTCTATATGGTGCTGCCGCAGGGCGGCGCCTACTGGCTGGGCAAGCTCGACAACCTCGGCGACCAGGGCCCGCACAAGGAAATGGTCATGCAGTACGGCCAGTCGGTCGAGACCTTCGTGGCCGGCGACAACTCCTTCCGCATCCTGCTGTACGGCGTGCTGACCCTGTTCTTCATCGCGGCCTTTATTTTCACCTGGCGTCTGAACATCAAGCAGAACAAGATCTCCGAGCAGATCCTCAAGTCCGGCAAACCCCTCCGCAGCGGCAAGGACGACCTGCACTCCCTGGTGGACGATCAGTTCCACAAGACGCTGCTGGCGCTGCCGCTGACCGGTATCCTGGTCTTCACCGTCATGCCGATCTTCTTCATGGTGCTGGTGGCCTTCACCAACTATGACGCCGAGCACGACGGCCTGAACAACCTCTTCACCTGGGTCGGCCTGGACAACTTCAACACGATGTTCAACTGGACCGCCGGCGGCAAGAGCTACTCCGCCGCCTTCGGCGAGATCCTGACCTGGACGCTGATCTGGGCCTTCTTCGCCACCTTCACCAACTACTTCCTCGGCATGTTCGTGGCCATGATGATCAACAAGAAGGGCATCAAGCTCAAGAAGGTCTGGCGTACCGTCCTGGTGCTGACCATCGCCATCCCGCAGTTCATCTCCCTGCTGTACGTCTCCAAGATGTTCGCCAAGAACGGCCTGATCAACCTCTCGCTCATCAACCTCGGCTGGATCCAGCCCGGTCAGGAGCTGCCCTTCTGGGAGGACCCGACCTGGGCGCGCATCACCGTGATCCTGATCAACATCTGGATCGGCATCCCGTACCTGATGCTGATCGCCACCGGCATCCTGATGAACATCCCGGCCGACCTGTACGAGAGCGCCCGCATCGACGGCGCCAACCCCGTCCAGCAGTTCACCAAGATCACCCTGCCTTATATGCTGTTCATCACCGGCCCGTATCTGCTCACGAGCTTCACGGGCAACATGAACAACTTCAACGTGATCTACCTGTTGACAGGAGGCGGACCGACGAATGCCGCCATCTCAACAGGCGGCGCGGCCGTCGGCCACACCGACCTGTTGATTACCTGGCTCTTCAAGATCACGATGGAGGGCGGCAACAAGTACTACATGGCTTCTGTCGTCGGTATCCTGGTGTTTGTGGTCGTGGCGCTGATCTCCCTGGTGGTTTACGGACTGCTGCCTTCCATCAAGAATGAGGAGGACTTCCAATGAGTAACAACAACATCGTTCTGGAAGAGGGCCAGCCGCGCCTGAAGCGAGGCATGGGCCAGAAGGCCGCCAACAGGCTCAGCAACACGATCATCTACATCCTGCTGATCGTCATCAGCTTCATCTGGCTGCTGCCCTTTGTCTTTATCTTCCTCCAGTCCTTCCGCGTGGAGCTGCGCGGCCCCGTCGGCTACGTTACGCCGAAGGTGTGGGGGCTGGACAACTATCAGCGCCTGCTGACCAGCAACTTCAAAAAGTGGTATCTCAACACCTTCATCATCGCGCTCGTCGTCGCGGCGCTGCAGACCATCATTGTGCTCTGCATGAGCTACACGCTCTCCCGCTTCCGCTTCAAAATGCGCGGACCGCTGATGCGCTTCATGCTGATCCTCGGCATGTTCCCCGGCATGCTGACCATGATCATCCTGTACCGCGTGCTGAAGGACCTGGGTCTGACCCAGGCCAACGCGGTGCCCGGCCTGATCCTGGTGTACGTGGCCTCCTCCGGCATGGGCTACTACGTGTCCAAGGGCTTCTTTGACACGATACCGAAATCGCTGGACGAAGCGGCGCGCGTGGACGGCGCGACCCGGTCGCAGGTGCTGACCAAGATCATCCTGCCGCTGGCCAAGCCCATCGTCATCTACACGATCCTGACCGCCTTCATGGGCCCCTGGGGCGACTTCGTCTTTGCCCGCTACATCGCCTTCGGCACCTCCAGCGGCTATAACGTGGCCGTCGGTATGTTCGACTGGCTGAGCAAGGACCAGATCGGTCAGTGGTACACCACCTTCTGCGCAGGCGGCGTCGTGGTCGCTCTGCCGGTCACGATCCTGTTCATGTGCCTGCAGAAGTACTACGTCGAAGGTGTCACCGGCGGCGCCGTCAAAGGCTGATAAAGAAAAGGAGCTGTAATTATGGCAAGTGTGAAATTGACGAAAGTCAAAAAAGTATACGATAACAACGTCGTCGCCGTGCACGATTTCGACCTGGACATCAAGGACAAGGAATTCGTCGTGTTCGTCGGCCCCTCCGGCTGCGGCAAGAGCACCACGCTGCGCATGGTCGCCGGCCTGGAGGAGATCAGCGACGGCACCGTGGAGATCGACGGCGAGGTCGTCAACGACCTGCAGCCGAAGGACCGCGGCATCGCGATGGTCTTCCAGAACTACGCGCTGTATCCGCATATGACCGTGTACGACAACATCGCCTTCTCCCTGCGTCTGCAGAAGGTGCCCGAAGACGTGATCTACGACAAGGTCACCAACGCGGCGGAGATCCTCGGCATCACCGAGTATCTGATGCGCAAGCCCCGCGCGCTGTCCGGCGGCCAGCGCCAGCGTGTGGCCATCGGCCGCGCGATGGTGCGCGACTCCAAGGTCTTCCTGATGGACGAGCCGCTGTCCAACCTGGACGCGAAGCTCCGCAACCAGATGCGCGCCGAGATCATCCTGCTGCGCCAGAAGCTGGACACCACCTTCATCTACGTCACCCATGACCAGACCGAGGCCATGACGCTGGCGGACCGCATCGTCATCATGAAGGACGGCTACATAATGCAGGTCGGCACGCCGGAGGAATGCTTTGACATGCCGCACAACCTCTTCGTCGCCGAGTTCATCGGCGCGCCGAAGATGAACATCATCCGCACCGAGCTGTGCAAAGAGAACGATCACTACTACGTAAAGCCCTTCGGCGTGAAGATCGTTGTGGACGGCAACAAGGGCGAGATGCTCAGAGAGAAGAACGCCGAGGCCGGCGAGGTCCTGCTCGGCGTGCGTCCGGAGCACATCCAGCTGGCCCGCGCCAACGAACCCGGCGCGATCCCCGCGACCCTGGAGGTCAACGAGATGATGGGCAGCGAGCTGCACCTGCACGTCTACACCGAGGACGGCACGCGCGTGATCGTCCGCGTCCCGACCATCGACCTGAGCCACGAGGACCGCGAGAATCTGGTGGCCGGCCACAAGCTGTACATCACCTTCCAGGGCAAGGTCATGCACTTCTTCAACCCCGAGACCGAGAAGAACCTGCTCACCGACTGAGCAAAGCACAAAGAAAACCGCCTCCGGATATTCCCGGAGGCGGATTTTCGTTTTCAATCCCTTATTGCCGCAGCTTTGCCGCGGCAATAAGGGAACATGACCGTGTTTTCCGGGGGCGTGTACCTCGGAAAACACACTTTGCGCCCCGCGGCGTCCTCACAAGCTCCGTATCGTCTTGCTTCCTCGCATGCTCGAAAGCTCGCTCACTTCGCTGCTCGTCCTTTTCAAATTCAAAGCCTTGCGCTTTGAATTTGAGAGGAAGACGGAAGGAGCGGATATGCAGCTTTCGCCTGAACTGGCGGAAGCGGAATGGAGCGAGTTTCGTTTGACGAAGTGCGCGCAGCAGGGCGAAATCTCTCGGCGGGCGGCAAGGCAATCCTTGCCGCCCGCCGACAAAAAACTCCCCCGGTTTCCCGGGGGAGCATCCCGCAAATGCCGTGTCGGCCCAATGATAACCTGCACGTTTCGGCAGGTGGGTCGCCTAAGTTCTGTTTCGCTGCTTCCAACGTCCGGCCGGAGCCGGGAGGCCTGCAATCCGCAGACTCAAATCGGCATCCCTTATCAGTGATGTGGGTTTATTGGGCCGTGCTGTCTGTTCAGACGACACGCACACAGCAGGAAAACATGTTCCTGTATGATCTGCGGGACATAGTACAGCCTATGCCCGCGCCGGGGGGATTATTCCTCGCCGTCCTCGTCGTCGAAGAGCAGGACCATGAAGTGCTCATAGACGTCCTGCAGCTGTTCGTCGTCGTCGATGGACTCGTACAGATCCTCGCCTTTTTCATCCTGCACGACGCGCAGGATGATCATGCCGTAGTCCGGGTCGTTCTCGTCCATGTCGGCCGGCAGGAAGGCCATATAGGTCTCGCCGTTGTAGTCCATGGTGTCGAGCACTTCCAGCTCGAACTCCTGGCCCTCGTCGTCGATGATGGTGATGAAATCGCCGCCGTATTCTTCGCTCATGACAGTACGCCTCCGTTCTTTTATATATACTGTCATTTTATCTCAATGCCGGGAAGAAATCAACTGTTTTATGAGCCCAGGTCCTCCAGCAGCTGCAGCAGGCTCTGCCGGTCCGCGGCCGGGATGCCGCGCTGCAGCATGGCGCGGTCCGCCGCGCGCAGGGTGCTCAGCTCGATGGCCGTGACCGCTTCCGGAGCGGCGCCGCGCCGGTTGGGAAAAACGGCGACATGGCCCTCCTGCGCGCGGAGCAGGAATCTGGCCTGCTCGGCCTGGCGGGTCAGACCGCGGTAGACCTCCGTCGGCAGCGCGACGTCCCAGGGGCTGCGGATGCTGCGGTAGGCGCCGAGCGCCGTGTAGATCGCCGCCGTCATCAGGCACATCAGAAGGAACGCGCGGATCCTTGTCCTCATGGATTCACCTCTTTTTGTTTAGGATGCCCGATCCGCGGCCGCTTATTCCCGCGGCCGCAAATTCTGAAAGAACCTTAAAAATTCATAAAAGAACTACCGCTCCTTGACGGAATGTGATATAATTGCCAACATCGGATATTATATAATTCACGATAGATCGGAAACGCCCTGTCGGGCGCCGTGCCCGACGACCGGAAGGGGAGGGTTTTCACTTCCATGAGCAAGAGCGAAAAGAAGAAAAAAAGCGAACAGAAGAAAGCGGAAAAGAAGAAAGCGCCGCTGGCGGCCCGCGTGGCCCGGGCGACCGTCACCGTGACGGCGGACGCCGTCTCCGGCGTGCTGGTGACCGTGCTGAAGGTCATCAGCTCCGTGATGCTCAGCCTGATCCTGGCGGGGCTGCTGTTCACCCTGATCTTCGCCTACTATGTCAAGAGCAGCCTGGCGCCGACGCTGGGCATTTCGCTGGAGGACTATCAGCTCAGCGAATCCGGCGCCATCTACTACCAGGACGCCGCGGGCATCTGGCAGGAGCTGGCGACGCTGCCGGCCGACCAGGACCGCATCTGGGTCGATTACGACGAGATCCCCTGGTATATGGAGAAGGCCGTCGTGGCCATCGAGGACAAGCGCTTTTACGAGCACAAGGGCGTGGACTGGTACCGCACGGCGGGCGCCTTCGTGCACA
This sequence comes from uncultured Clostridia bacterium, assembly GCA_947307375.1. The sequence goes on along the minus strand of CAMZIX010000028.1, from coordinate 2,957 downwards.
TGTTCGCCCAGATGGACAACACCTACGGCGGCTCCACGATCACCCAGCAGCTCATCAAGAACCTGACCGGACACGACGACGTGACCGTGCAGCGCAAGCTGGCGGAGATCTTCTCGGCGCTGGAGCTGGAGAAGAACTACGACAAGCAGGAGATCATGGAGTGGTACCTCAACGCGGTCTACTTCGGCGAGGGCTGCTACGGCGTGCAGACGGCCGCGCACACCTATTTCGGCAAGGACGTCAAGGATCTGACCCTGGCCCAGGCCGCGGCCATCGTCGGCATCACGAATCAGCCTACCCGCTACGACCCCTTCTATGACGAGCACTCCAACAAGATGCGCCAGGAGACCATCCTGCGCGAGATGTACCAGCAGGGCTTCATCGATTACAATACCTACATCGCGGCGGTCAACGAGGACATCGCCAGCACCTTCGTCCGCAGCCCCGGCGAGATGAAAAAGCAGGAGATCTACAGCTACTACGCGGAGGTCGTCATCAGCGACGTCATCAATGACCTGATGGGGGAGAAGCAGATCAGCCGGGAGACCGCGCGGCATCTTCTCTACAACAGCGGCTACAAGGTGTACTGCTGCCTGAATCCGAACATCCAGGCGATCGTGGACTCCGTCTATACCGATCCGGAGCAGATCCCCTATACCTGGGGATCCAGCCAGCAGCTGCAGAGCTCGATCGTCATCATGGAGCCGCATACCGGCAAGATCGTTGCGCTCAGCGGCGGCGTCGGCGAGAAGAACGCCAACTTCGCCCTCAACCGCATTTACTCCCAGCGCGCCCCCGGCTCGTCCTTCAAGCCCATCTCGGCTTACGGCCCGGCAGTGGAGCTGTACGGTATGACGCCGAACACCCTGGTGGACGACGATAAAGATATGCATCTGCGCGGCACCAGCTGGTACCCGCACAACGACGACTACTCGAACCTGGGCGTCGTCACGATCCTGGACGCGCTGACGCACTCGCTCAACACTGTCGCGGCGCAGATCGTAGACAAGCTCGGACCCGAGACCTGCTACCGCTATCTGCAGGAAAAGCTGGGCGTGACAAGCCTTGTGCCCGACGACGCCTCCTACGCGCCGATGGCGCTGGGCCAGCTGACCAACGGCATCACCACCCGCGAGATGGCGCAGGCCTATTCCTCCTTCGCCAACGACGGCGTCTTCACCTACGCCCGCACCTACACGCTCGTGACCGACAGCCACGGCAATGTGGTGCTGGACAACCAGCCGCGCACGATCGTGGCCTTCTCGCCCAACACGGCGCATGTGATGACCTATATGCTGCAGTGCGCCGCGCGCTGGGGCACCGGCTATGAGGCCTGGATCGGCAACATGCCGATCGCCGGCAAGACCGGTACCTCCGAAAGCAGCTACGACCGCTGGTTCGTCGGCGTATCGCCCTATTACACCTGCGCGATCTGGACCGGCTACGACACGCCGGAGCGCATCAACGTCAACGGCAACCCGGCCTCCCAGCTTTTCAAGAAGATCATGCAGCCCATCCATGAGGGCCTGCCCTGGCAGGACTTCACCTGGCCGTACATCGGCGGCGATAACGGCATGTTCGGCGACCTGGAGGAGAAGCGCGAAGAACAGGAGCGCAAGAAGAAGGAAGAGGAAGAGGCCAGGCAGCGGGAAGAAGAGGAGAGAGCGCAGGCGGAATCCGGCGAGGGTTAAGACCAAAAACGGCGGAATGATTGCCAATTTCTTCCCTTCAGACGCCGAAACAGGCGCCACGACTTGACAAAAAGAATTCATTGTGTTACATTTTGATTACATTGCTGGAGGTGCGACCATGGCAAAAGCACTGGAGTACAAGGGACATCCTCTCCAAAGGAAAGACAACATCATCTATTACGGCAGCTTTGCGGACAAATATATCATCATGATGCAGATCCTGGACACCAAAAAGGTGAAGGATCTGGACGTGGCGACCAAGGTCTCCGTTCAGCTGCAGCTGACGGACCCGTCCATCAAATCGCGCGACCGTGTGGTCAAGAAGAGCGAGAAGGACAGCCTGTACGCTGCAATCGATGTTGCCGCCGTCTGGCTGGAGCGCGCGCTGGCTTCCAGATAACATTCTGTTTTATGAACAGCTCTGCGAATAAAGAAAAAAAGGATCTGTTTCAAATGAGAAAGACGATTCTGCGGACGCTGCTTCTCACGATCCTGCTGTTTGCGCTGCTTTCCGTCCCCGCCTACGCGGAGACCGCAACGCTGACCGGGGACGATGTGAATCTGCGTTCCGGCCCGGGCATGCAGTATGAGGTGCTCGGCTGCTTTGAGAAGGGAACTGAGGTGACCATCCACGACCGCTCCAACGCGGAGTGGTATTCGGTGACGGTCAACGGCGTCCGGGGCTTCATGTCCTCCAGCTACCTCAGCCTGAACGGCGGCGAGACGAGCGTACAGCCGACCGAGACTGTCACCGCTCCGAGCGGGGACGCCGGCTACATCAACGCGATGTATGTGCGCTTCCGCTCCGGCGCTTCGCTGGACGCGTCGATCCTGGGCGAGTACAATACCGGCACGGCCCTGACGATCACCGGCACGACCGGCGAATGGACGGCGGTCATCATCAACGGCAGCAGCGGCTATGTCCACAGCAGCTACGTCAGCCGCGGCACCGCTCCCGCCGCGCCGCAGCCGGCACAGGAGACCCAGACTCAGACGACCGAGACTCCCTCCGACGGGACGAACGCCGTGCTGATCAAGGACGACGCCTTCCTGTTCACCGAGCCCTCCTTCTACAGCACCGTCAGAGGCTCTTTCAACAAGGGCGAGCGCCTGACCGTCAACGAGGTGAACGGCGACTGGGCCACGGTCATCATCTACGGCTATCCCGGCTATATTTATATGGGCAACATCAGCCTGGACAGCGACCCAAAGCCGGCTGAGACCGCCGCGCCGGCCCCCGCGCCGGCCGCGACCCCGGCTCCGACG
>CAMZIX010000027.1 GCA_947307375.1 uncultured Clostridia bacterium | reverse complement strand
GCGAAGCTCTGGGAGGCGGTGCTGACGACCGTCCGCATCGACGGCGAGCATGATCCGGTGGCCGCCTGGCAGGCGCACACGGCCTTTATTTCGGAAAAGGCGGCCTGGCTCAACGCCCAGCATTTCCGCAGCCTCCGTTACCGCAGCGCCAACGGCACCGACTTCCGCGTAGACCTGATCCCCGACGCCAGCTGGGAGGGTGCGGCCGCGGTCAACGTCAAAAACGGCGCGAGCTACATTCCCAACATGCCCACCGAGGAGATTTTCACCTCTCCGCTGGCCGGGCATTGTGAAGGAACGCTTGTGGCGACCAAGCCTCTGTCCTGGAACAGCCAGCTGATCGAAAACTTCTCGATCCGTTTTGAAAACGGCCGCGCGGTCTCGTGCCGGGCGGAAAAGGGGCAGGAGCTGCTGGAGAAGATGATCCATATGGACGAGTGCGCCGCCATGCTGGGCGAGGTCGCCCTGGTGCCGAAGGAGAGCCCGGTCAACCGCTGCGGCTTCCTGTTCTACGAGACGCTCTTTGACGAAAACGCCTGCTGCCACGTGGCCTTGGGCGCCGGGTTCAAGGAAGTGCTCCCGGACGGCAATTCGCTCACGGCCGCCGAGGCGCAGCAGCGCGGCATCAACGACTCCATCATCCACGTGGACTTCATGATCGGCAGCGAGGATCTGTCCATCGACGGATTCCGTGCCGACGGCAGCTGTGTGCCCGTCTTCCGCGACGGGACCTGGGCGTAAAACGAAGCGGAAAGGAAAACGAAAGGGGAACGCCTATGAAAAACGTATTAGTCCTGATCCCGCTCAGGGACGAGCAGAAGGCCAGACTGGAAGCGCTCGGCCCGGACTGCCGTTTCCGTTATACGGACGGCGCGGACGCCGAACCGGAAGAGTACCGCAGGGCAAACATCATCATCGGCTTTCCCGGCCCGGCGAAGCTCGCAGAGTCTGAAAACCTCGAGTTCCTGCAGCTCTCGTCCTCCGGCGCGGACGCCTATGTCAAGCCCGGCGTCCTCCGGCCCGGCACCGTTCTCTGCAGCGTGACCGGCGCCTACGGTCAGGCGGTCGGCGAGCACGCCTTCGCGATGACCTGGGAGCTGCTGAAAAAGCTGCACCTGTACCGCGACGACCAGGCGCAAGAGATCTGGGGCGACCGCGGCACGGTGGGCACGCTGCGCGGCGCGACGGTCGTTGTGGTCGGCCTCGGGGACATCGGCACGGAGTATGCCCGGCTGGTAAAGGCCGTGGGCGCTCGGGTCATCGGCGTCAAGCGCCGCGCCTCGGCCTGTCCGGACTTCGTCGACGAGCTCTGCCTGACCGAGGAACTGGACCGCGTGCTGCCTGAGGCAGACGTCGTTTGCAGCGTGCTGCCCGGCACGGCGAGTACCTATCATCTGTTCAACGCCGAGCGTTTTGCCAAGATGAAGCCCTCCGCGATCTTTATCAACTGCGGCCGCGGCACCGCGCTGGACGGCGACGCGCTCTGCGCGGCGCTGCAGCAGGGACAGATCGCCGCCGCCGGCGCGGACGTAACGGAGATCGAGCCGCTGCCCGCCGGACATCCGCTCTGGAAGCAGCCCAACATGGTCATTACGCCGCATATCTCCGGCGGCTATCATCTGCCCGGCACGCTGGAGCGCATCGTCGAGATCTGCTTTGCCAATTTCGAAGCCTATCTCCGGGGCGGCGAGCTGCAGAATATCATCGATTTTCAGACCGGCTACAAGAAATAAAAGGAAAACGGACCCACACCGTCTGGTGTGGGTCCGTTTTCCTTTATCATCACGTTTTTTCTGGGAAAAGACGGAGCAGGCCGTCGGCTATGCGGGTGAATTGAGCACGGACGCGCGGGATCGAGGCGAGCAGGTAGTCCAGCTCGGCCAGCGCGACGCCGGATACCACGTCGACCATCACGTGCTGGCGTGTCGTCAGGGTGGAAAGGCAGACCAGCAGCGACAGGATCAGCGCCAGGAGCTTCAGCCACAGCGGCAGATCCTTCCTCCCGCGCACGCCGACCCAGCAGAGCCAGCCGACCGAGCAATGCAGCGAGGGGAACAGGTTTTCCGGCGTATCGATCCAATAGACGAGGCGCATCAGCCAGTTCCACAGGCCGCCGCCGGTGACGGTCGGACGCTCCAGCGTCGTCGGCATCAGCACAAAGAACAGAAAAGAGATCAGCACGGTCAGCACGTGCGCGCAGAAAAAGCGGTCGGCCTTTTCCCGCTCCTGACGGGCGGACAGGACAAAAATCAGATACCAGTAGATAAAGCTGCCCAGATAGATGACGACCGTCCAGGGGAGGAAGGGGACGAGCGCGTCCCAGGGCAGAGTCATATTCCCGTGAGGGCGCCAGAAGCACAGGAGCTTGGCAAAGCCGAAGCTGAGCGTGCCGAAAGCAAGCGCGGCGATCGGAATGATCAGCGGATAACGCTGTCCGCGGAAGAGTTTGTTCATTTGATTGCCTTTCAGACAGCGATCTGGCTGTGAACGCATTCACAGCCAGATCCTGTGTTCGTTTTCAGAGCCTTTATTCGCGGTCGTCCTTGTCCCGGCCGAAGCGGCTGACCAGGTTCTGCCAGATGGCGATCAGATCGTCCCGCTTCGTGACGTAGAGATAGGCGAGCAGCGCAACCAGAGCGACCAGAGCGGTGAAGATGATCACCAGCAGCATGGTGCTGGTGGCGCGCTGAGAACGGTTGTCCTCGCGCTTCCCCTCGTCCGGGCGATCCTTCGGCGCGGTGTCCTCCGGTTCGTCTGCGGAGCTGGGGGCCTTGGTGGGCTCCGGCTGGTTTTCACCCGGAGCGACAGTCAGATCGATGGTGCAGGTTTTGCCGCCATAGCTGACGGTGACGGTCTGCGCGCCCTCGCGGGTAAAGCGGGAGGGGCTGACGGTGAAGCCGCTGCGGATCAGCTCGTCGCCCTGATCGGTGGTCACGCGCAGCACCATACCGCTGCTGTCGAAGCTGTCGCCAACCTGGTAGCTGAGCCTGGTCGGCATGATTTCCACGGCGATTTTCTGGATGTTCTTTTCTCCGCCCTGCACGGTGACGGTGAAGCTGGTGGTCTTGCCCTCGTAGCTCACCGTGACGGTCTGGATGCCGGAGAGGCTGAAAACCTCGGGGCTGCAGATGAAGCCGCTGGTGATCGGGACGCGGCGGCCCTTGTTGGTGATCGCCTCCAGCGCCAGGCCCGTCGTATCCAGACGCTCGCCCTGGCGGTATTCCCGCTTCGCGGGCAGCGCGGTGACGGCGATGGCCTCGGTTACTTCCTTGTCCTCCTTGACGATGACCGGGAAGGTGACGGTGTTGTTCTGATAGGTAACGGTGATGGTCTGCGTGCCGACCTCCTTCAGCTTGGTGGGGCTGACGGAGAAGCCCTCGTTTTCGCTGACGACCATGCCGTTGGAGTAGTGGATCGTCAGCGTCAGGCCCGTCGTGTCGACCTCGTCGCCCTCGACGTACTCCAGCTTCGCGGGCAGCGCGGCGATGGCGACGGAGGTGATGCTGGGCTCGACGACGTTGACGGTGACGACCGGCGTCGTGACCGATTCGCTCAGGCCGTTGTTGTTGTTCGTGATCACGCAGTAGAAATAGGCAGGGCCGACGAATTCGGTGTTCACGTCGAGCTCGGCCGAGGTCTTGCCCTCCAGCTTGTCGCCGTCCACATTGTCCTTGATGGTGTTGGAATACCACTGGTAGCTGAGGCTGCCGCGGTCGTCCGTGTAGGCCTGGAGGCGGATCGTCGCTTCTTCGCCGACGAAGCATTCCAGATCCTGCACCGTGTAGCGGGGGACCGCAGGCAGCACGCTGATCGAACAGGTCAGCGTGGCGACCGTGACGGTCTCCTCCGTCGGCTCGGCGCCCTCTTCCTCGGGCTGGACGGTCACGGTGTCGGTCACGACCAGGGTGAACTCATAGTTTCCTGCCAGACCGGGCGTGCCGCGCAGATAGTGGGCGGAGGAGCCGCCGCGGTCCTCGGTGACGATGGAGCAGCTGTCGGGCAGGCTGCCGCCCAACAGGAAGGCCGTGCCGGAGTCCGTGGTCGCCATCTGCAGATCCAGGGAGCTGCCGGCGCGGACGCTGCCGAGATTGACGACGATGTTGCCCTCGGCAAAGGCCGCGGCGGGCAGCAGGGCCGCCAGCAGCAGCGCTGCCAGCAGGATGGAAATCAAACGTTTATTCATGGGAAAAACTCCTTGTCATTGATTACATGGCGGTGACATTATATCGCTTCCCGGAAAAAAGGTCAACCTGGGGAGGGGTGCAAAAACATTGCTAAACCGGCCGTTTTATGGTAAAATAAGAAATATTAAGGAATGTTTGCGGCAAAGGAGGGCTTGTTATGGACGGAAAGCGCTGGATCAGGGAGATGTCCGTCTATCAGATCTGGCCGCGCAGCTTCTGTGACGGCAACGGCGACGGTATCGGCGATTTGTGGGGCGTGCTCGGCAAGCTCGACTATATCAAAAGCCTCGGCGTGGACGCGATCTGGTTTTCGCCGCTCTATCCCTCGCCGAACGCGGATTTCGGCTATGACATTGCCGATTACAAAAATATCCATCCGGATTATGGTAACCTGGAAGTCTTCCGCGAGGTGCTCGAAGGCGCGCATGAGCGCGGCCTGCGGGTGTTCATGGACCTGGTCGTGAATCACACCTCGGACGAGCATCCCTGGTTCGTCGAAAGCCGCAAGAGCAGGGACAATGCTTACCACGACTACTACTTCTGGCGGCCCGGCAGGAAGAGAAACGGAAAGACGCTGCCGCCGAACAACTGGACCAGCATTTTTGAAGGCGGCGCCTGGGAATACGACGAGGGCCTGGACGAATTCTACCTCCACCTCTTCGCCAAAAAGCAGCCGGATCTGAACATGGACAACCCCCGCGTCCGCCAGGAGGTCAAGGACATCATGCGCTTCTGGCTGGATATGGGTGTGGACGGCTTCCGTGAAGACGTCATCACCTTTATCTCTAAAACGCCCGGGCTGCCGAACTGCTACCCGAAGAGCCCGATCGCCAACGGGATGAAACATTATGTAAACCGGCCGGAGGTGCATCAGTATCTCGCGGAGTTCAAGCGCGAGGTGCTGGATCACTACGACTGCTTCACCGTCGGCGAGAGTCCGCTGACCACGGCGGACACGGCGCTGCGCTATATCACCGAGGGGCCGGAACAGGTGCTCGACGAGATGATCGGCTTTTCCCACATGGAGGCCGACTGCCTGATGACCGACATGATCCAGCGGCCCTTCAATCTGGTCAAGATGAAAAAGGCCTTCAGCGAGTGGCAGCTCAAGCTGCAGGACAAGGCCTGGCCCGCGCTGTATATCGAAAACCACGACCATCCGCGCATCATCAGCCGCTACGGCAGCGAGCAGTACCGGACGGAGAGCGGCAAAATGCTCGCCGCGATGTATATCCTGCAGCGCGGCACGCCTTTTATCTACCAGGGGCAGGAGATCGGCATGCTGAACATCCGGCTCCCGCGTCTGGAGGACTATCCCGACGTGATGGCGCAGAACAACGCCCGCATCCTCTCGCATTTTCTGCCGAAAAAGAAGGTGCTGGAGATCATCCAGCGCTCGAGCCGCGACAGCGCGCGCACCCCGGTGCAGTGGTCGTCGGCGGTGCACGCCGGCTTCAGCACGCACGAGCCCTGGCTGCGTGTGAATGACAACTACACGCAAATCAACGTCGCCGCGCAGGAGGAGGACCCGGATTCACTGCTGAACTTCTACCGCGCGCTGCTGCAGTTCCGCAAGGAGAATGTCGCCGCGCTGTACGGCGATTACCGGGAGTACTTCCCGGAGAGCAAGGATTTCTACGTCTACGAGCGGCGCAGCGAGGAGCAGAGGCTGCTGGTGATCTGTTCCTTTTCGTCCGAGCTCAAGCGCTTTGACGCGCCGGAGGAGATCGATCTGGAGCAGTGGCAGCTCGCGCTGCACAACTACGAGGTGAATTTCATCATCGAGAACGGCTTCACGGCCCGTCCTTACGAGCTGCGGGTCTATCAGAAAAAGAGCGGGAATTGAAAGATGACGATACAGGAAAAAGCCTACGCGAAAATCAATATCTCGCTGGACGTGGCCGGGAAGCGGCCGGACGGCTATCATGAGATGATCATGCCGATGCAGACCGTCTCGCTCTGCGACGAACTGACGATCCGCCCGGAGGGAGAGGGCATCCGCGCCCGCTGCAACCTGCGTTATGTGCCCGGAGACGAGCGCAACCTCGCCGTCCGCGCGGCGAAGCGCTATCTGGAAGCGATCGGCGAGGAAAAGCAGGGTCTGCGCATCGAGCTGGACAAGCGCATCCCGGTCGGCGCCGGCATGGGCGGGGGATCCGCGGACGCGGCGGCCGTGCTGCGCGCGCTCAACCGTTTCTACGAGCAGCGGCTGAGCCGCGAGGAGCTGACGGCGCTGGCCGCGGAGATCGGCTCCGACGTGGCCTTTTGCCTGCTGGGCGGCACGATGCTTGCCACCGGGCGGGGGGAGAGCCTGGAGCCGATCGCGCCGCTGCCGCCCTGCCGGATCGTGATCGTCAAGCCCGGCTTTTCGATCTCGACGCCGGAGCTCTTCAAGAAGCTCGACGGCGCGCCGATCCGCATCCACCCGGATACCGCCGGGCTGATCGGGGCCATGGAGCAGCGCGACCTGCAGGGGGTGTGCCGGAGACTGTACAACGTCTTCGAAGACGTGGACGACCGCCGCATGCGCAGCATCCGCCAGATCAAGGGCGGCCTGCTGGACGGCGGCGCCCTCGGCGCGGTGATGACGGGCACGGGCTCGGCCGTCTTCGGCCTGTTCGAGGACGGCGAAGCTGCCGCGCGCTGCTGCGCGGACATGAAAAAAGAGTACGGCTTCGCCTGCGTGGCCGAATCCGTCGGAGCGCTGCTGTAAAGGGGGAGAACGGTGCCGCAGGTATATGAAATATCCGACCTCGCCGCGCCGGAGCTGGAGGTCTACGCCAGGCTTACCGAGGGACAGCTGAAAAATCGGGCCGAGCCGGAAAAGGGCCTTTTTATCGCCGAGAGCCCGAAGGTCATCGACCGCGCGCTGGACGCGGGCTACGAGCCTGTGTCGCTGCTGATGGAGCGAAAGCACATCGACGGCCAGGCGCGGGAGATCGTCGCGCGCTGCGGCGAGATCCCGGTCTACACCTCTGAGCTGGAGGTTCTCAAGGAGCTGACCGGCTTTCCGCTGACGCGCGGCGTCCTCTGCGCGATGCGCCGCAAGCCGCTGCCGAGCGCGGAACAGGTCTGCGCCGGCGCGAAACGGATCGCCGTGCTGGAGGAGGTCGTCAATCCCACCAATGTCGGCGCGATCTTCCGCTCCGCCGCGGCGCTGGGCATGGACGCGGTGCTGCTGACGCCCGGCTCCTGCGATCCGCTCTATCGCCGCGCCGTGCGGGTGAGCATGGGGACGGTGTTCCAGATCCCCTGGGCCTTCCTCGGCGCAGAGATCGACGAATGGCCGCATCCGGGCATGGAGCGTCTGCGCGCCCTCGGCTTCAAAACTGCGGCGATGGCGCTCGAAGAGGATTCCGTTTCGATCGACGATCCCCGCCTCGCGGCAGAAGAAAAGCTTGCGCTGATCCTCGGCACCGAGGGCGAGGGCCTGGCCGCGCGCACGATCGCCGACTGCGATTACACCGCGCGCATCCCGATGTCCCACGGCGTGGATTCGCTGAACGTCGCCGCGGCGAGCGCCGTGGCTTTCTGGCAGCTGGGAGGAGGCCGCCCATGATCTGTGTATACCCCGATTTCTACCGCGCGTTTTCCTGCAAGGCGAGCTATTGCCGGCACAGCTGCTGCCGCGGCTGGGAGATCGACGTGGACGAGGAGAGCGCCACGTATTACCGCGCCCTGCCGGGCCGGATCGGCGAACGGCTCCGCGACGTGCTCGTGGAGGAAAACGGGGTCTGGCATTTCCGCCTGACAGCGGAGGGAAACTGCCCCTTCCTGCGCAAAGACGGCCTCTGCCGCCTGATCCGTGAGCTCGGCGAGCAGTCGCTCTGCGATATCTGCGCGCTACACCCGCGCTTTTACGGCGAGCTGGGAGACTTTGAATTCTGCGGCCTCGGCCTGAGCTGCGAAAAGGTCTGCGAGCTGCTGTTTTCCTCCTCCTCGCCGCTGCGCTTCCGCCTGGACGACGCGGCCGAGCCGGTGGATTTCGCGGGCCTGCTGCGCCGCATGGGCCTGGAGCCGGTCAGGGCGCTGCTCCATTTTACGCCGAAGCCGAGCAAGACGCGCTACGCCGAGATCCTCCGCCGCCTGGCAAAAACGGAGCCGATCGACGAGAACTGGACGGAGGAATTGAAGCAGCTGCGCGCCTGTCTGCCGGATCTCGTGGAAAATGCGGCCGAGTACGCCGCCGTCTGCGACGGCGGGCGCTACGACCGCATCTATCAGTATATCCTGTTTCGTCAGCTTGAGCGGGCGGGGGAGTTCGACTTCCCGGCGCTGGCCGTCTACGCGAGGCTCAGCACCGAATATGTGTTCATGCAGGACGCGCTGCTCGGCGTCAACGCCGAGCATCTGCGCCGCTGGTCGGAGCAGATCGAGTACAGCACCGAAAACGTCGAACGCCTGCTCAACCTCTGATCAGGCCGCGTCCTCTTCCTCCACCGTCTCGTAATAATCCGCCTCCGAGGCAAAGAGACGGTATTCGCCGTCGACCAGTCCGTAATAGCCGCCTGCCGTGAAATATCCGCGCATGATCTGCGCCTCCTTTCCTGGTTTCTGAACACAGTATAAAGCAAGCACTGTCCGAAAAAACGGACAGTGCTTGCTGCTTTTTTCGCTGTGTTCAGGCCAGTCCCGGTTTGCAGGGGCGGCCGATCGCGCGGCGGTGCGCGCAGTAGAGCTCCTCGGTCGCGAGCGCCATCTTGGTCACGGAGAAATCCCTCCCGTGCGGATAGACGTACCAGGTGTCCTCCAGCGTGTTCAGGTCGACGCAGTCGCCGTATTTGCCGAGGTATTCGTACTCGATATGGCAGGAGTAGAGGCTGGGCACCGGCTTGCACATCTCGAAGGGGTCGCCGTCGGCATCGACGCCGCGCACGCTGAAGCCGTCCATGTCGTGCACCAGCGTGCCGCTGCCGAGGCGGATGTACTTCTTCGCATTCGGCAGCGAGTCGACATGCACCTCCAGCTCGCCGCTGGAGTAGGTCCCTGCCTCGACCTCGGCGCGCACGTTCGCGCGCTCCCACTCATACCAGTCGGGGATATGGGAAAACTCCGTCTCACCGTCCTCGGCTTCCAGCTCGCCGAGCTCCGTCATGCGCCAGCGCTTGCCGCAGCTCTCGCAGAAGAGCTCCGCGCCCTGCGAGGCCATGCGGAACTCTGTCCGGCAGTGCGGGCACTGATAGAGCACCTTGTGCAGGCCCTCGGCGCGGCCCTTGTAGGGCGTGCGGATACCGCGCTCCTTCTGCCAGGCGAAGTCGTCGTACTGGAAAAGCTCGAGGATCTTCGCGTTCACTTCGTCGACCGTCGCTCGTTCCAGCTCCTCCGCCGTGAAGATCTGCGTCAGCTCGGCCGCGGTGGGCTTGACACCGCGCTCGTGCAGGTTCCAGAAGGGGGAATTGACGTGGTGCCCATGGCAGATCAGCGTGACGACCGGCACCTTGAGAAGTTTACATAACTTTCCGAGCGAGGCGGGCAGCACGGCGGTCGTGCCGCAGAGGGAGTAGCGCGCCTCGGGATAGATCATCGCGATGTCGCCGTTTTGGACAACCTGGCGGAGCTGACGGACCAGCGTGACGTCGTTGGTGAACTTGCGCTTGCAGATGCAGCCGACCTGCCGCAGCAGCTCCTCGCGCCCGATGAAGCCGTCGATGGCGACGACGTAGTTGGCGCGGTGGGGGAAGGTGGCCAGCGTGGCGACCTTGAAATCCAGAAAGGCGTTGTGGTTGCACAGCAGCACATAGGGCGGCTTAAGCCCCTCGGTATTGATCTTGCGGATCTGCGCCCGGTGCTTCCACACGTCCGGTGCGCTCAGCGCCCAGGTCAGCGGACGCAGAAACCAGCGCGTGCGGATCGGGGGTCGTTTCATATCAAAGCGTTCAAAATTTTGGCTCACGGCGATCCCTCCCTTTTCCTCAGCATAACACAGGATCCGGTCGCGCACAATGTATAAATAACAAAAAAACCGCCGATACTATGTCTGATCCTACATAGACGGGCGGTTTTTGATATGAAACGGGAAAACGGAAAGAATCTGCGGGCCTGGGAGATCGCGCTGCTGACGGCGCTGTGCCTGACGCTGTGCGTCGGGCTCTGGGCGCAGAAGGAGCAGAGCGCGCTGGCCGCGCAGGTCGTGCGGCTGCATGTGCTGGCAGTGGACGACACGGAGGCGGAGCAGGCGCTGAAGCTGCGTGTACGGGACGCGGTGCTGGCCTATCTGGAGCCGGAGCTGCGCGGCGTGACGGATCGGGACGAGGCACGGGCACGGATCGCCGGGCGGCTGCGTGCGATCGCAGAGACCGCCTCGCAGGCGGCCGAAGGGCGCAAGGTCTCGGTGAGCCTCGGGCCGGAGAGCTATCCGCTGCGGCGCTACGAGGGCTGCGTCCTGCCTGCGGGGACCTATGAGTCGCTGCGCGTCGTGCTGGGCGAGGGCGGGGGACAGAACTGGTGGTGCGTGGTGTTCCCGCCGCTGTGCCTGTCGGCCGCCGGCGCAGACGAGGCGCGGAGTGTGATGAATCCGGACGATTTCGCGCTGATCGCCGAGGAGGAGGGCTATGAGCTGCGCTTTCGCATCGTCGAGCTCTGGGGCGAGCTGCAGCGTTTGCTCGGAAAATAAAAGCGGGGGCGCCGAGCGGCGCCCCTGCTTTTATTCGCATGCCCTCTTCCAGGCAAAGTCCGCGGCGCGCAGCAGCTCTTCGCCGCGCAGCACGGCGCGAAGCTCGGCTTCCGCGGGCGGAAGATAGCGCGCGATGAACTCATCCATCATCTGCGGGCTCAGATAGCGGAATTCACCGCTCGGCTGCTCGGCCAGGTCCGCGGCCAGGTCGCGCCGCAGGCCCTCTGGATCGAAACGGGCGACGCGGGAGAGCGGCTCTCTGTCAAAGAACGGCGGAAGAGTGAGCGCCGTGCTCAGCGCGTATTTCTCGCGGAGATAGGGGTTGAGGAGATGATAGTCCCGGTGCAGCGCCCGCACCTCTTCCGGCGTTACAAAATAGAAATCATAGGTCTTGTGGCAGAATTCGCGGTAAAAGTTGTCCTCGACCAGGTGCATGTAATAGCCGAGATAGAGCGGATCTTCGAAGCGATCGGAAAACTCGCGCCGGAAGCGGTCAAATTGATAGCAGCGCATCCCGTCATCGTCGAGGAAGGCGAAATGGGAAGCGACGCGCTCGGCCTTGTCGGCGAGCGCGTCGGGCAAGAGGCTGCCGAATAGAAAACGCGCCGCGTCGCCGATCCCGCAGGAAGCGGCCAGCTTTTGCGCAAATACATAGTGAACCGTGCGCTGCGCCATGTTTTCTCCTCCTCTCTGTCTGCCGCAAGTATAAAGGAAGGGACGGGGAATGTCAAATCGGGAAAAAGGGAAAATTGTGCTTGCAAAGCGGGGAGGGATGTGCTAAGATAAAAAAGCTCTTCGGAGGGTTAGCTCAGCTGGTTAGAGCGTCCGCCTCACACGCGGAAGGTCGACGGTTCGAGTCCGCCACTCTCCACCACGTCGTCGCAAGCTGCACATCGCTTGCGACGGCTTTTTTATGCGAGGCATCAAAAGCCGTCTCGCACTCGTTCCGCTGCTCCTCCTTTCAAAATCAAAACCGCACGGACGCTTCACGCCTCGTCGACAACTTCGGCGTTTCGCTGTGACGGGTTTTGATTTTGTGAGGCCGGGCGGCGTTTTTGTTTGGGAAGGGCTCCCGTGCGGACTCGAAGGGAGCGGGAGTGAATGACAGCCCGGTGGGCTGTCAGAGCCGCGACCCGGCCCGCCCGGAGGCGGACGAGTCCGCCACTCTCTACCATCCAAGAAACCTCTTTTGTCTGCCAAAGGACAAGAGAGGTTTTCTTGTTGTATTGCGGGAGCGAATATAGTATAATCGCCTCAGCAAATAGAAGTTTGGAGTGGGGAAAAATTGCGAAAGCCCTTTGTATCGTTAATCGCCAATGATCGATACCAAGTCGGCTGCACCGGTCAGACTGTGTATGTATTGGATGCGTCCGGCGATGAACTGGCGAAGTTCAAGGACATGACTTACGCTTATTATCCCGCATTTCATCCGAGTGGCGAGATCGCAGCTGTTTACAGCAACAGCGGCATTATAGCTGTCTACTCTCTTTCGGAACGACGGCTGATCAGAAAATTCCGAGTTTCAGCCGTGAACGATACGCAGACAGACTGCGTTCCTTGCTTTTCGCCTGACGGTAAGTATTTGTTCCATATCGAAGGCAGAAGAGGGGATAGTCTCAACAGCCGTCTTTCCGTCTATTCGACAGAAGATTATCAACCCGTACTGCGACTCTTTGAAAAGGGACAGAAAATCGTCTTTAGATGTATGGAGTTCGGCAGAAATAGCTTATCTTTGTTTTTGCTGGGATATTTTCGAAAAGAGAATAGAAATGATTGCTTTGTTGCCCAACTGATCGGAGAACACCTGCAGAATGTGAGGCTGCTTGATTGCTACACCTATGATTTTTATTCAAGCGCCATACTGGTAAAGCAGCAAGGTTTTACGCAAGATTCTATTAAGTGGTCTGCATTTGCATATATGCCCAAGGTGAAAGTTGATCTGGAAAGAACGCTTGACTCTCCTGTTGACTGGGGAGCTTTCAATCATGAATACACACTTGATGGTCTCAAACAAATGGATCTTTCCCTGGAGCGGTTATGGGAAGAAACGAATCCT
>CAMZIX010000026.1 GCA_947307375.1 uncultured Clostridia bacterium | reverse complement strand
GGTCTACGAGGCCGTCCTGGCCGGGAAAGGGCTGGAGGCCTGGTACCTCTACAACAACATCCCCGCCGGGGCGGACCCGCTGGGGCAGGAGAACATCCTCGCCTTCGCGGCGGGCGCGCTCTGCGGCACCGGCGCCTTCCTGACGGGGCGCTGGAGCGTCGCCTGCAAAAGCCCGCTGACCGGCGGCTGGGGCGACGCCAACTGCGGCGGGCTCTTCGCGCCCGCCATCAAGCAGTGCGGCTACGACGCGATCTTCATTTCCGGGATCGCGGAAAGGCCCGTCTATCTCTTCTGCGACGGGAAGACCGCCGAGGTCCGCGACGCCTCCGCCTACTGGGGCCTTGACGCGACGGAGGCGGAGCTGGCGCTGCACCGCGATCTGGACGGCGTCTGCCGCAAAAAGCCCTGCGTGGCCTGCATCGGCCCGGCCGGAGAGAAGCTCTCGCTGATCTCGGGCATCTGCAACGAGGGCGGGCGCATCGCCGCGCGCAGCGGCGTGGGCGCCGTGATGGGCAGCAAGCGGCTCAAGGCCGTGGTGCTCGCGGGCGCGCGGCCCTTCCCCTGCGCCGACCCCGAAAAAGTCAAGGAGCTGTCGAAGGAGCTCGGCCGGAAGCTGCTGAAGATGACGCTGCCCACGGGCCTGGGCGTGTTCATCGGCGCGGGCGGCGCGATGATGGGGCATCTGCCCAATATCCCGCTCGACGGCTCGATGACCTCCTATATGTTCCGCGAGTGGGGCACGCAGGCCAACACCTCGCTGGCCATCACCAGCGGCGACGGCCCGATCAAGAACTGGGCGGGCACGCCGCGCGACGTGCGTCTGATGGACGCCGTCTACAACCCGGAGATGATCAACCGGATCGAGGCGGTCAAGTACCACTGCTACTCCTGCCCGCTCGGCTGCGGCGGCAGGCTCAACATCCGCGGACGCAAATACGTCTCCTTCGATGAGACGCACAAGCCCGAATACGAGACCATCGAGGCCTTCGGCCCGCTGCTGCTGAACTGGAGCCTGGATTCGATCTATCAGCTCAATGAAATGCTCAACCGCGCAGGCATGGACACGATCAGCGCCGGCAACACCGTCGCCTGGGCGATCGAATGCTACGAAAACGGCATCCTGACCGTCCGGCAGACCGACGGCCTGGCCCTCAACTGGGGCAACACCGAGGCCATCCTCGCGCTGGTGGACAAGATGATCCGGCGCGAGGGCATCGGCGACGCGCTGGCCGACGGCGTCAAGCGCGCCGCGGAGAAGTTCGGCGGCAGGGAATACGCGATGCACATCGGCGGGCAGGAGCCCGGCATGCACGACGCGCGCAACGATCCGCAGCTCGGCATCCACTTCGTGGCCGAGCCCGCGCCGGGCAAGCACACCGTCGGCATGGGCATCGAATACGGCGCGATGAGCCTCTGCGACATCTGCTCCTGGGCGCCGCCGGCGACGCTGCACGCCAAGTCCCGCGATCTGGAGGATACGGAGACCCTGGCCCTGGTCTCGAAGGCCAACGCCTGCTACACGATGCTGGTCGACGGCGCGGGCGGCTGCTATTACGGGCAGATGATGGGCGTGCATATGTGGAAGCTCATCGACTACCTCAACGCCGCCGAGGGCTGGGCGCTCAGCGGCGACCAGTATATGGAGATCGGCGAGCGGATCCAGACCCTGCGGCAGCTGTTCAACGTCAAACAGGGCGTCGACCCCGCCTCCTTCAAGCTGCCGAAGCGCATGCTGGGCGAGCCCCCGCTGACCGCCGGGCCGCTCAAGGGCGTGACGCTCTCGAAGCACCGCGAGCAGGTCTCCGCCCACTGGAAGGCCTTCGGCTGGGACGAAAAGACCGGCGTGCCGCTGCCGGAGACGCTGGAGCGGCTGGGCATCGGGAAGCTGACGGAGGTGGAGATATGACGAAAAAACGGCCTGTCTTCGATTACCTCAACTGCGTCAGCTGCGGCATCTGCGCGCAGGCCTGCCCGGTGTCCGCGCTCGGCATGAAGAAAGAGGGCAGGAGCGGCAAATACCGCAACCTCTTCCCCGAGCTCGTCAAGGAGGGCTGCATCGGCTGCGGCGGCTGCGCGAAAAGCTGCCCGATGGACGCGATCCGCATGGAGGACGCCGATGAAGGTTAAGATCCTGCCGCCCCACGGCGGCGACCGCAGAAAGCTCGACGAGCGCTCCTGGGCCGAGCTCCCGGCGGGGAGCACCGTGCGCGACGCGCTGAAGCTGGTGCGCGTCAGCCCGGTCAAGGCGAAGCTCCTGCTCGTCAGCGTCAACGGCGAGCGCTGCCCGCTTGACCGCGAGCTGCACGAGGGCGACGTGCTGGGCTTCTTTTTCCCGGTTTCCGGCGGCTGAACGAGTCCGACAGGAGGAAAAAACATGAGCAAAATCGAAACCTTCTACGACCGCGGCTTCCAGGCCGTGTTCAACCTCGGCGCGCGCTGCCTGCCCTGGCGGCGGCCGATCCCGGTCTCCGGCGTCGGCGCGGTCCGGAGGATCCCGGAGCTGCTGAGCGCGGAGCAGGTCGAAAAGGTCATGGTCGTCACCGGCCCGACGGTCGGAAAGAAGCTGGCGCCGAAGATCCTGGCGGAGCTGGACGGGGCCGGGATCGCCTGGACGCTCTTCGCCGAGGTAGAGGCCAACCCCTCGGTCGACACCGTCAACAGGATCCAGAAGCTCTATCTCGACAGCGGCTGTCAGGGCTTCATCGCCATCGGCGGCGGCTCGCCGATGGACGCGGCCAAGGCCGCCGCGGCCCGCGTGGTGCGGCCGCGGACGCCAGTCGGCAAGATGGCGGGGCTGCTGAAGGTAGGCCGGAAGATCCCGCCCTATATCGCCGTGCCGACCACGGCGGGCACCGGCTCGGAGACGACGATCGCC
This sequence comes from uncultured Clostridia bacterium, assembly GCA_947307375.1. The sequence continues at coordinate 10,125 of CAMZIX010000026.1, read as the reverse complement.
GCCGTCATCACCGACAGCGAGACCCATCACAAATACGCGCTGATGGACCTGCACCTGGTGCCGAAATACGCGGTGCTCGACCCGGAAATGACGCGGGAGCTGCCGCCGAAGATCACTTCCACCACCGGCATGGACGCGCTGACCCACGCGGTGGAGGCCTATCTCTGCTGGACCTACAACACGGCCGAGAGCATCCGCCTGGCCGAGGAGGCCGTGCAGGGCATCTTCCGCTGGCTGGAGCGCGCCTTCAACGACGGCGGCGACATGCAGGCCCGCACGGAAATGCTGATCGCCTCCTACAAGGCGGGCTTTGCCTTCACGCGGGCGGGCGTCGGCAACGTGCACGCCATCGCGCACACGCTGGGCGGCCTGTACAATACGCCGCACGGCCTGGCCAACGCCGTCATCCTGCCGATCGTGCTGGAGGACTACGGCGCGGCGGTCGAAGAGAAGCTGGCGCATCTGGCCGTCATCACCGGGCTCAAGCTCGACGGCAGCAGCGCGGAGAAGGCCGGGGCCTTCATCGACGAGGTCCGGGCCATGAACCGGCGCATGGGGATCCCGACGGGCTTCGACTTCATCAAGGAAGAGGACATCCCGCAGATGATCACCTGGGCGCTGGCAGAGGCCAACCCCGTCTATCCCGTGCCGGTGGTCTATGACCGGGCGCGCTGCGAGAAGGTCATCCGGCGCATCATCGCCGAGGCCTGAGAGGCGGAAAAAGGAAAAACGCGGAGGGAACGGAAATCCGTTCCCTCCGCGCTTTTTGTCGGCAGGCGGCGGTCATGGCCTCGTCACGAGGTGCCAGATCACCCGGTTTTCAAAGCCGCAGGACAGATACAGAGCCAGCGCGCCGGGGTTGTTCAGTCTCCCGGAAACCGTGGCGAACGCGGCCTTGCCCTGCATGCGGCGCAGCAGCTCGCACACGACGAAGCGCCCCAGGCCCCGCCCGCGGCAGTCCGGGGAGACCTGGATCCACTCCAGGATCCCCTCCCCGATGCGCGCGTCCAGGTCGGCGATCCCGCTGGCGACGATCCGCCGGCTCGCTTTGTCGCGGACCGCGATCCACAGCGAGGGATCATATACGAAGCGCCGGGCGCAGGCGGCCAGCTCCTCCGCCGTCACGCCCTCTTTGTCATAGCACGCGCCGATATGCGCGGCGAAGGCCGCGAAATCGCCGCCGCCGAGCTCAAATCCCGCGGGAAGCGCAGGCCGTGGGATCTCCTCCAGCCGGTGGAGCAGTCTGAAATACGGCTCGTCCGCGCCTTCCGGTGGCGCGGCGGGCATCTGATCCTCGCGGACGACGGACAGCCGGTCCGGGACCGCAAGCCGTTCCGTTTTCCAGAACGGCAGGGACGAGGCCCGGCACGGGTCGGTCAAATACTCTTCTCTGTTGATCTGCATGGCTCGATCGGACCTCAGACGTCTTTTTCCCCGCAGGGCCGGTTCCAGGAGCCGATCTCGATCAGATTGCCCTCCGGATCGGCGATATAGCAGGTCCGCTGCCCCCAGGGCTCCGTCTCCGGCGCCAGCACTGGCGCCGCCCCCTGCGCGACGGCCCGGGCAAAGGCGGCGTCGACCTCCTCGAAGGTGTCGACAGAAAGCGCGACCTCAAAATGGCCGTTCAGGCCGCGGACATAGTCGTAGCGATGATGCGTCAGTTCCTCAAAATCTCTCCTGCCGTACAGCAGGAACAGCGTGCCGTCCTTGACGAGGTAAACGTTGCCGGTATCCTCCGCCTCTTTGATCTCAAAGCCGAGCACGTCCCGATAAAAGCGGATCATCCCCGCCATGTCGCTGACCAGCAGGCCGAATCCGTCCAGTCTCATAAGCCGCCTCCCAAAACTGCCTGATCGAAAATACAAACGCGCCCGCTTTACCGTTTCAGCAGGACCCGGCCCGCGCAGCCGCCGCGGTACTCGCCGTTTTCCAGCACGGCACGGCCGTTGACGTATACGGCGACGATGCCGCCCGGCTTCGCGTCGGGCTTTTTCTCATCGACGCGCATGTTCTTCAGGTCGATCACGGTCAGATCGGCCTTGTATCCCGGCCGCAGGAAGCCGCGTTCGGGGATGCGGTAGCGCTCGGCCGTCTTGCCGGTCATTTTGTGCACGATCTTCTCGGCCGGGATGCCGTATTCCTTCGCCAGGACGAAGAACTGCGGGAAGGTCTGGAAGGCGGCGATGTTCTGCAGGCCCTTTTCCTCGACCCAGGCGTCCGTCATGAAGACGGACAGCTCGTCCTCCATCAGGCGGCGGACGATCTCGGCGTTATAGTACTTGCCGAGATAGATGCTGCCCGCGCGCTGCGACAGATCGACCAGCTTCAGATACATGTCCAGATTGGAAAGCCCCTCCTCCGCGGCGCACTGCGGGATCGTCTTGCCCTCGTATTCCGGGTGCTCGTCCGAAATGTAGGCCACGACCATGTCGTCCCAGTCGATGCCGAGCACCTTGCGGTACATCAGGATCGTGAGCTGGAGCTTGAAGCGGTTGAGCGGGCTTGCCGCCTGTTCCCTGGTCAGCTGCGCGTACCACTCCGGGAACACGACGGTGATGACCGACGCTCCGTAATGGAAGGCATAGTTGTCGAAGGCGATGTCCCCGCCGTTTTTGCGCGCGCGGCGGAAGGTGGCCAGCATTTTGTCCAGCAGCTTCCAGCTTCGCTGGCCGGTGAAGATCAGGTGGCTGTATTCCAGCCGGCAGCCGGACTTGTTCATGATGTCCACGGCCTCGTCGAGGCCCAGCTCCAGGTGGGATTTCTTCGTCAGCAGCGGATAATCCGCGCTGACGATCGAGCAGGCCCGCGGATGGATCGTCACGATGCCGTCGTACTTCGCGATCTCCCTGGCAAAGGCGAGGATCTCGTCCTCCGCGGCGTAGCGGTCGGGCTCGTACATAAAGCCGAAGGAGCCGCCGAAGGCGCCGCCCTCCATGGCTTCGCGCACATAAGAAAGCTCCTGTTCGATCTGCTCTTTCGTGAACGGGGTCGGGTCATAGCCGGCAAGGCCCGCGCGGACCGTGCCCTGGCCGATCAGCGGCGCGATGTTCACGTAGAGCCTGCCTTCGGCGCGCTTCTTGAAGTCCGCGAAGCTGCCGGGATGGCGCGAGTCGAACAGGCCGCCGCCGAGCTTGTCCCGGTAGGGCGTGTCCTTCTCCGAGCCGAAGGGAGAAAAGCTGCAGTTGCCGGTGATCTGGGTCGTGATGCCCTGCTCGATAAAGGGCTTGTAGTATTTCTCCGCGTCATCGCGGTCGTAGAAAAAGTCGTTGTGGGAATGGGCGTCGATGAAGCCCGGGCAGAGCTGATAAGCGGACAGATCGACGACCCGGTCGGCCTCCTCTTCGATCGTTCCCCCGACCCTGACGATCAGCTCGTCCTCGATCAGCAGATCCCCGCGATAGGGCTTTCCGCCGGTGCCGTCATAGATCTCTGCGTTTTTGAACAGTGTTTTCATGGCTGCGCCCTCCTTTTTTCTTTTCGCTTTGATTATACTATACGACGCCCCCGCGGGCAACAAAAACCGCTCCTGTCTTTGACCGCCATACGCCTCCGCCGCCGTCCCGCGCGGTCTCTCCTTGCCTTCCGCGCCTGCCCGGGCTTTTCCTCCCGGGGGCGCTTCGCCCGCGTGTTCAGGCAGTCGGAAGGCATGGCGCCGGGCGGATAAGGGGAGAAGCGCAGAGAAAACAAGCGGAACCCTTCCTCGTTCAGCTTTTCCGCAGATCCTTCCTGCGTTCCTGCGCTCACGATCCCCGCCGGAAACAAAACAGATGATTTTTTCGCCCGGCTGTGATATGCTTAAGCTGAGGTGAAGCCTGATGAGACTTCTGTATGCCGAAGATGAAAAATCCCTGGCCCGGGCCGTTTCGACGATCCTGGTCAAGAACAACTATTCCGTCGACGTGGTCCATGACGGCGAAAGCGCGCTGGACTATCTCGCGACGGAGAACTACGACGGCGCGATCCTGGACGTGATGATGCCGAAGCTGGACGGCTTCGAGGTGCTGCGCCGGATGCGCGCCCGCGGCGACAGCACGCCGGTGCTGCTGCTCACCGCCAGAGCGGAGATCGACGACCGGGTCGCGGGCCTCGACAGCGGGGCCAACGATTATCTGACCAAGCCCTTCGACATGAAGGAGCTGCTGGCGCGCATCCGCGCGATGACGCGCCTTCTCTCCGTCCAGCCGGACAAGACCATCTCCTTCGGCAAGGTCACGCTCGACTGCGCCAGCTACGATCTGCGCGGACCGGACGGCAACACGAAGCTCGCGGGCAAGGAGTTTCAGATGATGGAGATGCTGATGCGCAATCCCCGCAAGCTTGTCTCCTCCGAGGCCTTCATGGACCGCATCTGGGGCTATGACAGCGAGGCGGAGCTAAACATCGTGTGGGTCTATATCTCCACCCTGCGCAAAAAGCTCAGGGGGATCGGGGCGGATATCGAGATCAAGGCCCAGCGGGGCCTGGGCTATTATCTGGAGGTCAAGGCATGATACGAAAACTCCGGAAAAAGTTTATCGCAGCGGCGATCGTCGCGGTCTTCCTGGTGCTGCTCGTCCTGATCGGCGCGATCAACGTGCTCAACTACCGCAGCCTCGTCGCCGACGCCGACGGTACGCTGCAGATCCTCGCGGAAAACAAAGGCTCCTTTCCCCGGCAGATGTTCCGGGAGCAGGATTGGCCCTCGGACCTGCAGGCCCCGCCGATCGAGGGGAACAACGGCCCCTTCGGCGAAAGGCGCGGCGGCAGCGGAGAGCTGGCTTATCAGTCCCGCTTTTTCACGGTGTGGTTTACGGCTGACGGAAGCCTCTCCCGGATCAATCTGGACAACCTTGCCTCTCTGACGCAGGAAGAAGCCGCGACTCTGGCGGAGAGCGTGTACGCCTCCGGACGAACGAAAGGCTTTGCCGACGAATACCGCTATTGCCGCGCGGTCTGCGACGGCGAGGCCATGCTGGTGTTCCTCAACTGCCAGCGGGAGCTCGCGACCTTCCGCAGCTTCCTGTACGCCAGCATCGGCATCTCCCTCGGCGGCACGCTCGCGGTGTTTCTGCTCCTGCTGGTGTTCTCCGGACGGATCGTGCGGCCGATCGCGGAGAGCTATGAAAAGCAGAAGCGCTTCATCACGGACGCCGGGCACGAGCTGAAAACGCCGATCACGATCATCCGGGCCGACGCGGACGTGCTGGCGTCCGAGCTGGACGGAGAAAACGAGTGGATCGCGGATATCCGAAAGCAGACAGGCCGCCTCGCCGAGCTGACCGCCGATCTGATCTTCCTGTCCAAAATGGAGGAGGAAAACCCCGCGCTGCAGATGGAGGAGCTCTCCCTGTCCGAGCTCGTGGACGAGACCGCGCAGTCCTTCCAGTCGCTCGCGCTCGCAAAGGGCAAACGCTTTTCCGCCTCCGTCGCGCCGGATCTGCAGGTGAGAGGCGACGAAAAGGCGCTGGCCAAGCTGGTTTCCATCCTGCTGGACAACGCCATGAAGTACTCGACGGAGGGGGGAACGGTGGATCTGACGCTTGAAAAAGCCGGCAGAAACGCCCGTCTCAGCGTGAAAAACAGCGCGCCGCCCATGGAGAAGGGCAGCGCGGATCGGCTGTTCGAGCGCTTTGCCCGGGAGGATCGCTCCCGCAATTCGGAATCCGGCGGCTTCGGCCTGGGCCTGGCGATCGCAAAGGCCGTCGCGGAAACGCACAAGGGGATGATCCGCGCGGAATCCGAGGACGGCGCATCCCTGACCGTGACGGCGGAGCTGCCGCTTTGCTGAAGGCAAAAAACTTGGGACCCGGACTTGTTTCCGGGTCCCATTTTTCTTTTGCTTGCAGATTATGATCCGTGCCGTCCGCCGGGGCCGCCTCCAAAGCCGCCTTGGCCGCCGAAGCCGCCCATGCCGCCGCTCATGAACTGGTTGGGGATCGTAGTGACCTGCTGGCCGTTGACAATGACCGTGCCGCCGGTGAAGGTCGCGGTGCCGTCGTAGTCGAAAGAGGATTGACCGTTTACCGAGATCGTGCCGCCGGTGATGATGATATTGCCGTTGGAGTCGATGCCGTCGGTATCGCCCGCGCCCATCGTGATCGTGACCGTGCCGCCGGTGATCTCCACGGTCGGCGTGTACGCGGAGGATTTGCGCGCCGCGTTGATACCGTCGTCCGAGGCCGCGATCGTGATATCTCCGCCGCTGATGAGGATATAGGTGGCCTCGATCCCCTCGCCGGCGGTGATGTTCAGCGTGCCGCCGGAGATCTCCGCCTCCTCGTTCGCGTGGATGCCGTCGTCCCGGCTCCGGAGCGTAAGCTCGCCGCCGCTGATGAGGATCGAGCCGTTGGTGTGGATCGCGTCGTCCAGGGCGTCGATGGCATAGACGCCGCCGTTGATCGTGATCGAGACGCCCGCCTTGACGCCCTTATAGGATTCCGAGGCGTCACCGCTCCGCGCGCCGCTGCCGCCGCCGGAAGTGATGCTGAGCGCGGCGTTTTCAGCCGTGAACACCGTCTCGGCCTGGATGCCGTCCTTGCCGGATACGATCGTGAGCGTGGAATCTACGACCGAGACATAGCCCTTGTCCGCGTCCGAGCCGTTGTCCGCGCGGACGCCGTCGCTGCCCGCCGTAATGCTGACTGTTGCCTCGGAGAATTTGACGGAGTCCTTGCCGTTCAGACCGACGTTCTGCGCGTTCACGGTCAGATCCTTCGCGGTGATCACGAGATCGTCCTTGGAGACGACCGCATGTTTGTAATTGCCGTTGATCGTCAGCTGGCCGGAGCCGTTGATCGTGAGATCGTCCCGGCTGAACACGGCCGCGTCCAGCGTAGTATCGTCGTCGGCGAGCGTGTAGTCCGAGCCGTCGGAGATCGTGTTGACCGTGCCCTCCGCCGCGGTGAGAAACACCTTGTCCGCGCTGCGGACATAGATCGCGGGGCCGTTTTCATTGGTGATCGCAGCGTTTTCCAGCACGAGCTGGACCTTGTCCTCCTCGCCGGCGTCGATCACGATCATGCCCTCGTATTCGCCGGAGAGGATATAGGTCCCGGCCTCGGTGATCGTCAGATCGCCGTCCGGGGCGAGCGCTACGGCTTCGGAGGCGTCGTACTCGCCCGAGGCGTCGCGCTTGGAGACGGTGGCGTCAACCTCCGTCGATGCCGCCGCTTCCGTCGATCCCGTCGTCGTCCTCGAAGACGCGGTGGCGCTCGAAAGCAGGACGGTCTCGCCGGAAGAGGAACGCTGCGAGAGCGCTTCCGCCGAGGTGGCGGAAGAAAAGCCGCAGCCGACAAGCAGAAAGAGCGCAAGCGCGCTGACAAGGGTGATCTTCAAAGACTTTTTCATAATTCTTCTCCTCCTTCGGTATCGTTCAGAATCGCGATTTCCAGGTTCCCGTTCCGGCAGCGCAGGGCGTCGAGAAATTCCTGCAGCTCGGAGGGATCCTTCATTTCGATTTTATAATCCAGCTTATACAGACTTCCCATGTTGGAGGTCTTCGCCTTCACGAGCTTACGGCTCTTCGTATACTGCTCAAAGAGGTCGTCGAAGGCGTTTGCGAAGTGTACCGACTCGGGTACGGTGATGTGCAGCGCCGCGAAGCGCTCGCAGCTCATCGGGATACGGGAGAGCAGCAGGATCAGGCCGGAGGCGATCAGGGTGAACAGCAGGGCGATCGCAACGTAGCCGGCCGCGCAGGCCAGGCCCGCGGCCATGACCAGAAAGATCGCGGAGATGTCCCGCGCCCTGCCCGCCGCGCTGCGGAAGCGCACCAGCGAGAAGGCGCCCGCCACGGCGATGCCGGTGCCCACGTTGCCGTTGACCATCAGGATCACCGTGGTGACGATGATCGGCAGCACGACCAGGGAGATCAGAAAGCTGCGGCTGGACGTGCTCTCGCGCGACAGGGCCAGCGCCGCGAGGACGCCGCACAGCCCGGCGAAGAGCAGGCAGAGCAGATATTGGCCGACCGAGAAGCTCCCGGTCAGGATCGAACTAAAGATTGACGACATGTTGTTCTCCTCCTTCTATCATGGAAATCGGGCGGTTTTTTTCTTCCAGCGTCCGCAGATAGGCGGCTCCGTATTTGGAGAAGCTGCCCGGCAGGATCCCCTCCGCGTCCAGCGCGTCCGCCAGCCACAGCGGCATCGCGCCCGCCGTTTTGATCTCCAGCAGCACCGTGTCTTTCGGCAGGAGATGGATCCCCGCGGAGCCGCGGTCGAGGCGCAGCTCGTTTTCGCGGCAGCGGATGTTCCGGTCGAAGGTCAGGCGGAGGTCGGGGTGCGCCTCGTCGAACCAGGCCTCGCGCTCGCAGGCGATCAGCATCGCGGCTTTCGGTCTTCCGTAGAGCCGCATGGCCCAGTCGATCTCGGACATGATCTGGCTCTCGAAGGGCTTGATCCCCATGCGCAGATAGCGCTCCGCTTCCCTGAGCGTCATGGCCGCGCGGCGCTTGTACACCACGCCGCCGTATTTCTTTTTGAGCTCCAGAAAGACGGTGGAATCCGGTTTCGCCGTGCCGTAGCTGCGCAGGCGGAGCTTTTCCTTGTAGTCCACCGCTTCGATGGAATTGCGGATGATGCGGTGATCGGGGGTGTCCAGATAGAGACTCAGCACCGTGCTGCGCCCGAACGCATCCGGCTTCAGATGCGCGCCGATCCTTTGAAACAGCGCGTCAAGCTGCGCCTCGGAGAGCAGATACTTCTTCTCGATCCTCTTAAAAACAGTGGTCGCGTCCATGTGTCATGACCTCCTTCCTTGTTTGTGAGGCCATCATACATGCTCAAACTAAATCGAACTTTAAAGAAAAACGCTTTTCGCGCAGATTTTTTATACCGGAAGTCGTTTCGGTTTTTCCGTTTCCCGCGGTCTTTTCGGGCGAGAAAAAGAAACAGGAGATGGACACATGGTGTCCATCTCCTGTTTCAGATCGGGAAAAGATCCTGTGTTTATGCAGAAAAACGCTTAAGGGGGCGCCGGCGAAGCGGAATACGTCGCTACGTCGTTCTTCCCGCCTGGATCAGAAATCCTTCATAAAAAGCCGCTGTTGTCGCAACTGCACAGACGACTGCCGCACCGGCTTTCAAATCGATTACTGCCAGTGTCAGCGGGAAAAGGAACAGGAAACATCCGGTTACTTTATTTATGACGGAATGCACCGCCACAAACTCTTTCTGTCTGATGTATCCCATGGCGATATTGAACAGCTTTATCATCGCGATAACTGAGATCCAGATGAAAAGCCAGGCCGGAATATCCAGGACAGGAAGCAGCTTTATCAGACTGACCGCCGTGAACACGATATCCGCGATCGTATCCAGTCGTGAACCCAGTTCGCTGACGGTGCCTGTTTTCCTTGCCACGGCGCCATCGATCATATCGGAGAATCCGGCGGCTATATACAGGCCATAGAACGCCGGGGACAAGGCCGGGCAAAATAGCAAAGCAAGGCTGAGCGCGATCCTGATGCAGCTTATGATATTTGCCATGTCCTGTCCGACCCTCTTGTAAGCCCGATTTGTTGAGGAGATTATACCACGGCAATTCGCATGAAACAACAAAAAACCTCTCTTGCCCGCAGCAGGCAAAAGAGGTTTTTTGATGGCAAGGGAACTGTCCTTTGATACCATGAATGAACAAATGATTGATGACGAATTAAAGAGCATGAATGATAGTATACAACAAGAATAAGAAAGATGATGTTTGCTCTATAATGGTATCAACGGGAATAGAGTATTAGCCGGTTGACTAAGAAGTGTACATCACAAATTGAACGATTTACCCTCTGTGAGAACGATACCTCTCAAATTGAACGATACCCCTCTATGAGAACGATTTGCCCGGGAGGGGAATAACAATAGGTTTGCATAACAGCAATACGCCGCTGCGGAAAAAGCTCCGTGGCGGCGTTGCTTTTCGGTATTAACTGTAAAAATGATCTGAAATAGTCTGATTTCGACATTCTCAGAACATTTTCAGGTAAAATGAAAAAGGTAGGTAATTCTATCAAAAATACCTACCTTTTCTGTGTAAGACCGCGTAAAAGGTACGGAACCATAGAAAGGGCGCGTAAAAGGTACATGCTGAACGGCTCGATAAACAGGAATTTAGAGTTTTAAAACAAAAATAGCTTCTCCGTCTTCTATC
>CAMZIX010000025.1 GCA_947307375.1 uncultured Clostridia bacterium | reverse complement strand
ATCGCCACCTGGAAGATCACGATCGGCAGCACCAGCAGGATGCTGTTCCAGTATTTGATCAGGTACTCCGGCGACTTGATGAGGCCGGTGACGTACTGGTCCAGCGTGACCTTGTCGGGGATGAATTTCAGGTTGACGGTCTTGGAGACGTAGCCGCCCGTGGTGGTGGAAAAGATCATGCCGTAGTTCGAGACGATCTCGCTCTCGGCCATGAAGGAGTTGGTGATGGTGAGCACCGTGGGCAGCAGGAACATCACCGCGAAGATCAGGCACAGGACGAACATCGTCCCGCGGCCGAAGTAATGCTTCTTCTTCATCCCTCCACGTCCTTTCCGAACCAGTCCTCCGCCTTGAACAGCAGCGCGATGATCACGACCATGACGATCGCCATGATCACCGCGGCGGCGGACAGCTTCTGATAATCCATGGAGCCGAAGGTGTTGTTCATGAAGTGCTGCAGCGTATACAGCGGGTCGTAGGGATAGGCGCCGGCCAGCAGATACACCTCGCGGAAGACCTTGAAGGAGCTGATCAGCGACAGGATCGTGACGAAGAGCACCGTCGGCGAGAGGTAGCGCAGCTTGATGGAAAAGAACTTGTAGGCCTCGCTCGCGCCCTCGACGTCGGCCACCTCCAGCAGGTCCTTCGGGATGTTGGCCAGGCCCGCCATGAACAGGATCATGTTGTAGCCGAGGTTTTTCCACAGGAACAGGAAGAGCACCACGATCTGCGCGTAGTCGGACTGCAGCCAGTCGATCTTGTCCTTGCCGAACAGGAGCAGCAGCTCGTTGAAGGTGCCGTTGTAGTTGAAGATCACCTGCCAGATCAGCACGACCGAGGCCACCGGGACCATCATCGGGCTGAGGAAGAAGGTGCGGAATTCGGATTTCAGGGGGATGCGGGCCTCCAGCATCAGCGCCAGCGCCACCGCCAGCACCACCGCCAGCGGCACCGCCATCAGCGAAAACGTCAGCGTGTTTTTCGCCGCCAGACGGAAGGCCGAGTTCTGAAAAAGCTTGACGAAGTTATCAAACAGCACGAAATTCCGGGTCGCCGGGCCGTCGATCATCGAGTAGTAGATCACGACGCCGAAGGGCAGGATAAAGAACACGCCCACGCCCAGCAGACTGGGGAAGAGAAAGCAGAGGCTTTTCAGAAAATCCCTGCGCCTATTCAGTTTTTGGATTTGATTCTTCATAGGCGGACCCAGATCACGCAAAATAGTTTCTTATTTTTTGATTATACACGATCTGTGGGAATATCGCAAGCAGTAAAAATTATGTAAACCAAAAGGGCCGGTCAGACAGCTCATGTGCCCACGGAGACCGTGGGCACATGAGGGGCTGTTATCATCTCTGCTCGTTGACGTAGATCATGGCCTTGCTCTGGATGAGCTTCGCCACGTCCTCGGCGCTGCGCTGGCCGGCGAAGAAGGCCTCGGCCTGCTCGCGGACGATGTCGTTGATGGCCTCGTCGACCACATAGATCCGGTCGGTGGAGTTGATGACGGCCTCGAGCTTGGCGATCTCCTCCTCGGTGTAGAAATAGATGTCGACCGCTTCCTGCGACGCCTCGTCCCAGTAGCCGCCCTTCGACTCCATCAACTTCTCGCCGGTCTCGGGATCGAGCATGATGTTGCCGTTTGAATCCTTGATATAGGTCGGGGTCATCGCTTCGGCTCTCTTGGCGTTATAGCTGTGGATATTGCTGGGGAACTGCCAGGAATTGCTGTTCTGGAAATCTTCGGTCATAAAGACGCGCACGAACTCCCAGGCCGCCTCCTTGTTGCTGCACTTTTCGCTGATGCCGTAGCCGGATTCGGTCATGATCATGTTGCCGACGCCCTCGCTGGTGGGGAAGCCGATGAAGGTGAAGGCGTCCAGACCGCCGAAGATGTTCTCGTACTGGCTGATGGAGTCAAAGTTGTAGAGATCGCCGTACATCAAAAGCTGTCTGCCCTCGCGGATGCGGAAATTGTCGTTGTCCTCCTCGGACCATTCATAGTTCTCCCAGTCGAATTCCGCCGGGAAGTTTTTGGCGAAGTTCAGCAGGTCGATGAACTCCCGGCTGTCAAAGCTGACCTTGCCGGTGTTCCAGTCCACGAAGTGATCCATGTCCAGCATCAGGCAGATCTGCAGCACGTCGTAGCGGGTCTCGCCGGTGGAGAAGACGGTGCAGCCCTCGGGCATCTCCCGCAGGGCGGCCATCAGATCGGCATAGGTCCAGCCGGGCTCCGTACCGACGACGCTGGCCGCGCCGACCGCGCTGATGATCTCGAAGCTGGAGCAGGTGGAGTAGAGCTTGCCGTTATTCTCCATGGCCCGGAGCACCGCGGGGAAGAAGTCCTCCCGGCTGAGCTCGGGATCGGCGTCGATGAGCGGATAGAGGTCGGCGAGCAGGCCCTTGGCCGCGAACTGCTTGGCGGGCAGGCCGTTGAGGGAGATGATGTCCGGGCAGTTGCCGGCCAGCATCTCGGTGCGCAGCTTCGTGAGGCCGGCATCGTAATCCTCCTCGGTGTTGTACTCGGAGTAGTCCTGCACCTCGATGTGCAGATCGTCATGGTGACGGTTGAAGTCGATGATCTGGCGGCGCGCCTCCCAATCCAGATACTGCACGGCCAGGGTCAGCACTTCCTTCTGCGGCAGGGAGCTGGCAGGCACCTTTTCCATCGTGATCAGAGAGGTGGTCGAGTTTTCATAGTTTTTGTCCCACTCGGTATTGACCGCGACGACCTTGCCCTCGCTGCTGACGGTAAAGCCGTTGATGTTGCTGTTGTCCACGTCGCAGTTGATCCAGTTGAAGAGCTTCTCGGCCTTTCCGTTCTCGAGGCTGTAGCCGAAGAAGTTGACGCCGTTGTTATAGTAGAAGTCGTAATCGCCGCCGCCGGAGACCACCTGATAGAGATCGCCCTGCAGAGACCAGGTCTCGCCGAGCGCCTTCTTCTCCGTGTCGATGATGGACAGCTGCTGACCTTTGTCGCCGTAATAGGCCACGGCCACGCGGCCGTCGTGCAGGGTCAGCATCGCCTGTGCCCAGTCGACGCCGTCGATCTTGCCGGTCTGCTTACCGGTCTCGATATCGAAAATGACCAAGCCGCTGTCGCCGGCCATCAGGACTTCCTTTTCATTCAGGGCAATCATGCTGCCGAAGTAGACGTAGCCGTTCTGCTGCATCATATCTTCGACGTCCAGCTCCGTGCAGGAGAGCTCCCTGCCGTTTTCATCGAGGCGGCGGAGGAAGAAGCGTTCCAGGTTCTGATAAGACATGTACCAGTCGTCGGAGTAGCGCTCCACGCCCTCGCCCGCGGTGCTCCAGCTCTCATAGGTGTCCTCCAGGCAGAGGAAGCCGTCCGGCAGCTTGGCCATGCAGCTGATGCCGTCGTTGAATTCATGGCCTTCCTCGACCTCCAGCTTCATCGGCTCATAGTCTTCGAGCCTGCTGAAGCTGCCGTCGACGCCCAGGCGGTACAGGCGGTTTTCATAGATATCCAGCTGGCCGTCCCACTGCAGGACCTCGCCCTCGTACAGCTCGCGCTGTCCGATGACCTCGGTGCTGACGCAGTAGAAGCCTTCCTCCGTCACCAGACGGGGATAGAAAGAGCGCATCTGATCGCCGTCCGTGGCGATCGGCGTGTAGTTGGCCTTGTAGACGAACTCGGGCGCGGGAGTCTCCTTGCTCCGGCTGCGTCCGCCGCTCCTGCCGCTTTCGCTGTCGCCGTTACCCGACTCCGACTGACCGCAGGCCGCGAGAGCGAGCAGCAGGAGCGCCGCCAGAAGCAGCGCCAGGATCTTTTTCATACCTTTCATATCGTTCCTCCTCGGAAAAGCTCCGCGCGGAGCGCGGAACAGACTATACGGAAATCGAGGCGTCCGGAACGCGCCGGACCGTCTCCATGCGTGATTCTATCACAGCCCGCCTGAAATGTGTCTTAAGGTTTCTTAAAATTGCGATGAAGACTCTCCTTTCGCGGCAAAGAGCCCTCGGCTCGCTTCGCCCGCGCGGGACGACAAGGAGAGAGGACGCGCGGGATGACAGCAATCGTCCCGGCGCTTTTTCTCTTAAGAAGTATTAAACCTTCCGAAAAGCGCTTGAGAAGCGCCTGTTTTGTGGTACAATGACAAGCGAGGTGATCTTATGTCCGCACATTCGAAAATTCTGATCGTCGACGACGATCCCGATATCCGCAAGGTCCTGCGTCTGCTGCTGCAGGGGCTGTACAGCGTCAGCGAAGCCGCCGGCGGCAGCGAGGCCATCCGCCTGATCCAGGAGCAGAAGGACACCGACCTGATCATCCTGGACGTGATGATGCCCGACATGGACGGCTATGAGACCTGCGACGCGCTGCGCGCCTACACCAACGCGCCGGTGCTCTTTCTGACGGCGAAGTCCGCCGAGGCGGACCGGATCAGCGCCTACCGCAGCGGCGGCGACGATTTCCTGTCCAAGCCCTTCTCCCAGGACGAGCTGCTGGCCAAGATCACGAGCCTGCTGCGCCGCTACAAGGAATACCGCGGCAAGCCGGACGCCGCGCTCGCCATTGAAAATCTGGAGGTGGACTTCGCCGCCCGGACCGTGATCAGCAACGGGCAGCCCGTCCAGCTGACCGACACGGAGTTCTCCATCCTCGAGCACCTGCTGCGCAACCGCGGCACCACCGTCACCGCGCCCGAGCTCTACGAGGGCGTCTGGAAGGAAAAGTTCCTGCCCGGCTCCGGCAACACGGTCATGGTGCACGTGCTGAACCTGCGCCGCAAGATCGAAGAGAACCCCTCCTCGCCCAAAATCATCCGCACCGTCTGGGGAAAGGGCTATCAAATTGATTAAGAAGCTTCTGGAGCCCGCGCGCCGCTCGCTCATCGTCCGGATGATCCTGTCGCAGCTCTTCTCCCTGGCGGTCGCCGCGCTGGTCTTCTTCGCGGTCAGCGGCTCCGGGCGCTACGCCGTGGAGCACATCTATATGAGCCCCGAGTCCGTGGCCTCGCGCAAGGCGGCCATCTATTCGGAGTTCAACTCCTACGTCACGGCCAATCTGATCGCCGGCAACGACACGGCCGCGATCGCCCGATGGACCCGGCAGCACGACTATGTGACGATCCAGATCTATCAGGACGACACCGTTGCCGCACGCGTCAGCGGCGGCCGCGTGTCCAACAGCAATCTCTCTCCGATGCCGGAGAGCCAGTACGGCAGGCTCTATCCCCTGCGCTTTGCCGACGGTCTCTACCAAATCGCCATCGGCGACAGTTCCCAGAACCGGGAACTGGCCGTGAACACGATCCTGGCCGTTTCGCTGGCTTTCATCGCCTTCATCGCCATTCAGCTGCGCTATTCCGGCAAGCTGACGCGGCGCATCGTCGCCCTCTCGCGCGAGGCCGCGGAGGTGAGCGCCGGGGAGCTGGAAAGCCCGATCACCGCCAAGGGCGAGGACGAGATCGCAGCGCTGGCCAACGACATGGACACGATGCGCCGCTCGGTCATCGACCGCATGGGCAACGAAAAACGGGCCTGGGAGGCGAACTCAGAGCTTATCACCGCCATTTCCCACGACATCCGCACCCCGATGACCAGCCTGATCGGCTATCTCGGTCTGATGAAGGAAAAGGATCTGCCGGAGGAGCAGCGCAGCCAGTTCACCGCCTCGGCCTATGACAAGGCCATGGAGCTCAAGGGGCTGACCGACGAGCTGTTCCGCTATTTCCTGGTCTTCGGCCGGGCCGATCTGGAGATGAATCTGGAGATCCTGGACGCCAGGCTCCTGCTGGAGCAGCTGCTGGGCGAGGCGCAGTTCGATCTGCTCGACAGCGGCTTTGAGGTGCAGCGCGTGGAATTCGAGGGCGAGTGCAGCGTGAAGGCCGACCCGATGTACCTCAAGCGCGTGCTGGACAACCTGGTCTCCAACATCAAAAAGTACGCCGATCCCGCCCAGCCCGTGCTCTTCCTCACGGAGCACAGCGGCGGCATGCTGCGCGTCTGCTTCTCCAACGCCGTCGCCCACGGGCTCAGCCGCGTGGAGAGCACCAAAATCGGCATCCGCACCTGCGAAAAGATCATGACACACATGGGCGGACAATTCTCCTCCCACAGCGACGGCACGCACTTCGAAGCCGAGCTGACGCTGCCGGTCCACAACACATAACCGAGTTTCTCATCCTCTCTTTTCTGCTCAACAACAGCCGCAGGGCCGCCCCGACCAATGGTCGGGACGGCCCTGTGTCGTTTCGGGTCAGGTATGAGATTCAGAATTCCTTTTCGTAGGTCGCGATCACCGCGTCCATGACGTCGGCGCGGAAAGCGCCTTCCTCCAGACGCCGCACGCCCTGGATCGTACTGCCTGCGGGCGAGCAGACCCGGTCCTTCAGCGAAGCGGGATGCTCCCCGGTCTCAAGCAGCAGCTCCGCCGTGCCCTTTATCATCTGGGCGGCATAAGTCAGCGCCTTGCTCCGCGGCAATCCGCAGGCGACGGCGCCGTCGGCCAGCGCTTCCACGAACATCGCCGCGAAGGCCGGACCGCAGCCGGTCACGCCGGAGGCCGCCTCCATCAGGTGCTCGTCAAGCTCCGAGACCAGCCCCGACGCGCCGAGCAGCGCGCACAGGAGCCGTTTATCCTCCTCTGTGACGAGGAGATTGGCCGTGTACAGCGTGACGCCACTGCCGACGGCGACAGGGATGTTCGGCATGATGCGGATGATCGGCCGCTCCCCCAAAAGCTCTGCCAGCGTGCGCAGATCCTTGCCCGCGCACATTGAAATGATCACAAAGCGGTCCTCCCGCGCTTCCAGTACATCGCGGATCCCTTCCAGCATGCCGGCGAGCATCTGCGGCTTGACGCCGAGGAAGAGCAGCTCCGATTCCGCAGCGGCACGGCGGTTATCCACCGCTTCCCCGCCGAGTTCCTCCGCGAGGCGGAGCGCCTTTTCCGGGCTGCGGTTAGCCAGCAGCAGCCGCTCGGCGCGGCCGCTTTTCGCCGCGCCCCTCGCGAGCGCGGAGCCCATGTTCCCCGTTCCGATAAATCCAACAACTGCCATGTCCGGCTCCTTTCTTATTCGCCGATGTCGCTGCGCACGACCTTTCCGATGTTCCACAGATGCGCCGCCTTGCGGGCTGCCTCCGTGCGCTCCTCCGGGCTCTTGTATTCAAAATGCGCCGTATGCGAGCCGCAGTCCACGCACATCACATACCAGCACCAGCCGTTTTCTTCCTCCAGAAGTCCGGCGCCGCCGCAGTAGGGGCAGTCCTGCAGCTCCAGCTCTCGGTAAAGATCCATCATTGTATCCTCCTGCTTTGAAAAATGGTTTTTCATTGACAAACCGGCGTTTGTCTGCGTATACTGTTTGGGTACATAAGCGGCCATCGGTCCGCATATGGATGACTGAACAGGCCGGAGCGACATGCTCGGAGCCGGGTCACGGCAGTGACAGTGGTTTGACACCCACGGGACAGACGGATCTGATCCCCGGGTGCTTTTTCTTATTCCCGGGCAGGGAGGCTTTTTCCATGACACAGCAACTGGATTTTGAAAAGACCGCCACGCGGGTCTCGGTGGTCAGCGTCGTCGGCAACGCGGCGCTGTCCGTATTCAAGCTCCTGGCGGGTCTTCTGGCGCACTCCGGCGCCATGATCAGCGACGCGGTGCACTCCGCCTCGGACGTGCTGAGCAGCTTCATCGTCATCATCGGCGTGAAGCTCTCGGTCCGGGAGGCCGACCGCGATCATCCCTACGGGCACGAGCGCTTTGAGTGCGTCGCGGCGATTATCCTCGCCGTGGTGCTCGCCGTCACCGGCCTGCTGATCGGCTACCGGGCGGCGCAGAGCATTTTCTCGGGCGCGGAGGCGGCCGTGATCCCCGGTCTGCTGGCGCTCATCGCGGCGGTGGTGTCCATCGTCTGCAAGGAGGCCATGTACTGGTACACGCGCCATTACGCCAAGCGCCTCAACTCCGCCGCGCTGATGGCCAACGCCTGGCACCACCGCAGCGACGCGCTCTCCTCCGTCGGCGCGCTGATCGGCATCGCGGGCGCGCGCCTGGGCTACCCGATCATGGAGCCGCTGGCGAGCCTGCTGATCTGCGTCTTCATCCTCAAGGCAGCCTACGACATTTTCCGCGACGCCATGGGGAAAATGGTGGACCATGCCTGCGACGCGGAGACCGAACAGCGTATCCGCGACTGTGTGAGCGCCCAGGAAGCGGTCCTCGGCATCGACCGTCTGCAGACCCGGGAATTCGGCAACCGGATCTATGTGGATCTGGAGATTCGCGTCGACAGCGGGCTCTCCCTCGTCGAGGCCCATGATATCGCCGAGCGCGTGCACGACAGGATCGAGACGGAGTTCCCCAGCGTCAAGCACATCATGGTGCACGTCAATCCGGACGAGTAATCCGCTTTATCAGACGGGATGATCGTCCGCGCCCCAGGGCGCGGGCGGTTATTTTTTGTCGGTTTTGTGATGCTCGCAGGGCTGATGGCAGGCGGCGCAGCTGCCGGAGCAGCTCGAGCAGTCGTGGCAGCCGCCCGCTTTGCCGCCGCGGATCGCGCGGACGGCAAGGATGATCAGCGCGGCCACCGCGAGCAGGATCAGGATATCCCAGACGTTCATACGCTCACCCCATGCCCAGCAGCAGGCCGATCAGGCGCACCAGCAACGCCGCAAGCCAGGCGATCAGGCACTGCCACAGCACCACATAAAGCGCCCAGCGCCCGCCGAGCTCGCGCTTGATGGAGGCGATAGCCGCGACGCAGGGCGTATACAGCAGGCTGAACACCAGCAGCGACGCCGCCGTCAGCGTGCCGAGCGCCGCGCCGACGCCCTCGGACGCGAAGAGGATCTCCATCACGGACACCACGCTCTCCTTGGCCATAAAGCCGCTGATGAGCGAGGTGACGATGCGCCAGTCGCCGAGGCCGACGGGGCGGAAAACCGGCACCAGCAGTCCGGACACGGCGGCGAGGATGCTCTGATGCGAATCCTCCACCAGATTGAAGCCGAAATCAAAGCTCTGCAGGAACCAGACGACGATCGTGGCGATCAGGATCACCGAGAACGCGCGCTGCAGAAAGTCCTTGGCTTTCTCCCAGAGCAGCTGCAGGACGTTTCGCGCGCTGGGCAGCCGGTAGTTCGGCAGCTCCATCACAAAGGGCACCGCCTCGCCCTGGAAGAGCGTCTTTTTATACAGCAGCGCGACCAGGATGCCGGTCACGATGCCCAGGAGATACAGGCCGGTGATGATCAGCCAGCCGTTTCTCTGGAAAAATACGCTGACGAAAAAGCTGTAGATCGGAAGCTTTGCCGTACAGGACATGAAGGGCGTGAGCAGGATCGTCATACGGCGGTCGCGGTCGCTGGGCAGCGTGCGGGTGGACATGACGGCGGGCACAGTGCAGCCGAAGCCGATCAGCATCGGCACGATGCTGCGGCCGGACAGGCCGATCTTCCGCAGGAGCTTGTCCATCACGAAGGCCACGCGGGCGATGTAGCCGCTGTCCTCCAGCAGGGAGAGGAAGAGGAACAGCGTCACGATCAGAGGCAGGAAGCTGACTACGCTGCCGACGCCCTCGAAGATACCGTCCAGCACCAGACTCTGGATTGCCGAGTTGACATGCCCGGCCTGCATGGCCCGCGCCGTCAGCTCGCCCAGAGCGCCGATCCCCTCTGCCAGCAGATCCTGCAGGAAGGGGCCGATGAGGAAGAAGGTCAGGAAAAAGACCAGGGCCATGATGCCGACGAACATCGGGATGGCCGTATACTTGCCGGTGAGGATGCGGTCCAGGCGCTCACTGCGCTTGTGCTCGCGGCTCTCTCGCGGTTTGATGACGCAGGCGTCGCAGACCTTTTTGATGAACTCGAAGCGCATATCCGCCATGGCGGCGCTGCGGTCGAGCCCACGCTCCTTTTCCA
Organism: uncultured Clostridia bacterium; assembly: GCA_947307375.1. The sequence goes on along the minus strand of CAMZIX010000025.1, from coordinate 3,393 downwards.
TCTGCAGCACGATGTGCTCCAGCATCTCCGTCTCGTTCTGATCCAGCTCCAGCCGGCGGAGGATCTGCTCGTCGCCCTCGATGAGTTTGCCAGCCGCGAAACGGACGGGAAGCCCGGCGCGCAGCGCGTGATCCTCGATCAGATGGCTGACCGCGTGCAGCGCGCGGTGCACGGCCCCGCCGTGATCCTCCGCGCCGCAGAAATCCTGCCGCATCGGCTTTTCCTGGTACCTGGCGATGTGGACGGCATGGCGCACCAGCTCGTCCACGCCCTGGTTCTTGGCCGCGGAGATCGGCACCACCGGCACGCCCAGCATGGACTCCATCGCGTTGACGTCCACGGTGCCGCCGTTGCCGGTCAGCTCGTCCATCATATTCAGTGCGACCACCATCGGCAGGTTCATCTCCAGCAGCTGCATGGTCAGATAGAGGTTGCGCTCGATGTTGGTGGCGTCCACGATATTGATGATCGCCTTCGGCTTCTCGTTCAGCACGAAGTTGCGGGAAACCAGCTCCTCGCTGGAATAGGGAGACATGGAATAGATGCCCGGCAGATCGGTGATCGAAGTATCGCTGTGGCCGCGGATCACGCCGTCCTTGCGGTCCACCGTCACGCCGGGGAAGTTGCCGACGTGCTGATTGGAACCGGTCAGCTGATTGAAGAGCGTGGTCTTGCCGCAGTTCTGGTTGCCTACCAGGGCAAAGCTCAGCAGCGTCCCCTCCGGGAGCGGATCGCCGGTGCCCTTGGGATGGAATTTGCCTTCCTCGCCGAGGCCAGGGTGCTCGGAGCTTTTCCGTTCCGGCGATCCCCTGCGCGGTGCAACGGCGTTTTCGGTTTTGATGATTTGGATCTTCTCCGCATCCGCAATACGCAGTGTCAGCTCATAGCCGTGGATGCGAAGCTCCATCGGGTCGCCCATCGGGGCGAGCTTCACCAGCGTCACCTCGGCGCCGGGGATCACGCCCATATCCAGAAAATGCTGCCGCAGGGCGCCCTCGCCCCCGACGCTTTCCACACGGGCGGACTCGCCTGTTTTCAGTTCGTTCAATCTCATATCTTTTCTCTCTTCTGTCGAATACAGCTTCACGGGAGCTTTTCCCTCGTGCTTTGATTCTACCATGATATTATACTCACCTTTTTCCGATCCTGCAACAAGAGAATAGGGACGCCCGAAGGCGTCCCTGTCCCTGATGTCTGATTGGATCCGTCTATCTTTTTTTGTACAGGAGCAGCTCCGGGTCGGCGCCGTTCTCTCCGTAGGCGGAGATCAGGATGAAGTCCTTGTTCGCCAGCACGCCGAAGCAGCGGTCCCCGCCGTTCTCCGCTTCGAGCTGATTGCCCAGATAGGTCGTCTGCCCGTTCAGGAATTTCACGGCTGCGCCGCTGGGGAGCGGATAAGCGAGGTTGACATAACTCCCGACCAGCGCGTTCAGCTTTTCCAGCTTGGGCATGCCCTCGATGTGCAGGGCGTTGATCTCGTCGATCAGCTGCTGTTTGAAGGCCTCGAACCGGCCGCCGTCGCTCAGCTCCTCATGGCGCTTCCAGTAGTCCAGCTTGGGCAGGACCTGCTTCATATAGGCGCGGGCCTGCTCCTCGGAGAAGTTTTCGTTCACCATGTGCGGCACGCAGACGTCGATCAGATCGTCCATGTCGTGGTAAACGTAGGTCCCGTCCGCGTAGCACCATTTGCAGTAATCCTCGTTCAGCGAGCCGTCCTTGTTCCGGCCGATGATCTCATCCTCCAGCGGCATGCCGCAGCACTGGCAGAACAGCTGGTGCGGCGCGCCGAGCAGCGTATTGATCGAAACCTGGAACAGCGCGGACAGCAGCTTCAGCGTCTCGGTGTTCGGCACTGTTTCGCCCGTTTCCCAGCGAGACACCGCCTGCCGGGTCACGAAGACCTTTTCCGCCAGCTCGTCCTGCGACAGGCCGTGCTTCGTGCGGAGTTCATAGATCACGTCTTTTGTTTTCATCGGATCGCCCCCTTGCGCTTATCATAGCCCGGCGGGGCGAAGATTGCAAGCAACCTCCTGTTGCGGGGAAAAACAAAGCAGCCCGAAAGCTATGTACCGAAATCTACTTCCACATAGGAATGACTGTGCCAAACGTGGATTCCACAAGTTTTCTCATGCCGTGATCAAGGTCAAAATCCTGCAGGGCAGGCATCGCATTTCCTTCTACCAAAACCCAGCCGTTTTTGCTGAGGGCAAAGTCCCAGCCCACCTGCTTCTGCTCCGGGATGACACAAACCACTTTTTCAACCAGCGCATTCAACTCATCCCAACGCGGGATATCATTCCCTTCAAACGGAGCACCGGTATCCGGATGCGTTTCATACAGTTCATTCTTAAAGCTCCTGGCCGGTCCCAAAATGCGGCCGGTTTCGGTGTCGACCAAAGCGTAAATCCCTCCGGATGTGGCATTGTCAACCATGCTTCCTCCGCGTCCTATCCGAAATACCGCCTGAAGCCTTGTCAGTTTCCCGTCATGGTAAAAGGTATTATAGCGAATCGTATTGACTGAAAGAGGATAAAATGCGTTCATTTCCGGAGCCTGTTCGATCAGTTCTTCCAGCAGAAACGGTATGCGTGTGCTGATTGTTGACCAAAGCTGTTCCGGATTCAGTTCGTTTGACAGACGGACGATCTCAACGCCTGCTCCTCCATATTTGTTCGTTGGCTTTATCACGCCTGCGGAATGCCTCTGAAAGAAGGACAAAAAGATATCTTTCTGTTTCGGGGATGTGAAATACAGAACCTCACGACAATAAAAATCACGAAACATCTCATATGTTTTTTCTTTCTGGTCAAAAATATCCGGACGCCCTTTTTTATTCAGCAGCTTATAATAGTGGCGTAATTCATACCAGCAGACATAATCAAGTTTTCCGGGATCACTTGCAGCGTCCAGGCCGTAAAGAAAGTACTCATTATATTCAGCCGAAAAGAATGCCCTCGCATAGATCAGGTTATAGACCTTTCGTCTTTTGCTTCTCTCGTCCAGATTATTGTCAGTTTTATCAAATTGATGCCATGCGTGAAGAAAGTTCTCCGCTCTTCTCTTCACTTTCGTCGGAAAAGCAACCATAAACGCCGCAAATATCGACGACGCCAGTTTATTATGAAATGTGATCCGTCTAGCACAATCTCTCATTTTGCTTTTTAGAGACGTTTTCATTTTCTTTTTCTCCATCCTTTTTTTGTTATATTACCATATATCAACATTTTTTCCAGCTTTTGTTACGCATCACTTCTGAAGCAATCATAGACCAAAAGCAAAAGAATGATTGCTGTCTTCATAATACAGCAATCATTCTTTGGAAGAGTTGGAGAGATTCACCCGGCGCGGGCACCGCGCCGGCACGCACACGGGCACCGAAACATGCCCCCGGCA
>CAMZIX010000024.1 GCA_947307375.1 uncultured Clostridia bacterium | reverse complement strand
GCCGCCTCAGCCGCGACGACGGCACGGACAAGGAGAGCAATTCCATTTCCAACCAAAAGCAGATGCTCCTGAGCTACGCCAAGAAGCACGGCCTGCTGAATCCCCGCGTCTACGTGGACGACGGCTACACCGGCACCAACTTCAACCGCCCGGACTTCCAGCGCATGCTGGAGGACATCGAGCTGGGCTACGTCACGACGGTCATCGTCAAGGACATGTCCCGCCTGGGCCGCGAGTATCTGCAGGTGGGCTACTACACGGAGCAGTACTTCCCCGATCACAACATCCGCTTCATTGCCGTCAACGACGGCGTGGACACCGTCACCGGCGTGGACGAGACCACGGAGCTGGCCCCGTTCCGCAACGTGATGAACGAGTTTTACGCCCGGGACATCAGCCGCAAGGTGCGCTCGGCCCACAACACGCGCGGGAGGGCGGGCGAACCGCTCTCCCAGCCGCCCTACGGCTACAAGAAGGACCCGGAGAACCGCAAGCACTGGATCATCGACCCGGACGCCGCGGCGGTGGTGCGGGAGATCTTCAAGCTGTATCTGGAGGGCAATGGCACCGATACCATCGCCCGCATCATGCAGGACGAGGGGCACCTCAACTGCACCGCCTACTGGGCCTCCAAGGGCATCGGGCGCGGCGGCAAGAAGACCCAGCCCAACGACTGCAAGTGGAAGTGCTCCACCATCAACGGCATTCTCCACCGACAGGAGTACTGCGGCGACGTGATCAACTTCAAGACCAGCACCAAGTCCTTCAAGAACCACAAGCGCATCGACAACCCCAAGGAGGACTGGCTGGTCTTCCCGGACCGTCACGAGGCCATCATCGACCGGGCCACCTTTGAGAAGGTGCAGCAGCTGCTGGCCACCACAAAGCCCCGGAAGCCCAAGGAGATCAACGGCCCCAAGAGCATCTTCTGCGACCTCCTGCGCTGTGCCGACTGCGGCAAGAAGCTGTGGTACCACACCAACACCGTCAACCGGGACATCCACTTTTTCAGCTGCTCCAACTACACCGGCGACTACCGCGGCAGCTGCGTCAGCCGGCACTATATCCGCGCCGACGCAGTGGCCACGGTGGTGGAGATGGAGCTGCGGCGGCTGGCGGACTATCTGGCGGCCGACGAGGAGCGCTTTGCCGAGCTGCTGGCCCAAAAGTCGAACAAGCAGATGGAGGCTGAGAAGCGGACGGTGCAGGGCGAGCTCCACGCCGCGGAGATGCGGCTGGAGCTGCTGCCCAAGCTGCTGAAAAACCTCTATGAGGACAAGGTCAGCGGCCGGATGATGGAGGAGGACTACGCCATCTTGTCCCGGGAGTACGCCGAGGAGCGGGAAACGCTCAAAAAGAAGGTCAAGGCCCATCGGGACCGCCTGCGGCGCATCGAGCAGAGCGAGGGCGAGCGGGAGCAGTTCATCAAGGCCATCCGGAAGTTCATGGAGATGCGGACGCTGACCAACCAGATCCTGCGGGAGCTCATCGACCACATCGACGTGTACGAGGTGGAGGGCCGGGGCAAGAACCGCACCCAGCGGATGGTGATCTACTACAAGTTCGTGGGCTATCTGGAGATCCCCTCCCACCTCTCCGCGCCGAACTACAAGGCCGATCTCCGGCAGGGCGTGGCGGTGGAGTACGTCTCCTGCGAGCCGACGGAAAGCGCGCGCGAGTTGTTCGACGAGGACTGCGAGCCGGCTGAGGAAGAGCAATAAAAAAACCGGAGCAGGCCGAAACCTGCTCCAGTACATCAATGTTACTCGGTAAATCCTTGAAAAGACAGCTGTAGAAAGCAAAAGCCTAAACTCCCAAACGGCCCATCCAGCAGGCTTTGCATCGCTTGGCTGATTCTTTCCTCATGTGTCCGGGATGCAGGAATTATAAAATAGTCCCGGATGGAACGGCGAGGAAATGTCATCACGGAAAAATGCTTCCTACCTAGCACAGGATCGGCGGAAAAACGTGCGGCATATTCTGCGAGGTAGACAACTGCCTTCTTTCTCGGTCTGTGATTGTAAACGATCACACTCTTACCGGATGCAACGTAGTCAGAGACCTCGTGGAGCCAAACGTACTTTGGACTCTTCTGCGAGCCCGGCTTGACGCTCTTCACGTTCAAGCCGTTATCAGGGTCCAAAAATACAATGTCGCAATCCGCAAGTCTTGCAAGGGCTGTCCGATGCCAGGCTGTTCGTTGGTCGACTTCCTTGGGAACCGCGTCGTTCACAAAAAGATTGCTGGCAAGCAGGCGAGCCTGTTCCAGAGCTTGTACGGAACGAGCCTCACGAAGGTCGAAAATCCTGTTCAAAGTCGCAGAGAGCTCCGGATCCAAGTTCTCATATTGAGTGGGGATTCTGTATTTGCCGTCGTCATGGATCTCCGAGGGCAAGGTTTTCGATAGATACCAATTCACACCTACCGTTAAACCCTGCGCTTCCATTGCGCGGAGCAATGCAAACTTTCCGTAATCACCGATATCGCCGGCGTATCGATCCTGCATAAGAAACCTCCTGCGTCGGGGGGATGATTGAATGATAGCAACTACTTCAATCAATTTCAAGGAAACGCGCAAAAAAACAGGTGGATATAACTGAAATCCGTTACATCCACCCGATATGGTTGCGGGGGAAGGATTCGAACCAACGACCTCCGGGTTATGAGCCCGACGAGCTACCAGCTGCTCTACCCCGCGATATGCAGTTCATTTGCTTTAGCTTGGATATAATAGCACACCGAATATGCTTTGTCAAGGAAAAACCCCGTTTTTTCTTTTGCCGTCCGGCGGCTTTTTTTCGCGCATTTGCGGCACAAAGCCATCACAAAAGCCCGCACAGAACTGTGCGGGCTTTTGCTTTGAGGGGAGAAAAGAGAGGATATAGGAATAGAGAAGAATCCGATTAGTTGGACGGGCGGGCCTCGTCAAAGACCACGGTCACCGTCGTGCTCTTGTCGGCGCGGTAGATCTCCAGTTCCGCCGTATCGCCGGCAGAATAGGCCTTCAGCGCCTGCTTGAGGTCGTTGTAGCTCTCGACCTGGGTATCGCCCACGCGGGTGATGATGTCTCCGGCCTGCAGGCCGGCCTTCTCTGCACAGCTGTTCTTTTCCACGCCCGCGATATAGGCGCCGAGCGGCATGCTGTAATACTGCGCATACATGGCGTTGTACTGCGTCTCCACGGTCACGCCCAGATAGGCCTTGCCGGTCACATAGCCCTTGGTGATCAGGTCCTCGGCAATGCGTACCGCGTCGTTGATCGGGATCGCGAAGCCCAGACCCTCCACGCCGGAGGACTGGTATTTGGCCGTAACGATGCCAATGACCTCGCCCTCGGAGTTGTACACCGGGCCGCCGGAGTTGCCGGAGTTGACCGGCGCGTCGATCTGGAACATGTTGATGGCGTCTCCGCCGGTTTCAGTGGTGATGATGCGGTCAAGCGCGCTCACGTGGCCGTTGGTCATCGAAAATTCCAGCTCACCCAGCGGATTGCCGACCGGGTGCACCTCGTCGCCGACCTGGATCTCATCGCTGTTGCCCAGGGTGACGGGGTTGAGGCCGGTGGCGTCGATCTTCAGCACGGCGATGTCGTTGCTCTCCTCGCTGCCGACGATGCTGGCCTCGTAGCGCGTGCCGTCGTGCAGCATGACGCTGATCGCATAGCCGCCCTTGTCGGCATACTCGATCACATGATAATTCGTGAGGATGTAGCCGTCTTCTGAAATGATGAAGCCGGAGCCGGACACCGCGGAGGTGCTGGTCTGACCGAAGAAGTTCTGATAGGTGACCTCGGTGGTGATGCCGACGACCTGCTGGCAGGCCTGCTCATACAGCTGCGCCAGCGGTTTTCCGCTGCTGATCTCCGTGCTGGAGACTTTTTTTGTGCTGCCGGAGGTCTCGGTGCCCAGCACGACGGAGGGTCGATCCTCCTGCGCTTCCTCCAGAGCCGCGATGCGCTGGTTCAGCGTTCTTCCCACCAGAGCCGCTCCGCCGACGCTGCCCAGCAGGGCGCACACGAGGCACAGACAGGCGACTTTCAGGAAGAGGCCTTTTTTCCTGGGCTTTTTCTCCGGGCTCACTTTTGAGGGACGCCTGGGGGGTGTGTAATAACGGGGCGGAACGGTGCTCTCATCCGCCGGCGCATAATGGGCGTCGGCATAGATGCGTTGGGTATAGCCGCTCTTGTAGTGATATTCCCCATCCTCCGGCTCCGGCTCTTCCGAAGCCGACACGGGAGCTTCCCAGGCGGCGGACTCTTCGCTTTCCTGCGGCCGTGCCTCCTGTTCCGTCACCGGTGCGGCTTCGACCGGATCCGGCTCCGTGATCGGGGTCTCGAGCGTCGGCTCCGAAGCGGAGTCGGCGTTTTCTGTCATGGGTTCGTCCGTCAGATCTCCGGAGATCGCATCTCCTTCTCCGACGACGGTTTCGTTTTTCCAAGCTTCAGGCTCGAACATACGAATTGACCTCTTTCATCTTGATCTGTGAGTGTAATATAAACCATATTTGTGACCGTGACATGAACAAAAGCGCAAGCTTTTTTTAACAATGCCCTAAGTTTTTGTTAAGACCGGGCAACAGTTTCAGCCCTTGCACAGCGCCCGGCGGCATGGTACAATAGGGAAAAACCAAGACGGGGAGCGGAAAAACATGGATCAGCAGCCCGGAAAACTTTATATCGTCGCCACGCCGATCGGCAATTCGAAGGACATGTCGCCCCGCGGCATCCAGATCCTGACGGATGTGGACATCATCGCCGCGGAGGACACCCGCCGCTCGATGGTGCTGCTGAATCTGCTGGGCATCCGCAACAAGCTGGTCTCGAACCACAAGTTCAACGAGTACGGCAAGGCCAAATACTTCGTCAATGAAATGCTCGCGGGCAAGAGCGTCGCCGTCATCACCGACGCAGGCACGCCCTGCATCTCCGATCCGGGCAACGAGCTGATCCGCGCCGCCGTCGAAGCGGATATCCCGGTGATCGGCGTGCCCGGCTGCTGCGCCGCGGTCACGGCGCTGAGCGTGTCGGGCTTCGACCTGTCGAGCTTCCTGTTCTACGGCTTCTTCCCGCGTGAAAACGCCGAGCGCCGCCGCCTGCTGGAGCAGCTCCGCCGCGCCGACACGCGCACCTTCGCCTTTTACGAAAGCCCGAAGCGCATCATGGACCTGCTGGACTGGCTGATCGAGGCCGGGGCCGGCTGCCGGCTCTGCCTCTGCAACGACCTCAGCAAGCTGCACGAGCGCAGCTACCGCGGCAGGCCCGCGGAGGTGAAGGAACAGCTGCTGGAAAAGGGCAGCTGGGACAAGGGCGAATACGCGCTGGTGCTGGAGATCGACGAGGACTACCGCTTCACGAAGGCCGAGCACACCGTCACGGCCGAGGCCATGCTGGTCGACGCCATGCTGCAGCGCGACCTGACGCTGAAGGACGCGGTGGCCGCGGTGCTGGCCGACGAGAACAATTCCTACAGCAAAAACGAGCTGAAGGCCGCCTCCCTGCGGCTGAAAAAGCTGTTTGAATAAGCGCCGATCCCGCGCCGGGCAGCTTGACTTATGCCCGGATCTATGATATATAATGTTAGAAAACCTTAGGGAGGATACCAAAATGAAGCACATTGTCACCCTCAACACCCGCAACCTCTGCGAGAGCGCTGCCAAGGGCGGCTGCGGCGAGTGCCAGACCTCTTGCCAGTCCGCCTGCAAGACCAGCTGCGGCATTGCCAACCAGCGCTGCGAGAACAGCAACAAGAAGGAAAACAAGTAATCGCCGCAAATCAATGCCGCCGGTATCGGCGGCATTTTTTATTCAATCCGGGCGCTCTTCTGCGGAAGGGCGCCAATCAAGGAACGGAGAGAATCCCATGATCCATCAATACAAACTGGGCGGGTACCACATCGTGCTCGACGTCTGCTCCGGCGCGGTCCACGCCGTGGACGAGCTGGCCTACGACATGATCGCCCTGTATGAGGCCCTGCCGCGCGAGGAAGTCCTCGCCGCCACGGCGCAGAAGCACCCGGGAACGCCCGCCGAAGAGCTGTCCGAGTGCTATGAACAGATCGGCGAGCTGAAGGAGGCAGGACAGCTCTTTACGCCCGACGTCTTCGAGCCGCTGGCCGGCAAATTCAAGGAAAAAAGCAGCGGCGTCATCAAGGCGCTGTGCCTGCATGTGGCTCACACCTGCAACCTCAACTGTTCCTACTGCTTCGCCAGCCAGGGCAAGTACAACGGCGAGCGCGCCGTGATGAGCTTCGAGGTCGGCAGGCAGGCGCTGGATTTCCTGGTCGCTCACTCCGGCACGCGCCGGAACCTCGAAGTCGACTTTTTCGGCGGCGAGCCGCTGATGAACTTCGAGGTCGTCAAGCAGCTGACCGCCTACGCCCGCTCCATCGAGCAGGCGGCGCACAAGAATTTCCGCTTCACCCTGACCACCAACGGCATGCTGATCGACGACGAGGTCATCGACTTCTGCAACCGCGAGATGAGCAACGTCGTGCTGAGCCTTGACGGGCGAAAAGAGGTGCACGACCGCTTCCGTGTGGACTATGCCGGCAACGGCAGCTGGGAGCGCATCGTGCCGAAGTTTCAGAAGCTCGTCGCGGCCCGCAGCGGCAAAAACTACTATATGCGCGGCACCTTCACGCATCACAACCCGGACTTCCTCAACGACATCCGCGCGATGCTCGAGCTCGGCTTCACGGAGCTGAGCATGGAGCCCGTCGTCTGCGCGCCGGACGATCCCTCCGCGCTGACGGCCGAGGATCGGGAGCTGGTGATGCGCCAGTACGAGGAGCTGGCAGAATTGATGCTCGAGCGCGAGCGTGAGGGAAGGCCCTTTACCTTCTACCACTACATGCTCGACCTCTCGGGCGGCCCCTGCATCTACAAGCGCATCTCCGGCTGCGGCTCCGGCACGGAGTACATGGCCGTGACGCCCTGGGGCGACCTCTACCCCTGCCATCAGTTCGTCGGCGACGAGCGCTTCCGCCTGGGCGATATCTGGCACGGGCTCGACAAGCCCGCCGTGCAGGACGAGTTTGCCGCCTGCAACGTCTACGCCAAGCCCGAGTGCCGCGACTGCTGGGCCAGGCTCTACTGCTCCGGCGGCTGCGCGGCCAACGCCTTCCACGCCACCGGCTCCATCACCGGCGTCTATGAGGCCGGCTGCGAGCTCTTCCGCAAGCGCATGGAATGCGCGATCCTGCTGGCCGTCGCCCGCGCGGCGCGCGAGGCCGAGGAACAGGCATGAACACGCCGATCGTCGATTTCGTGCGGGACTATGCCGCCGAGGAGCCCCTGCGCCTCCATATGCCGGGGCACAAGGGCGTCCCCGCGCTCGGCCCGGAAGCACTGGATATCACGGAGGTATCCGGCGCGGATGTGCTGTACCACGCCGAGGGCGTGATCCGCGAGAGCGAAGAAAACGCCGCTGCGCTTTTCGGCAGCGCCAAAACACTCTATTCCGCCGAGGGCTCCTCGCTCTGCATCCGCGCGATGCTGTTTCTCGCGCTGCAGTACGCACACCTGACCGGCAGACGGCCTCTGATCGCCGCCGGGCGCAACGCCCACCGCGTCTTCCTCAGCGGCTGCGCGCTGCTGGGGCTGGAGATCGCCTGGCTCTGCGGCGACGAGGACACGCCGCTTTCCTGCCGCATCGGCCCGGAGGCGCTGGACGCGCTGCTCTCCGCGGAGCGGCCTGCGGCCGTCTACCTGACGAGTCCCGACTATCTCGGCCGCCGCGCCGACATCCCCGCGCTGGCCGCGGTCTGCCGGAGGCACGGCGCGCTGCTGCTGGTGGACAACGCCCACGGCGCCTATCTGAGATTTCTTTCCCCCTCGCTCCACCCGCTGGACCTCGGCGCGGACATCTGCTGCGATTCCGCGCACAAGACCCTGCCGGTGCTGACGGGCGGGGCTTATCTGCACCTGTCCGAAAGCTGCCCGGCGGCGCTGACTCCGATGGCGGAGGCAGCGATGCGGCTTTTCGCGAGCACCAGTCCCTCCTGGCTGATCCTGCAGTCGCTGGATCTCTGCAACCGCACCCTGGCGGAGGACTTCCCTGCTCGGCTCGCGGAGCGGGCGGCGCAGGTTTCCGGGCTGAAAACGGCGCTGGCCGCCGCAGGCTGGACGCTCGCCGGCGACGAGCCGATGAAGCTCACGCTCTGCCCGAAGGGACGCGGCTATTCCGGCGAAGCCCTGGCCGCCGCGCTGCGGGAAAAAGGGATCGTCTGCGAATTTGCCGATCCGGACTATTGCGTGTTCATGTTCTCCCCGGAGAACAGCGCCGAAGAGCTCGCCGCGCTGCGACGCGCGCTGGAAGCGCTTCCTGTCCTTCCGCCGATCACCGAGGCGCCGCCCGCACCGGGCCGCCCGGAGCAGGTGTTATCGCCGCGCGAGGCGATGCTCGCGCCTTTCGAAACGCTGCCGCTGGCGGAGAGTCTCGGCCGCGTGCTCGCCGCGCCGACCGTGAGCTGCCCGCCTGCCGTGCCGATTTTGGTCTGCGGCGAGCGCGTCGACAAGCGGGCGCTGGCGCTGTTTCAATACTACGGCCTGCGGGAGCTGGACGTGGTACGAGCAGATTTTTTGAACGATCAGGAGGAAAGGCATGTCTGATTACATCATGGAGCTGCGCCGGATCGTCGGTCATCGCCTGCTGCTGAGCCCCGGTGTGAGCGTCATCGTCGAGGATGCGGAGGGCCGCGCGCTGCTGGAAAAGCGGCACGACAACGGCTGCTGGTGCTATGCCGGCGGCGCGGTGGAGCCGGACGAGCCCGTCGAGGACGCCGCCCGGCGCGAGCTGCTCGAGGAGACCGGGATCACGGCCGGAAGGCTGGACTTCTTCGGGATCTATTCCGGCCCGGAGAGCCATTTCTATTATCCCAACGGCGACGAGGTCTCCTATGTGGAGATCGTCTACACCTGCCGCGACTGGAGCGGCGAGCTGCGGGCACAGCCCGGCGAGGTGGACGAGCTGCGCTGGTTTTCCGCCGACGCGCTGCCGGACAGGCTCTCCCCCTCGATCCGCCGCGGTCTGCTGGACTGGGCGGAGAAAAAGCGCGCGCAAGGAGGCTGAAACATGGCAAAGAACACCGATCTTTCCCTGCAGAAGCAGGTCATTTATTCGATCTACGTCCGCAATCACACCGAAGAGGGGACCTTCCGCGCCGTCATCCCCGACCTGGACCGCATCCGCGCCCTCGGAACGGACATCATCTGGTTCATGCCGATCCATCCGATCGGGGAAAAGGGGAAAAAGGGCAGCCTGGGCTGTCCCTATGCCAACCGCGACTACCGCAGCGTCAATCCCGCCTACGGCACGATGGAGGATTTCCGTCTGCTCGTCGACGAGATCCGCGCGCGCGGCATGAAGGTCATGATCGACGTGGTCTATAACCATACCTCGCCCGATTCCACGCTGTTCCGGGAACATCCGGAGTATTTCTGGCGCGGGCCGCAGGGAAACCCCGGCAGCAAGATCGGCGACTGGAGCGACGTGATCGACCTGGACTATTCGAATCGCGGGCTTTGGGATTACCAGATCGAATCCCTCTGCTTCTGGGCCGGGATCGTGGACGGCTTCCGCTGCGACGTGGCCTCCTTCGTGCCGCTGGACTTCTGGAAGGAGGCCCGCGCGGCTGTGGAGCGCGTACACCCAGGCTTTATCTGGCTGGGCGAGACCGTGCACCGGACCTTCGGCCTGCAGTGCCGCCGCCGGGGCATCTACTCGATGCGCGACAGCGAGGCCTTCGAGGCCTTCGACGTCGAGTACGAGTACGACATCCGCGAGATCTTCGACGCCTGGCTGACCGGCCGCGCGCCGCTGAGCCACTACCTGGACCTGATGAACTTCCAGGAGGTCACGTACCCGGTCAACTACAACAAGCTGCGCTATCTGGAAAACCACGACCAGCCGCGCATCGCCTCCTTCATCAAAAACGAGAGCGATCTGATCAACTACACGGCCATGCTCTATTTCTTCAAGGGCACGACGCTGCTCTACGCCGGGCAGGAGTTTGAGAACGACCATCTGCCGAGCCTCTTTGAGAAGGAGCCCATCGACCGGGCGACCGGGAAGGACCTGAGCGCGCTGATGCGCCGCCTGTACGAGATCAAGCGCACAGCGCTCGACGCGGAGGACGATTTCCTCGCCCGCACCGACGACAGGCACGCGATCGCCGTGCTCGAGCGCATCGGAAAGGGCCTGCGCAAGATCGGCGTGTTTTCCCTGCGCTCCGAAAAGGCTTCGGTCGAAGTCCCGGCCCCGGACGGCGATTACACGAACCTCATCGACGGCGGTACGGTTTCTGTGAAAAATCACAAAATCCGCTGCGCCGGACGCCCGATAATTTTCACTCTTCCCGCGTAATCCGGGATTGCGCGGCGACGGCCGTCGGATTATAATATTTCCTGTAAATTTCAGATACTGTGGAGGTGCTCAACATGGCAGACAACAGACGCCCCGAGAACATGGCGCGCATCACGACCCCCGCCCTGGCTCAGGCCTTTATCGACGAGCAGCTCGCCGCCCTGCGCGCGCAGATCGGCGACAAAAAGGTGCTGCTGGCGCTGTCCGGCGGCGTGGATTCCTCCGTCGTCGCCGCCCTGCTGATCAAGGCGGTCGGCAAGCAGCTCACCTGCGTGCATGTCAACCACGGCCTTCTCCGCAAGGGAGAGCCGGAGCAGGTGATCGAGGTCTTCCGCAACCAGATGGACGCCAATCTCATCTACGTTGACGCGGTGGACCGCTTCCTGGACAAGCTCGCCGGCGTCGCCGATCCCGAGACCAAGCGCAAGATCATCGGCGCGGAGTTCATCCGCGTGTTTGAGGAAGAGGCCCGCAAGCTGGAGGGCATCGAATTCCTGGCCCAGGGCACCATTTATCCCGACATCCTCGAGAGCGGCCCGGTCAAGGCGCACCACAACGTGGGCGGTCTGCCGGAGGATCTGCACTTCGAGCTGGTCGAGCCGGTCAAGTTCCTGTACAAGGACGAGGTCCGCGTCGTCGGCAAGCAGCTCGGCCTGCCCGACGGCATGGTCTACCGCCAGCCCTTCCCCGGCCCCGGCCTTGGCGTGCGCTGCGTCGGCGCCATCACCCGCGACCGCCTGGAGGCCGTGCGCGAGAGCGACGCGATCCTGCGCGAGGAATTCGCGAAGAACGGTCTGGCCGGCCTGGTCTGGCAGTACTTCACCGTCGTGCCGGACATCAAGTCAACCGGCATCACCGACGGCAAACGCACCTGGGCCTGGCCCGTCGTCATCCGTGCCGTCAACACGGTCGACGCCGTCACCGCCGAGGTCGCCGAGCTGAGCTTCCCGCTGCTGCAGCACATCACCGCCCGCATCACCGCTGAGGTCAAGGGCGTCAACCGCGTCCTCTGGGACATCACGCCGAAGCCCACCGGCACGATCGAGTGGGAATGATGATAAGGTAAACGAAAGCACCGAAAGCCGCCGATCGGCGGCTTTCGGTGCTTTCTTATTGTTCTTCGGAACGAAGCCGAGGCGCTATCTGTCCGCTCTCAGCGCAGACGTCGCGCCCCAGTTCTTCAGCACCGCGACGGAAGAGAAGCCGGCGGCCAGCAGCGCTTCCTTTTCGTGCTCGACGGTCAAGGGAGTATCGTAGTGATAAAACGCGCCGTCCTGAATGCCCTGCTCCTTTTTCAGCCGGAGAAGCTCGGCGCGATGGGCACGCTCTTCTTCGTCCGAAGCGGCGAAATAATCGGTCAGGATCAGATAGCCGCCCGGTTTCAGCGCTCTCCGCACCTTCTCATACAAAGGGATCTTTTCTTCCTTTGTGAAATGATGGAGCGACTCGACAGACACAGCCGCGTCAAAGGCGCCCTCTTCCAGCGGAACGTCAAAATACGAGCCCGCGATCAAGGTCAGCGGCTTGTCGGGAAACTTGCGGCCGAGAACCTCCAGCATCCCCGGCGCGAGGTCGATCCCGGTGATCTTTGCCGTGGGGACCGTCTCGAAATAGTACCCCAGCTCCAGGCCCGTTCCGCATCCCAGATCCAGAACGACAGGCTCGGCCGTCTGCGGCAGGCAGCTTGCGGTAAAGGGGTAGAACTCCTGCGCGGACTCGATGCTTGTCAGCTGGTGCTCTTCATATCCGTTTCGTCTGGTATCAAAAAACTCTCCCATTTTTTCAAGCATGGCGTTTTTCCTCCGCAGATCCCGGTTTTTCTCTCAAACAGCTAATACGGAAACACAGATCTCCAGCCCCTTCACGATGTCCGCCAGGGGCATGGAGGGCGCGTCGGGCCTGTCCGCCGTCTGCTCCGGGAGCCAGGGCACATGGATGAAGCCGAAGGGCAGGCCGCTCCCCTCCGTGGCGGCCAGCACCCGGTACATCAGCTCGTTGCACACAAAGGCGCCCGCGGACAGCGACAGGCTCGCGCCGATCCCTGCCTCGTTCATGGCCCGCACCATCTCATGGACCGGGAGCCGGGAGAAGATCCCGGCCGGGCCGTTTTCGAGGATCGGTGCCCAGTCCGGCCGCTTGCCCTCGTTGTCCGGGATCCTACCGTTCTGCACGTTCACCGCGATCAGCTCGGGCGTGATGCCCTTCCGGCCGCCGGCCTGGCCCACGGCGATCACCGCGTCCGGCTCGATCTCGCTTATCTTTTGCAGCAGGATCTCCGCAGCCCTTCCGAAGGCCACGGGGAGCTCCGCTCTGATCAGCCGGACGCCGCCGATTTCCTCCGGCAGCCGCCGGACCGCCTCAAGAGAAGGGTTGACGCGCTCTCCGCCGAAGGGCTGGAAGCCGGAGATCAGGATCTTTTTGCTCACGGGAAAACTCACCTCGCTGGTTTGTTCGGTCAAAAAGGAAACCGCAGCGCCGGCGGCTGGTCGGTGCTGCGGTTTGCCGTCAGGCTCCGGCTTACATCAGCTTCAGCAGGGCCTGGAGCAGGGCGTTGCCGTTGAGGCCGTCGTCCTTCTCGTCCGGCTTGCCGCCGCCGAGGAGGCCGCCGCCGAAGAGATTGCCCAGCAGGCTGCCGCCGCTGTTGCCGCCCAGAAGCGTCATCACTTCGGACAGATCCAGCCCGTCGGAGAGATCGACCTTTTTCTTCTTCGCGGAGGTAGCGGCAGTGTTCAGGCTGCTCAGCAGCACGGGCGCGATGCTGTCCAGCGCGGTGTTGACTTCCTTGCCGGAGAGGCCGGACTGCGCGGCCAGCGTTTCGATCTCGGGCTGGGTGTTCGAGCCGAAGATATGGCCGAGGATCTTGCCGCCGTCCTCGGGATCGGCCTCGGCTATCTGAATGGGCAGCGCCTTGGCGGTGTTATGCTGGCCCAGCGCGCCCAGCAGGGACAGGGCG